>JAOHMI010000002.1 GCA_028101965.1 Bacteriovoracaceae bacterium
CAATTTGAATAGCATAACGAGAGAGTGATAAATGAGAAAAATATTTCTAACGATTCTTGTAATTATAAATTCTGCCAATTCAATCGCACAATCACCTCAATCTCAATATCGAGAAGCAGCAGAGAATTTAAATTTTGAAATTGAAGTAATGGCCGAAAAGAAGTTATGCCCTGGTGTAAGATTGGTTAAATCCTGTGGAAATTTAGTTTGCGAGAAAAACAAGCGAGAAACAATAAAAAATTGCCCAAGTGATTGCTTAAAAGGTGTCAAAGTTCGTTCTTATAATAATATTATACTATGCCAAGACTATGTTTCGACTCAGATACCTATTAATAAAGAGGAAGTGCAAGATATTATAAAAAAAGCAATTTTCAAAAAGAGCAAAGTGAAAGTTATAGGGAAAAGTCATTCTGCTACAGATATTTTATGCTCTAAAGGATTAGCTCTTCCAATGGAGAAGTTCGACAAAGTGCTCGGAATAACTGATTCCAAATATGGAAAAGTAGTAGAAGCTGAATCAGGTATTACAGTTTTTAAATTATCCGAATGGCTTAGTGAAAAGGGTTATGCATTGAAAGGCATTCCTCATATGGGTTTTAGAGATGTTTCAATTGGAGGGGCTATCGCTACTGCTTCTCATGGTAGTACTCCAAAGCATACGGGCGTTCTTTCTAATATTGTTATGGCCATGGAATTTGTTGATGGTAAAGGGAATATTCAAAATAGGGAATATGATGAAGATTTAATTAGTAATCAAAAATTTGAGTTTAAAGCTCTTCGAGCGTCCTTAGGATTATTAGGTGTCGTTACCAAAATGAAATTATTGATCCAACCTCAATTTAACTTGCACGTGAAAACATCATATCATCGAGATAGTACCATATTAAAAAGGGGATTGTTGAACTCCATCGCAGACTGCGATTTTGGGCAGTTTAATTGGTTTCCTGGATCGAATAAGATAGTTAAAACCTGTGGAGCAAAAACTGCGGATAAGGCAAAAAGAGGAGCTCAAAACCGCTTACTTGATCCGGCGATTCCTCCTTTCTTGTCCAAACCATTTAAACAAATATTGCAACTAGGCACTTGCAACAATAGAGTCATGTGTTTAATGGAGAGAGTAAGATATTGGCAGTTTAAACTACAGCCTCCCTTTGTCTATGGAGGAAAGAAGAAAAAAAAGAGATACTCGCATAATTTAGTAGGTAAATCACATCGAATGGTCAGCTCTCATCTAACAAAATCTCAAGCAGGTTTTTTTCAGATGGATTGGGAGTTAGCTGTTCCAGAAAAATTTATACAGCCAGCTTTTGAAGCTATTTATAAAATGGCTAAAGAGAAAAACATTTGTCTACCATTAGTTGGAGTGTTTATTCGGTTTGCCCCCATTGATGATGCTACATTGATTGGGCATACGAGTTCTTTAGAGAAGGGACCTTGGCAGAAAGGGAAGATCGCTGCATTCTTTGAGATGCCTGTCTATATTCCCTTAGGTTTCTCAAAGAAAAAATTTGATCAATATGAAAAAAAATATCGAGACTTTGCAAATATGTTGATCAAAAATTTTCATGGACGACCTCATTGGGGAAAAAATAAAACATGGACTTTTGAAAAAGTGAAAGATCAAGGGACTTATCAAACGAACTTAGAGCAATTTAAAAAAATTGCTAAGAAATTTGATCCAAATAAAATATTTACAAATAAATTTTCTTCTGAAATTGGACTAACTAACTAGTTTTAACTTTGAGCCTTTACGAATTTCTTTTTTACTATCAATAGGTAGAGTTTCTGACTGTACCTTTAATTGTTGCCCATAAGTGTGTGGTGCGTATAGTTGGTAAAAACGATTAATAATTCCTGGTGTCCCCACTCCTAATATAATATTTCGGATGGCCATGGCCGTATTATAATCTAGATCTGCCTGATTGTGGGCCAATGCATTTCGAATTTCTATAAATTGATTTTCTTTTTGTATTTTTTGGTACTCACCAGTTAAGAAGGTAAGAAATTTCTTGCTTTTTGTAAAAGCTTTACGAAAGTTAAGATTATTGCTGGCCGTACATCTTTCGACAAAATAGATTAAAGCATTAATGGAGAAGTTTTTATGAAAATAAGAAAGAGGCGTAAAATGATCTTTTGTTTGATTTAAATATAATTTCGGGGGATTTGTTGTTGCATCTACCCAGAAGTGTTGTCCCTGACCCGCTTTTTTTATTGAACCTAATATTAAATGATTTAGAACAATTTCAAGCGCTTTTAGATAGCTAAAGGCAATGCGTCCTAAATTATGATACCTTCCTTGAAGCATATCTAGTTCGGCCGCCTCTATTTCTTTTTTAGCTGCATGGGGAAGTTTTTGATAGATTGTTTCATTAATAGCGTAGTTTTGAATATTTTGAATAACTTGAACTGAAGCACTACTATGAAGGCCAGCATTAAACCCTAAACAAAGTTGCTCTTCTCCCTCAATTTCATCGAAATAAGCTTCTTCGGCTAGATCTTGAATATAACATGGGTATTTAATTCCAGTGGTAAAAGGTGAGAGCTCATCAATGGTCAATGGCATGAATTGATTATCAATATAGAGATCGGAAAGTCGGCTTGCAGTTTTTTTTCCATCAAACTCTAAAAGGGTCATATCAGAAATCTCAAACCAAATTTCAACATTTCGACCTTCATAGAATGGTAGAGACTGACCGGTTTTAGTTTTCTCACTATTAACGCTAACAACTTTTGCCACCCATAGGTTCTGAAAGTCAGTGATATAAAGATGGGTTGAGTTTCCCCCTTCGCTATTTTGAGCTAAAATATTTTGAAAGTTTTCGATTTTTAAAATACTTTTTCGATTGGGTCCAATAATTTTTCCCCACCAAGCTGTTTTATCCTGCTTAACTTGTTCTTTTAGTAAATCAAAAAAAGCGTGAGCTTGTGTGTATTCACTTTTGTATTCTTTATTTAAGTGCGGATTGAAAGTTAAGTAGAAGTGAACAGGTGCATCGCTCATAAATTATGATCCTTTGTCGAATAACTTGTCGGAATATATAGAGAATTATTGAGATTGAATTATCTTGTAACTATCTAATTTAAAATGATTACAATAACCCAACTCTTTAACTCAAGAAAGATGTTTTTTAACCGATGAGTTTTCACAACCATGGTGAAGGTATTTTAATGGAACAGAGATTTCAATTATTCATATTTTTTATTGTTGTCTCTATAATTGGAGTATCTGCTTATCAATTTAAAGATGTATTTTTTGGTGGAGAAATTCCAAATCGGTATAGTGATCCTACTAAGCGAGTAAGTCAGAAATCTAAAAAGAAAAGTGTTTTGAAAAATTTGGCTAAGTTTGTTAAAGAAAAAAGATTATCGAACGAAGCTTATGCAAAAAAGAGAAAGAAAGTAGGCAGCAAAATGCTTAAAAAGACATTTTCATATTCATCTAATGAATTGGATTTTAATACAAGTGAGAATATAAACCGCCGAGTAAATAGTATGACTAAGAAGCCTGGCCATGAAATGTCCCATAAAAAGGTACCTAAATTATCCAAGCACAAAATTAATATTGAATTTTGTTTATCTAAATCTAATTGTCTTTCACCTCATGAGCTAATCGAATTAGATGATAAGCAAAAATTGCAAGCACTGATCGATAGAAGATTTGGATCCTGCCGTTTAGGAGGAAGAAGCCCAGATGGACACACTAAAACTTGTGATCATTGCTCCTGTTCTGGATATATAATAAATCCACGTTTATTTAAAAATAAACTCTATGGTTATGGAACGGCCATGGCACCAAATGGTAAAATAATTGATCAGGGATCGAATGGATGTTTAATGAAGAGGGATTGGCGCCAAACTGCGATAGAAAGAATTAATAACTGTTTAAATGATCCCGACGGTGTTTGCGATTGTTTTCACAATAACTTAAATTAAATATTATGCTAAAAAATCAATTTATAGTCTCTCTTTTCTTAATTAGCTTAAGTATGAGTTTTGGAGTTGCAGATGAATCAAATTTTCAGGAAAAAAAAGATCATGCGATGTCTTTTTTTTCTAAGCGTGCTAAGAAAACTCAAATAAAATTAAATACTTTTAGGAAAGCCTTTCAAGAATGCAAAAATAATGAAGTAAAGTGCAGTAGAATTGATATAATGAGAGAAGAGGCAAAAAAATCTGAAAGTGAATATAAAAAAGATTTTGGAAAGATGAAATGTATATTGAGTGCAAGTGATGAAGATACTCTTGCAAAGTGTAATATTGATCCTTTAGCAATAAAAAATTAATATTTTTCTCTCAAATAGTTTTTGAACTAGTCCTTTGTTCTTTAATTGGATAGAATAACCAATATTAATCCATTAAAAGGCATCTTGCTTCCGTAATGATACGTATATTAGATTTTTTTCGAAATCCATATTTCCGCTTTTTTATTATTCCTTTAGTATTCTTCTTATTTTATTATCAGATTTCAGCAGATTTTCCCTTTTGGTTTATTTACGATATGGATCATATAACAAACCTTGATTTGTTGTTGATTCATAATGAAGCGCTTCCGGCCCATATTAATCATACTGGTTTTGGAATGTATCTTCTTCTTAGCTTTGCTCAGTCATTTGCGAAATGCTTTCATTTTTTATCTCATATTAAATTAGATGATTTGCAACAGAGTTTAAACCCACTTCTCATTGTCGGAGAAAATTTAGATTTTATACGAGGATTCACTCCTGTAATATTAGTTTGTACATCTCTCTTAATGGGATTGAGTATCTTTCGATTTCAAAAAAACTTATCCTGGTTAGAACAAACCCTGGTTATGATACTTTTATTAACTCTTCCTTCACTTTATTACCATAGCGCGTTTGTTCGGACAGAAACTTATGCACTTTTTTATTGGAGTTTGAGTTTTTTCTGTCTTTCTTTAACTAGTATTAAAAACTCTAATAACCGAAATTTGATCCTTATTTTTTTTAGCGGAGTCTTTGTTGGACTTGCTTTTTTGACGAAGCTACAGGTAGTATTTTACGTTTGCTTGCTCCCTTTAATTTTATTTTACTTTAAAGCTAACTATAAATATTTTTATAATATAAATTATAAAACTGAAATTCTTATATCATTTTTAAACTTATTACTTGTTTTGTTTTATTTTGCCAATAGTTGGACCACCGTTATTCCTCCAGGCTTTGCGGACTTCTCAGCAGTCTACGGTCTTAATGTTTTTGGTTTAGCTTATCTGGGGTTTTCATTTATCAACTTCATCCTTAATTTAACTAAAAACAAAATTAAATTACTTAATAAGTTCTCATATGAGTTAAGCATCGTTTCTCTTTTGATTTTTGGATTTTCGATAAGCTTTTTATTACATCTTCTCATATATGATAACCTTGCAGCATCTCAACTTTATTTAAGTTATAATTTTAAAGTATTATTTCTTAGACGCAATAGCTATTCGCAAATTCAAAGTCTCTCTTCAATGATAGAGACTTATTGGGACTACACCAAGGTTTTTTGGCCATGGGTGGTTGGTTCATTGATTTTTGTGATTAGTGCTTTGAGTTTAAAAAATCGAGATAAATCTATTTATAGGTTTAATGTCCTTATTCTTTTCGCTGTTTTATTTCTGTTGTTTGCAAATACAACTGCTGGTACAAGGTTTATGCTTCGTGATTTAATTTGGTTTTTACCCATGCCGGTTCTGGTTTTTTTGATGTTTAAATCAAAAATTTTGGAAAAGATGTCAGTCTTAAGAATAGTTATATTATTGCTGTTAATTGGTTTTAACTTAAAGGCAAATCAAAGTATGCTTGAAAGAATTAATCTTAATTATAATCAGTATGGTTTTAATAAGAAAAAAATTCTCAAAGGTGTTTATGGTAATTCTCGTTATCCATACGAAAAATTGTTGATAGATAAAATTGGAAAAGAAAAGGATCATTTAAAAGATGCATTCGAACAAGCGAACTTTCGTCAATATTATTTAAATTGGGCAAAAAGAATTTTTTTAAATCGCGAGATAAATCTTAGCCATATTGGAATTGTGAATGAAGGTTTTCGCTTTCACCCTACCAAACGTGAAGGGAGAATTACTTATAGCCCGGATGAATTAAAGGGGACCATGCTGGTGAATTTTCAATCAGCGCGAAACAAAGGAACTAAGGTTCCAAATTCAGATTTGATCAATGAGCATAGTGAGTATTTACAAAAATTTTCAAAAGCTTCATCTGCTAAAGTTTCAGTTCTCATACCTTATCGCGATACTTCACTTTATGTTTTTTTTGCCGAGGCTTCAGTTCTTCATGAGCATTGTAATTTACACCGAACTGATATGAAAATTAAAATAGGGAACATGCTAGAAGTAAAGGATCGAGAAGTTTTTGAGGTAAAAGAAATGTGTTTACTGGATGAAAACGTGGAAGTTTATGGGATTATAAGTGCTAAAAAAATCTAACCTAAAATTAGTTATTATTTTTTCTATTCTTTTGATCTTTTGGGGAAAGGACAAGTTTTATGATCAAAGTAGAGTTAATTACCAAAAGGTCGAATCGTTAATCATAAAAACAAAAAAAAGAAAAGTTTCCTTAGAAACCCTAATTGAATTAGGTTTTTTTGAATATGATAAAGGACGTAAAATTTTATCGTTTATAAAAGATGAAACTAGCTTTTCAAAATGTGATGGCAGTTATAATGGATTCCCTGCACAAAAAGATGAAGCCCATGAGGTCATAAAAGGTAAAGATTTATTTCCGGACTATACAACGGAAATTAACAATTCGAAAAAAACTTTATCGTCAATTCTTCCAAGAATTGAAAAAAGCCAGCATACCTATTTATTGAGTTATTTAAATATAGAGGCAGCAGAGTTAAACTTAGCTTCTCATTATGAGCAAGGTGAGCTTTCTAATCGATTAATGATAAAAACACTTAATAGTGCTTCTAGCATGTATCAACTTGATAATGAGATGAGTTCCTTATTTAAGAGGAACCAGCTCCATCCAAGTTACTTAGCTTATTGCAGAAATGAAAAAGACTTTAAGGGTCACGAATTTCAATTTTATAAATTTCCTATAAGTTATCATTTAAGAAAAGTAAAACCTGGGGAGAAGTTAAAAAGAAAAGATTTGTTTAAGTTGCCAATTTCAGATTACTTTTTAGATCCATTAACCTTATTTGCAATAATTCCTCATCTACCAGTTCTAAAGAAACAAATTTATATCTATCCCATAATGATTAAGGATAAGAACTATCTTGGATTTATTAAGTTTAATCTGCAGGAGAAGTTTATCCGCTTTACTGTATCACTAGTCTCTATTTCATCCATCGCAGAGCCATTTAGCCTAGAGTTGTTTGTTGAGAATAATGAAAAGAGACGCTTGAACACTTTTGTTGTGGATTTACCACTCGGTCGTTTAGAAGCAAATATTTTAAAATAATGCATTCTTGGTCTGTCTTAAATAATCTGGCTAAAAAAAGTATTTACTTGAAGAATAGATCTATTAAGGATTTAAAGTATTCGATATTTTCAGAAAGATCAATATGATGATTTCCAATATAAAAGCCATGTTGGTCCAAGTAATCAGCATTTGCTGTACTGTCATGGACTTCATAATCGAAGTACTTTATGACTGGGTTTTTAACAAAGTTTCCTGCTACAATAGGACGAGTCTCAACTCCGTTTTTAGAAAGATACTCAATGAGTTCATCTCTGGATTTTAGAGAGTCATCTTTAATCATTAATGCAAAGCTAAACCAAGAGCTTTCTCCAATCTCTTTTTGCATTTGCAAGTGGGGATGGTCAATGAAATGATTTTGAAATAAATTCGCATTTTTTCTTCTGACTGAAATAAATTGATCTAACTTTTTTAGTTGCTCAGAACCAATTGCACCAGACATCTCGAGTGGACGAAGATTGTATCCAGGTAGAACAAATTTAAATGATTCATGAAAATGGTTATCACTTTTGGTTCCTGAAACAAGATTATTTTTAGGTAAATGCCTGGTCCAACCATGAGATCTTGTGGAAAGAAGAATGTGATATAGCTCTTCCGAATCAGTGGTAATTAAGCCACCTTCCATTGTTGAAATGTGATGACTGAAAAAACAGGAATAGGTACCCATTGTGCCAAAGGTTCCCGCTTTCTTTCCATTCAGTATTGCTCCTAAAGATTCACAATTATCTTCAATTAAATCTATATTTTTATCTTTAATAAAATTTTTAATGATGGTGAAATCATTAGGGTTTCCTAATAAGTTCACGGCAAAAATCATTCTCGTATTTTCAGTTATGGCAGATTCGAGAGCTTGTAGATTAAAGTTTAGAGTATCAATATCAATGTCTACAAACTTAAGTTTTAAGCCATATTGTAAGAGAGGGTAGTAGGTGGTTGACCACGATACAGCAGGAACAATGACTTCATCACCTGGTTTTAAAGGATTATTTTGAGTGTAGAAAAGAGCAGCGACTGCTAGTAGATTTGCCGAGGAACCAGAGTTGACCATAACGGCATATTTGCATCCAGACCATGTTGCAAATTCACTCTCAAATTTCTGGACTAATTCGCCCATTGAATAACTATCTTTTTTTATAACAGATTGAATGGCATTTATCTCTTCATCTCCCCAACTAGTTAAAGAGAGTGGGTATTTAGTGTTCATGCAAAACCTCTTGGCGGTAATAATCAATAGTCTTTTGCACTCCATTTTCCAATGAATGTTTCGGACTCCAGTTCAGGTTTTCTTGTTTCTCAACTGAGACCAATTTTCTTCGCATTCCTGCTGGTTTAGAAGTATCAAAAGTATAATTTCCATTATACCCCATAATCTTTCCAATGATTCTGTAGTAATCCTCTATGGAATAATCATCTCCAATTCCCACGTTCATTACTTGAGGGATTTCTTGGAAGTTATTAATAGCAAAAAGAATGAAGTTACATAAATCTTCAGCGTACATAAACTCACGCCGGCTTTGACCATCTCCCCAGATACTAACCTGATTTACTTGAGTTTTAATAGCTTCATCAATTTTCCTTATCACTGCGGGAATAAGGTGAGACTTTTTAGCGGAAAATTTGTCATACTTTCCGTAAAGATTACAAGGAATCAAAGTTTTATAGTTAAATTCAGAGTTTTCCTGATTTATGGCCATACATAATTTCAAGGCCATTATTTTTGCTAAAGCATACCCTTCATTTGTGGGTTCAAGCTCTCCAGTTAGTATTAAATCCTCAGTAAGGGGAGTTTCAAGGTTTCGAGGATACATGCAAGAGCTAGCTAAATTAATCATACTTTTAATCTGGCATTTAAAAGCGGCCATGATTAAGTTTCTCCCCATATCTAAATTCTCTGATAGAAATGAAAATGGGGCATCCATATTCGCTTGGATACCGCCTACCTTACCAGCACAATGGATAATTATATCAGGGTTAGTGCCCTGGATAAATTTTTCGACCTGAGCATAATTTTGCAGATCTAATTCTTTTCTTGATGGTGTTATGAGTTCTAAATTATTTGAGTTCTTTAGAGTTTCAACCAGATTACTGCCGACCATTCCTCGAGCACCGGTAATAAAAATTTTTTTAAACATGGATTTAACCTAAAAGCTCACGAAAAAAACGTTTTATAAAACGAATGCCAGTAGGGATGGATGGAGCACCAGTGTCTCCTGCTAACCGTTGTCCTTCATGGGTGGGAAATTCCACAATATTCAGTTGATGTTTAAATCCACGAATAGTCATTTGATATTCAATTGTATAGTCGGGGGCATCTAGCTTTAATGTTTCGCTAGCATTTTTTGTGATGGCACGAAAGCCATTGATTGAATCAGTTATGAAGGGACCTTTTTTTCGAAAAAATAAATTTGCAAATATATTGAAGGCATTATTAGCCCACTTTCGCCACTTTAGTAAGTCTTGATCTTCTTCATTAACAGCACCTTGGCACATTCTTGAAGCAATTACGATATCCGCTCCCTCTTTTAAAAGTGGTTTGAATTTTTTTATATCTTCAATCTCTTCATTTCCGTCAGGGGAGAAAAAAATAAAAGCTTCTGCATCGATTTCATTAAAGGCATTCTGGAATGCTTGACCTCTTCCTTTTTTACTCTGGCCGATAATTGGGATATTTCTTTCTTTGAAAAACTCAATGGTCCCATCCGTTGAACCTCCGTCAATGGCATAAATACCATCGAAGCCAGCATCTGGACCAGGCTTGGGGATTTTGTCAAATAGTAAGTTTAAACATTCAATTTCATTTAGGGTGAGTAAACATAGTGCTGTTTTCAAAATTATTTCTCCGAATTATGACTAATTAAATAAACCTGCATAAGCTTCTTGACCAATCTTATCTTTAAGCGCTCCTGAAATTGATTCAGGATATTCATCTCTTAAGTCTGCAGCTATCATTATTTTAACCAGGTCTTTGAAAGAAGTTCTTGCAGTCCATCCAAGTTTTTCTTTTGCTTTGTCTGCTTTTCCAACTAAAAGATCAACTTCAGCAGGTCTAAAGTATCGTGGATCAATTTCCACGTAGTCTTCCCAGTTTTTCCCTATAAGAGAAAAAGCTTCGACTAAAAATTCTTTGACTGACCAGGTTTCTCCAGTGGCGATAACATAATCGTCAGGAGAATCTTGCTGCAGCATCAGCCACATGGCCTCCACGTAATCTTTTGCAAATCCCCAGTCTCTTTTAGCATCAAGGTTTCCTAAATATAGTTTATCTTGTTTCCCAGCTACAATTTGAGAAATTGCTCGTGTAATTTTTCGAGTGACAAAAGTTTCACCTCGCCTAGGACTTTCATGATTAAAAAGAATTCCATTGCTACCATGAAGTTTGTAGCTTTCACGGTAATTAACTGTTTGCCAGTGGGCATAAACCTTAGCACAAGCATAGGGGCTTCGTGGATAAAAAGGTGTTGTTTCACTTTGAGGAACATCTTGAACCTTACCGTACATCTCACTGGAAGAAGCTTGATAATATCTTATTTTCTCAATAGCCCCAGAGTTTTTGATGGCCTCTAATATCTTGAGTGTTCCCATTGCAACAGATTCAGCAGTATAGATGGGGATATCAAAAGAAACTCTTACATGAGATTGGGCACCAAGATTGTAAATCTCATTAGGCTCAATTTCATTAATAAGCTTTTCTAAGCAACTAGCATCATTAAGATCCCCATAATGGAGGAACAAACGAGTATCATCTTCATGAAGGTCTTTATAAATATGGAGAATTCTCCCAGTATTAAAACTTGAGCTTCGACGAATAATCCCATGAACCTCGTAGCCTTTTTCGAGTAGAAGTTCTGCTAAATAAGATCCATCTTGACCTGTGATTCCAGTGATCAATGCTTTTTTCATAGTTTTTCCTTAAGGCAAAATTTTATAAAAATAGGGTGGTTTTATACCATGAGTTGATCGATTCAACGACTATAAAAATTACTTAAGTTAATGTGCGGCGAGTTAGATTGTTAAGATTTAAACTTAGATGATGTATTTTTTTAATTTAGGGAGCAGGAATACTACTCCCTATTTTGAAATATTAAAAATTATTAGTTTTGTGAAAAGCTAAATAACGGTGGTTGAAACTCGCATTCAGTAGTTCCATTATTATTCCACTCCATTACTTTATTGCTACCATTAACATCAAATTGACCTGAAGCTTCTAACGATACAACAAGAGCTTGCTGAAGTGTAAAGCCTTTCGTTGTATCAGTTGTACTTGTCGGTTTATTCCAAACATCTTGGTTGTGACTATCAGAACCATCTGAGGCCGCAATTGTATTTAAATATAAAGCAACTTTAACATCGGTGTCGTCTAGACAATTATTTACTGTTCCGTCAGCTAGAGTTGTTGTGTTTCCAGTTTGACAAACAGTTAATGTATTTTCAGTTCCCTCTCCACAGGCACCATTTGGTGAATCAGCGTCACTTGCATAAGTTATTTGACTGCTCATTTCAATCAAAACACATGGATAAGTGCCGGAAGGAATTATTCCCGAGCCAAGGTTAGGAGCATCTAAAAAATTAACTTCTTCCGCTGTTTCCGAAGAAAAAATAGTTTGGAGATTAGAGCAGTCATTACTTGTAGAGGCGTAAACTCCATAAACTTTTAGTCTTAAAAACTCTGGACTTGCAGTCCAAGTTCCTACTTGTTCAGCGAATAAGCTAAATGTTGAAAAAATTCCAACCATTATAATAATTAATTTCATGTATTCTCCTTAAAATATGTTTCTAATTAAATTATTTTTTTACGCATTTTAAAATATATTAATTTCCACCGGAACCTTCAACTTCAACCGTTGCCATTATTGTTCCCGTATCTCCACCTTTCCCACTTGCTTTAGGTCCGCAAGAAACTGCAATAAATGAAAAGACGACTAATAAGAAAAAGATTTTTTTCATGGATTATCCTTTGTTTTGATTGATAGATGTCTTGTCGAAAAGCGAACAAAATAGATGAGTGATCTTTTTCGTAAAATAAGAAAAAAGAGTAATAATTAATATTTACATTCTGTAGTTGAGACAAATAGTCATTTGCCCATTATTATTGCTATCCCTGATAAAGACAGCGCTTAACTTCTTTGACTGTACTTAATCCTGAGATGGCCATTTTGATTCCAAATTCTAAGATCGTAACAAAGCCATCCTCTTTGAGAGTTGTGAGAAGTTCACTAGAACTACTTTGCTGTTCGATGGCGCGAACACTATTGGCACTTTTATTCCATACTTCGAAAACAGGAATTCTGCCGAGGTAACCTGTGAAGTTACATTGATTACATCCCGATCCTTTTTTAAGTTTTCTGAAGTATTGCGCTTTCTCACCTAAGTTGAGTTGTAAAAAATCATACTCTTCATCTGATATTTCATATTCAGTGAGGCATCCAGAGCAATTTTTACGGATGAGTCTTTGGGCCATGACACCAATTAGGCCTGCGGCCATGGTGGAATAGTCCACACCAAAATCTTTAAGGCGTGAGAGCACATCATAACTAGAGTTTGTATGCAAAGTAGAAAAAACTAAATGTCCAGTGACGGCCGCTTCAAAAACAATTTTGGCAGATTCTCGATCTCGAATTTCTCCAATCATAATGCAATCTGGATCTTGACGAAGTATAGCTTTCATTCCTTTGGCAAAACTCATATTTTGCTCATTATTAACTTCTATTTGGGTAACTCCTGGAATTGATAATTCGACTGGGTCCTCAAGAGTGGTAATATTCACTCCAACTTTATTTATTTCATTAAGTAGTGAGTATAAAGATGTGGACTTTCCTGAACCTGTGGGCCCTGTGACAATAAAAAGTCCTTGCTTACTTTGGATAATTGATTGCAGTTTTTGTACAATATTCTTATCGGGGGCAATGGTGCTCAATGGAATAATTGAATTTGCTTCAGCAATTACTCTTAAGACAATTTTTTCCCCAAATTTTGTTGGAACAGAAGAAACCCGTGCGTATACGGGGACTCCGTGAATTTTCGTTCGTAATTGACCATCCTGAGGAGTCATGTTGTTAGTGATATCCATGTTTGATAACACCTTGAGGCGATTAATCATTTCCTTGCCCCCCTTTGCCATCATAAAACTTTCATCTTTTTCTTGAAGAACACCATCGATTCTCATACGGATACATAAGAATTGATTGAAAGGTTCAAAATGCACATCAGATGCTCTGGAAGTGATTGCTTCAACGATAATATCATCTAGTATTTCCACGGGGGAAATAGTTCTACGAGGGTTTTGATTTAATGATCGTGGATAAAATTGTTCCTTGAGAGAAGTTAAATGTTTGTCAAAGTAGCTTTCAGAGATAATTTGGAACCGCAAGCGAAGACTACCCAAATATCTTGATACGTTTTGAAAAATGCTAGTATCATTTGGATTAACCAGCCCAATGAGTAATTCGTTTTGCTGTAAATCGAGTGGTAGTATTTTATTTCTCATCAAAATAGATAAAGGGATAACTTGTTTTAAATTGTGAAATTGAGGAGGTTCATTTTCTTTTCGATAAGAAAGACCAATATTTCGATTGCTGCTCTGTAAATAATTGGCCAAAAGCTTGGCCGTAGGGACACTTACCTGAGGGGATTTGATTATTGATGATAAAACCTTCTTATTAAGCTTATAAACATAACCTTCACCCATCGTACGGGCATAAGTTATATAGTTTTTCCCACATAAAACTTCGATAAGACCAAAACAATCAGAGGACTGTAGTCCCATTACTTTATTAAAGTTATTATTTTTTTGCTTTTTACATATCTCAATTTCTCCTTCCATTAGGATGTAAACAAACTCAGGTGAGTCTTCTTCTTGGTAGATAAATTGGTCTTTAGAAAAGGTTTCCTTTTCAAGGAGTGGTTTAATTTTATTATTGACCACAGTGGGAGATAATCCAGAAAAGAGGATGCAATTATTTAATATATCCTGTTCATCAGGTTCGTCATTTTCTCCAGGTGTTTGTGGCAAATTGATTTTATTTTTATACATGTAAGAAAGACGCTCAAAGACGATTTCGTATTCGGATTGTCCTATTAAATAGGTATCAATTTGCAATTTTGGTTTCTTTAACTTTATCTGTGAGATCGCTTCTTGCTTACTTGGGTTGATGATGGCGACACTTAAAGTATTACTATGTAAGGCCAAGGGTAATAATTGATTCCTTTTCCAAGTTTGAATGGGAAGAAAGCTTAAAATTTCTTCATTATATTGGATTAAAGCTGGTTTATAATAAGTAAGGTAGCTTTGTGTTGCTGTAAACTCGTAAGCAGTATTCGCAAGCTTCCCTAATAGGTTCCTTAGGAGTTGAGGAATTGATTGCAAGCATTCGAGAAAATCGCTGCCTGAAAGTTTTAATAGGTTTGTTTGCGAAGTAGCATAACATGAAGCAGACTTTGGTGCGTTTGTGAGGATCGCAAACTCTGCAAAGTAAGCACCTGTATCTAATATGGCCAATCGATTTATTTGCTTAGTAGAAGTTTCAAACTTAGTTAATTCAACACTACCGTTTAGAATAAAGAAGACATTATTATTAATTTCATTTTCTAAAAAAACTGGATCACCTTTTTTAAAATTTAGAACCATTGTTTTGGGAATTATTGATTGAATATCTTTAATGGGAACATTTTTGAATAGGGGTATCTGTTGAAAAAAATCAACCAAATTTTCAGAAGAATCAGTATATTCATCAAGTTTGTGGGCCATCACAACTCTATTCGTCTGATTTGCTACCATTTTTGATTGAATCTCCCCCCAGCATAAAAGAGCAGCAGAATTTTCCTTTACGTGTTGAATTGGATCCTGTTAAGAAAGCTCAAATTTATTTCACCACACTTAGAGATCAATTAGATCACTCAAGTTATAAATGAATATTAACAAACCAAAGGAGAGTTTGATGAAATTAATTCTTATTGCATTACTCGGGTTAAGTTTGAACGTCTTTTCACAGTCTAAGGATGAAGCAGATGCTTTATGGCAACAAAGAGGTGATGACCTCAATAATGCCAAGCTAGCAGCTGAAATGTATGAGGAAGTTTCTAAGACAGTTTCAACTGAACTTACTGCTGCTAAATTATTACTGGATGCTTCAAATGCTTACTACATCTACGCAGATTATAGTAAGGGGAAGAACCTCAAGAAAAAATTTCATACTAAAGGTATGAATGTAGCGATCCGTGCTCAAAACTTAATTAAAGATACTGAAGAGAAAGCACTTCTGGCTTTAGCTTACTATCGTCACGGAATTAACTTAGGAAAATGGGGAAAAGCAAATGGTGTTGCCTCTTCAATCAAGAAAGCTCCTAAGTTAAGAAGCCTAATGAAGAAAGTTATCAAAATGGGATTTGAGAGCATGGAATTCTATGGTGCTCACAGAACATTAGGAAAATTAGACTTTGAAATTCCAAAGCCTTTAGGTGGATCTAAGAAGCGTGCTTATAAAGCATTAAAGATTGCTTTTGATAATACTCAAGATGAAAGTGGAGTTGCGAGTGTACTTGGAACGAATAACCTTTATTTAGCTGATTCATTTTCCAATCGTGGAAAAAAAGAAGAAGCGATAAAAATCTTGAAGGGATTTTTAACTTTAGATCCTTCAATTATTCCTGGACGGGAGTTTGAAACTAAAGCGGAAATGGAAATCGCAAAAGAGAAATTAGAAAAACTTTCTAAATAAAACATAGAGGGAGGAGAAAACCTCCCTTCTTTTTTTTGGGAATAATTATGATAAACAATAAATTTTTAATTATTTTTTACTTATTAACATTTAGTTTATTTGCTAACGAAGGAAACTTGCGTTTTCCCATGGCTTTTGAAAATGCCAATGTTTTACCCAAGGGTATTAGAAATGTGCAAATCAGAAATGGGCAATATGTGGCCAGAGATAAGTATGATAATGATGGAAATGTGCAAAATTTAGGTGCACCTCTAAATAAGGATGTTAAGTTTCTCGACTTTGTGGATGCCCAAGAAACTGAGTTTAAAAAGGGACAACTGCAAGGAGCGCTCAAGGCAGGTGGTGTCTCAGAAAATGATATTGCAGGTGAAACCACAGGTCAGGTTCAAATCGATATTGATGCTCAAGTTCCTATCTTTGCTTACGGTGTAACTGAAAAATGGACCACAGCATTTGCTATACCTATTGTAACAACTAAGGTTGATATTAAAACAGGTTTTAAGTCTTCAGGTACTTCTGATTCATTCGTTTCTCAAGAGTTTGTTTCCAAAGGTTTGAGAAATAAAGCTTATGAGATGCAATCTAAAACGGATCAGGCAATTAAAAGAAAGTTGAGAAGATATGATTATGATGACGATTTAGAAGATCGAGAAGAGACTCGATTGGGAGATATCGTTCTCGTTAATAAGTATAATGTAATTAAAAATAAAAAATCAGTTTTAACCTTGAGAGGAGATTTGGTTTTACCAACCGGTGAAACTACTGATGTCGACAGGGCGGTTGATGTTGGAAGTGGTGATGGTCAGATGGATATTGGAATTGGTGGAGCCTATACATACTTCCTCAATGATACTTTCTCTTTAACCACATTTCTTTCTTATACAAATCAAATGGCAGCTTATGGTGTTGATCGCAGAATTCCTGAAAAAGCTAGTACTAAAGTTACTCCTGATATCGATCGTAATACACGAGTGGACCTTGGGGACCAATATATCGGGCAAATTTATTTATCAGCGAAAATTGGCGAAACTCCCTTCACTTTAATGGGAGGATTTCATGCTGCTCTAAAAGAAGAAGATCGGTATTCCGGGGATAAATATAGTTCGAGAAGGTATAATTACTTGAATCGGGACACTGATCAAGAAATGCATGCAACTTTAGCCGGTATGACATTTTCAACGGTGGGAATGTTTCGCCGAGGAGAGTTCAAAGTACCTTTGCAGATTTCTTTAATGGGCACAAATGTTTATCGCGGAAGAAATGCCATTAAAGATAATTTAACTTCATTTGAATTTAGTTTATTTTTCTAAGGAAGCTTTATGAAATTAATAAACCTATTATTGACAACTATTTTACTAAGTGCCTGCTGGCAGGAGAACCCTAAGCCTTATGGCAATTCAAAGAAATCAGTAAAAATTACTAAAATGTTTTCAAATTTGAATTTTGAAAATTACAAAGATGAGCCCGAAACAGCGACAATATTCTTCATGCCTTCAAAGGATGAATTACGAGGGAAGAATTATCAAGAGGAAATAAAAAATCGCTATGCAAATTTAATTATTTTCTCTCAAAAGTTTGATGATCATTATGTGGCCATGAATGAGGAAAGACCAGTTCTTGAAGAATTGAAGGAAAAGCATGAATGTGAGTTCTGGGATAGAGAAGAGCCAGAGGATCGAAAAAATCATAGTGATGAGTGCCTAGCTCTTTTTGATCGAGAGTATGAGTTAGGAGATAGAGATGCGCATTTATTGGGTGTTATGGAGTCACAGGTAAACGTAGGTAAACGAAATAATTGGTTTAAGCCATCTGGGTTTGGTTCTGTAATAAATTTAGCAGACCTTTCGAAAAATAAAAAAACAGGTATTTTTCTCTCTGAGTTAGATTATTATGGCAATAGTTACTCTCAAGACGACAAAGACATTTTTAATGTTAAATATTATCAACTGGACGAAGAGAAATCAGTAGGAATGCTTGAGTTCATTCTAAAAGAAAAAGGCGAAAGTGAAAAGTATAACGATATCATTTGGGAGTTTAAGTTAGAAGTTTCAACTTTTGATAAATACCTTCGGTTGAAAGGAGATGTCATTAAGAAGAAAATAATTCGAGATGATAATGATATTCCAGTTGGCCATGTGGAATTACAACAAGGGTCTGCCAAATTTGACTTTCCTCCAAAGGGAAGTGATGAGGGAGATTGGGATGATGATGAAGATGATTGGGATGATGATGATGGTGATGACTGGGACGATGAAGAAACCAGTGATGAAGATTGGGACCTTTAAAGAGAATTTTGAAATATAATTAATAAAGATAATAATAAAACAAAGGATTATCCAATGAAAATGAATTTAATAATACTTAGTTTTTTGAGTATGGCATTATTAGTTTCATGTGCCAGTCACAAAACTGCCTTTGATGAAGGAAGCTCAGCAAAAAATTTTGTTGAACGAGAAAAATTAAAGAATGATATTGAAGTTGCTTTGAGTGATTGGTCTCAACGACATAAATCCGAAAAGTTAAATAAGGCTATTCAAAATCTAGAGAAAATTGCAGCTAAAACAGACGATAATAAAGATCTTTTAACTACTTTAGCTCGTGCTTATTACTTTAAAGCTGAATATTTTGCAAAAGAGAAAAATGAAAAAATGAGTTATTGGGAAAAAGGAGCTTACTATGGTGAGAAAGCCATAATTTCAGGAAATAAAGAGTTAGCATCTTTTTTGATTGAAGGTGAGAAACTTGAAAATCATTTAGATAAATTAAAGAAAGAAGACACTCCAGCATTATATTGGGTCGCTTCTAATTTAGGGAAATGGGGAAAATCAAAAGGGATTACAACTATTCTAAAATATAAAGGCACAATTAAAAAATACATTTCTAAAGTTGAGCAATCTGACAATAAGTTTTTCCATGGAGCAGCATACCGGTATTGGGGAGCTTATTATGCAGTGGCACCCGCTTTTGCAGGTGGAAGCTTAGAAAAATCAGAAGTTTACTTTGGTAAAAGTATGGATGTATCAACACAATATCTCGGAACTTATATTTTAAAAGCACAATTTCTTGCTACGAAGAAAAGAGATAAAGCTCTTTTTAGCAAACTTTTAAATAAAGTTATTCAAACTAAACTTGATCCAAAATTTGAGGATTACCCAGATAATTTAAAGGCCAAAGAGATGGCAAAAAAGTTATTAAGTGAAAAAGATGATTTGTTTTAATCTAAGCTAGGAAAAAAATATGAAATATAGTTATATCTTTATAACATTAATCTTATCAATTTCAATGTCAGTTTCGGCTAAGACTCGAAAAGTTAAATTTGGAACTCTTGCTCCAGATGGAACTCCCTGGGCAGACCAACTGAATTTAATTAAAACTCAAGTTGAAAAAGAGTCAAAGAATAAAATTAAAGTTAAAGTTTTTTTGGGCGGTCAACTTGGAGGAGAAAGGGAAGTAATCGAAAAGGTTCGTCGCGGACATATCCAAGGAGCTGGGATAACTATGGCCGCTATTTCAAACGTAATCCCAGAATTAGATGTATTAGAAGTTCCTTATTTGTTTGAGTCTAATGAAGAGGTAGATTACGTTTTGGATAAAGTTCTTCTTCCTGAAATTAGCAAGCTTTTTGATGAAAAGGATTTAATTCTTGTTAGTTTAGCCGAAAATGGCTGGAGAAGCATTGGACATAAGTCTATCCTTGTAAAGTCTCCTAAGGATTTAAAGGGACAAAAAATGCGTTCTCAAGAATCAAAAGTGCATTTGGAGTTCTGGAAAAGCATGGGCGCAAGTCCTGTGGCCATATCGATACCTGAAGTTTTAACAAGCCTTCAAACTGGAATGGTGAAGGGGTATGATAATACACCTTTATTCATGGTAGCAGCTGAATGGAATACGGCCATTAAGAATTACAGCTTAACTCGGCATATATATCAAGCTGCTGCAATTATTTATTCAAAAAAGTTTTGGAAAAAACTTACTCCTGAAGAGCAGAAAATCTTAATGGGTAAAGGAAATGAGTTAGCAAAAGAGGTGAGGGCTTCTGTAAGAAAGCTGGATGTCGAACTGATTGGTGTGATCAAAGAAAGTGGAGTTAAGGTTCACGAACTTTCTGTTAAAGAAAAAGGTGAATTCAGTAAACTTCTTTCCCTGAAAAGAAAAAGTATTGTGAAAGAGCTTGGACCTCGAGCCGAAGCTTTTTATCAAAAGGTACTTACTGGAAAAAAGAAATATAAAGAAACTAAAACGAAATTGAAGTAAATTATAGTGAGGAGAGGTAGTTAATGGCTTGCTCCTCATTTACTTCATCTTCAAAATTATAATTATAGGTAATTCGATTATTTGGACCTGCATCGAAGTAAATCCGAACATCATCTAAATCGATACTATCATTGTTGGAGCTATCCTCTCTTCCGAAAACTAGCTCAATCCCTCGATCAGAGAAACATGCATTTGGATTAGCGTTAAGCAAAGAATTAAGGTTGAGTGCCATTCCTGATGAAATATGCGGTAAACCAGAACCTAAACTATCATCTCCGGCCATATAGACTTTGTCATAACTTTGAAATTGGTATTTATTCATTTGTCCAATGGGACCTGGCCCCATATTCAGCCCCGCAGAGTCTTCAGTTACCATATAATCAACAACGATTTCATAGACTTCAGAATCATTTTCATCACAGTTTGGAGAGATGAAAAGGTGAGAGACTAGGTTATTTATTTGTGGACTGCTAATTACTTTTTTAGCCCTAGTATAATACGACATGTATTTAAAAGAAGATATTGATTCTCCTTTAACGTCAGTAAATTTTATGCGAGCTCGATGATCACCTGCGACTGCTTGAGATGACAATGAGATTTGGGCAAATCTGTTGTCCTTATTTTCAATTAAAGAAAACTTTGCATTTTTCTTTCCGTCTGGGATAACACCGGGAACTGAACTGGAAAGAAACTCGGTTGATTTCAAACTCTCCGTTTGTCCCTCAGGAAGAGGGGCATTGGCACCTATTCCGTCTAAAGTTTCGAAAGGTTGGTATTTACCATTTCCTTTTCCACAGCCAATTAGTAAAAATAGTAGTGATAAGCTACTCATGATTGATCTATACATTAATTTTCCTCTATGTCTCCCTTTTAGTTTACCATCGTTAAAAGGTTGGGAATTAGTCCATTTTCGCAAAATTAAATATTTTTGATGAGTTATATTCCTAATTAGGTGTATAAATTCTTCTTCAGCGACTGATTAAATTGGCAATTGAGACACGGTATATTATAGCTTCAAATTATGAAAACAATTCTGGGCATTGATAAAGTCATATTAAAATTGGAGCGAATGACCATATTTACTCTACTTTTTATTATGTGCACATCTCTTATTTTTGATGTCTTATTAAGAGAAATCTTTAGCTATTCCTTAGTATGGGCTCAGAAATTATCCGTCTATCTTATGATTTGGATTGGTCTAATTGGCGCATCTGTTGTCATGAAAAAAAATGAGCACTTAGCTCCAACAATTGGTGAAAAACTCACTAAAAAGTACTTGGGGAAACTATACATTATCTTAAAGTATTCAATCTTAACTTCTTTTTGTTTTTATTTGTGTTACTACAGTTTTCTCTACGTTCATGAAAGCTATGAATTTGCAGATAAGAGTTTAGTTTTCTCAATCCCTCAATGGTGTTTTCAATTAATCTTTATTTATGTCTTTTTTATGGTGGGTTTTCGCTCATTAATACACTTCTTACTTGATTTCTCCGAAAGTAAAAAACCTGAGGTAAAGGAATGAGTGGGATTGGATTTGCTGGGATTTTTATTCTCCTATTACTTTTTGGGCAACCTCTTTTCTTACTACTTGGTTCAATTGCAATTTATAGCTATGTTTTTATCTCAGAAGAATCACCAACAATAATAATAGGGGACTTGTTTTACGCCGCTGATAAAGAAGTTCTTTTGGCCATCCCCTTATTTGTATTAGCTGGGCAGTTAATGACTAAAGGTAAAATGGCCAACAATCTGATTGATTTGGCCAAACTAGTTACGAGAAAAATTCCTGGTGGTTTAGCCATTTCGGCAATTCTAAGTTGTTCCTTATTTGCTGCTATTTCGGGTTCTTCTCCTGTTACATTAATTGCTATTGGATCAATACTTTATCCAGCGTTAAAAGAAGCAAATTATCCGGAAAAAATGTCAATGGGTCTGCTCACTAGCGCAGGAACTTTAGGCATTATTATTCCTCCTAGTATTCCCATGATTGTTTTCGCCATCATGGCAAATGTATCAGTGATTGATCTATTTAAAGCTGGAATAGGACCAGGGTTTTTGCTAGTTGCCATTTTAATTGGATATGCCGTTTATCGTTCTCCAGCCCGCTCTGTGTTAAACTTTAAAGTAGAGGAGATTAATTCTCAAAGCGTTTTCCGTGGTCTCTGGGCATTGTTTATGCCAGTGATAATTCTTGGTGGGATTTACACCGGATTTTTCAGTGCAACTGAGTCAGCTGTTGTGGCAGTTGCATACGCAATACTTGTTGAATGTATTATATTTCGCGAAATAAAATGGAAGGAATTTTATTCTTCATTTGTGGAAACTGGCGAGCTCTTAGGATCTCTTTTTCTTATTTTATTACTAGCAGTATCTATTAATAAGTTTCTCAGTTTTGAAGAAATTCCTCAGCAAATTTCTTCCTACCTTACCAGTGTATTGACGAATAAAATTAGCTTTTTACTAGTGGTAAATTTATTTCTCCTGATAGTTGGTTGTTTCATGGATATAATGAGCGCTATCCTTGTTCTTGCTCCACTTTTAACACCTGCTGCCGTTGCTCTCGGTGTCGATCCAATCCACTTTGGAATCATTATGATAGTGAACCTTGAAATTGGTTATATTACTCCACCTATTGGAATTAACTTATTTGTGGCCACATCAATATTTAAAAAGAATTTAGGAGAGGTAATAAAGTCTGTGCTTCCCTATGTTCTACTACTTCTCATAGGACTTATCTTAGTTACTTTTGTTCCTCAAATTAGTCTATTTTTGTTCTAGACGCACTGTTGACTCTCTGGAAATGGTTTTTCATGGTAATTCTCAATAATCTATAAAATATTTTTACGCTGAATGTTTAATTTAAAGTGACTTTTGAGAAAAGTATTAACTTATCATTTTTTTACTATATGATAGTACCTTTATTGATTTAGATTCATCTGGATCGTACTCTACGCAATCCTGGAGGATATATGAGCTACGAATTTTATAAAATTATTCACATTATTTGTTTTGCGGGGGTTTTAATTTCCACCAGTCTTTTGGCTTTTGCTCCAAAAAAGAAAATCTATTCCATTGTCCAAGGTATTTGTGCCTTATTGATTTTTGTTACGGGAATGGGACTTATGGCAAGAGTAGGAATTAGCCACGGTGCAGGTTGGCCCGCTTGGATTAAAGTAAAAATGGGACTATTTATTGGTTATACAATTGTACCTCCAATTCTAATTAAAAGGTTTAATAAGAATATTGGTTTTATGGTATTAATTATTTCATTTATTGGATTAGTTTACACCGCTGTAAACCAATACTAATCTTTTCTAGTTAATGGCATTACCAAAGAAATTTCTCTATTTTGTAGGAGGATGGATTGCACTCCTTTTAGCACTTATTGGCGCAATACTTCCGGTGATGCCAACAACACCTTTTATAATCCTAGCAGCATATTGTTTTAAGAGAGGATCAGATAAGGTCCATGATTGGCTTTTGCGACAACCAGTTGTGGGAGAAACCATTAAAGATTGGGATAAACACAGAGTTATCCAGCCGAAGTACAAAGTGATGGCATTTTGTAGTATTATAATCAGTTTTGGGTATATCATTTTATTTAGACCTATTCATTTTGGGTTTAAAATAGGTCTGTTTATTCTTGGGTGTGCTATAATATTTTTTGTTATGAGACAAAACTCTACCCGAGAAGTATGAAAAAATATGATTATATAATTGTTGGTAATGGCATTTCCGGAAACTTTCTAGCTCATCATTTATTAAATTATGATTCAAAATTAAAAATACTTATTATATTTGATGATCAGTTGATACCTGCATCGGAGCTAAATGCGGGCTTTTTCACTATGGGTTCTTTTTCATTTTTGGAAAAGATTTACAATGAAAAGCCTTGGTTGATTTCTATATTGCAAGAAAATGTTCTAGCAGTAAAAAAATTGGCCAAAAGTTTGAGTTGTACAATCATAGAGAAGGGAAGTTTAACTATTGTAGACTATCCTTTGACTAGTAAAGTTAATGAATTCTTTGACTCATTTGAGTATTTAAAAGAGAAAGATTCGTGGGGCAAAATTAATGGAGTTTATAATTCAATAGATTTTTCCGCAAATCCCAAAGTGTTTCTTAACTCCTTTAGAAAATTTAATCAACAGCGAGGAGTTGAATACTTAAGTAAGAGCATTCTTCCTGGGGATAGTTCCCTCTCTCAAGGTAAAAGAGTGCTTTTCGCGACAAATGGTTTTACTCAAAATACATCTTTAAATAAGTTTGGTCTTGCTGTGCAACCACAGCGAGCTCAAATTCAAGAGATCTCTGTTCCCACGCGCCTTGGGGCTAGCCCAAATATCTATCATCCTGAACACAGAATATATTTTCGATTCATTGAGAACAAAATGCTTATAGGAGGACTGCGTACGCTTGATAGCAAAAATGAAAATACAACTGAAATGGAAGTGAATGAAAAAATTCAAACTGCATTATTTGATTACGCCACAAAATTTTTAGATGAGAAATTTTCATTTCCTTCGGAACAAATAAAAATCAATAATCAATGGAGTGGAATTATGGGTTTTACTTCTGATGAGTTGCCAGTGGTTAAAAGTTTGGAAAAGAATGCATATTATATTGGTGGTTTTAGTGGGCATGGAAATGGATTTAGTTACTGGTTAACAAGAGAATTAATTTACTTTTTAAATAACTCAAATAAATCAAGTCAGTATTTTAAGCATTTTTATTTGAAATAAATTATTTTATCAACCTTTAACTTTCCTTGGGTGTTATCAAGAAAAAATATAAAAACCCATTTAACTGGATTGTTTAGTTTCATTTGGTTATAAAGGCTGGGATCCTTTGTGTACTTCCCTCCCCAAAAAATATTATTTTGAGGAAAGCAATGACTCCAAGAATCTTCTGTGCCACAACCGTTGGGATGTGTTCCAAAACCGGTTTCTACTTCTTTGATAATTATTCTAAGGTGATCATTAAAGAAAAAATCACCCCAATGGCGATCAAGCCTATAACTTTGTTTATTACCACATTGGTCAGTTAGCTTAAACGATTCGGTTAAATAAGCTACTTCATTGATTAGTTCTCTCTTATGATTAAATGTGAGAGATGTTTTTTTTATTTTTTGAATTATGAAGTTATTCCTATTCTCATCTTGATTTAAAATAAAATCAGAAAAGAACTCATAGTGAAGTCGAGATTGATTATTTTTATTTACGTTTTTTTGTATTAGATTTTTTGAATTAAAGTTTTGGGTCAATTCAGTCCGATTTATACAATTTTCTGGGTGATCCCAAAGGTCGGTTTTTTTATTAATTTCATGGGATGAAATTCCAATTTCTAAAGCATACGAGTTAAACAGGTACATAATAAAAATGAATGTACTTACTTTTGTCACTTACCCTCTTAGTCCTCTTAAAACTCATTTGATACATGTATATTATGTAAGGAAAGAAGTGCGAAACCTAAAGGAAAGGTATGAACTTGAAAAAAGTATAGGTCTTTTAATTTAGATAATATTTTTAAGTGCTTGAAAACTTAATTATCTATTATTGTTTATGTTTACAGGCTTGGTTTAGAATTGATTCAAAAAAAGGTTTTTCAATGTTTCTTTTCGAACCCTCTGGATGAAACTGGACACCTAGTATGGGTAAGTCTTTAAACTCAAAACTCTCAAGAATCATGTCGTTATTAGAGAAAGAAGTAAAATAAAACTTATCCGCGAAGTTGGATAGGTATTTTACATTTCCTCCCTGATGATGCCATTCCATTGCATAAAAACTAGGGTCAAACTTTCCAAATATTTTATAGAAATGTGTTTGCGGAAGATTCTTTATTTCTATTTTTTCTTTAATTCCAATGCGGTTTGGGATCCCCAGTTGAGTTTTTATATCGATATAGAGAGGGACTCCTTGACTGGCCAAGAGAATTTGCATACCTCTGCAGATGCCAACCAATGGAGCAAGCTTTTCTCTTTTAGATTTATCCAGATAGGTATCAATAAAAAGCATTTCGGCTTGGTCTCGTTTTTCACCTTCTTCATTTGAGTCAACTAAATGGAGAAGAGGTTTGATTTCAGTTTTGGCTTTTTCTGAGATACGGTTCCAATAATATTTTGGGTGAATATCAATTCCTCCAGGAATGATAAAAGTATTAAACTTATTAAGCTCATTTAAATCTAGCAGTTGCTGAGTAAGCTTAAGACCGTGGAGTTTAGCGTACTTTTTGAGAGACTTTTTGACATAACTATCAGGTCCATAGGTATAACCAATTTTTAAACTCTTTATTTTTGCTTTTTCACATTCAGGTAATTTAGCAAAAGTGGGTTGGAGGATTATTAGTAAGGTGATTATCGAAATTTTAATTATTTTCATAGTCTTCCTATATCTTTCTTGATCGTGATTGGCAAAAATTATAAGTTAAGAGTAATAAAATATAAGTGAAAGGAAAAGTTTTATGAGGCGATTCACATTAGAAAGTCTTGATTCTCCAAGGTTAGCGATGAAAATGATTAGCTATTGGCCACCTTACTTTTTTAGTGGAATAAAGGTTGTTGATTTTAATGATGATTTAACTCAGATTAAAGTCCGGCTTAAGACATCTTTAATAAATCGCAATTATAAAGGGACTCACTTTGGGGGCTCTCTTTATTCTATGATAGACCCTTTTTATATGTTTATGATGATTCATGCGATGGGGCCAGGCTATCGTGTGTGGGATATAAGTGCGAAGATTGATTTTATTAAGGCCACATCTAATACCGTATTAGCTGAGTTTAAGTTAGAGCCCAAAGTTGTAAAAAAAGTTAAAAATCTAACCAGTTCAGGTGAGAAGCATATTGAGTCCTTTTTAGTGGAAATACGAGAAGAAGTTACAAATGAGCTTGTCGCCTCTGCGGTTAAAGATGTGTATGTTCGAAAAAAATTACCGAAAGGTAAATCGAAATGAGATTGTGTTAGAGAGTAAGATCATTTTAAACCCAAGTAAGTAATCCTTTCAGTATGTCTACTGTATAAAATAAATTTTGTTACGAATCTGAAATCCTTCTGATCAAAGGAAAATTGGTAAACGTATTAACGAAGAGGTTTTTTTATGAAAATTCTAACAATATTATTTATTGCAGTTGTCTCAAATTCGCTAACTGCGAAGGAAACTTTAAAATATAAAGATGTAGAGGAGATAAGGGCTCAATTAAGTAAATTAAGAGTCTATGTCAGTAGCCGGTTGGTTTCAAAGTACAGTGTCATTGCAGAGACAAGTGTGGATACAGATAAAGGAGAGCTAGACAAAAGGATTAAGAAAAAAGAACTAACCGTAAAGGTAAAAAAGCGGACAAAAGGTAAGATTGTGAATAATCCTAGAGGATATGATTATAACACTTTATATGTATCCTTTGACTCTGATTGTCAGCAACCTTCATGCGCCTATACCTTTAAGTGGGCCCGAAATAAAGAAAAATTTGTGCTTAGGCAAGTTCCTAAACAAGCAGGATTAAATATCGCTTCAGTTAAAAAAGGTTTTCCAATTAAGATTGAGGCGAGGAAAAAAAGCCGTGTTTATTTGAAGTATGACCGTAATGAGCTTGTAAAAGTGACAAGAAAGACAAAAGTTTCAGACGGTCACCCTATCGAATAATATATCCATAAGTAGATTCATCTATTCATTGAATTTCAATCAAAGGCAGAGAGTCAAATAGGATGGACTGAAAAAGTGACTAAAGCGGTCGGCAATTTTCTCCTCTTAACTTGCTGAGGATAATTGTGGTACACTATTTTTTGAGTTTTAAGTCTAAGGGAACTTAATGGGACAGGAAGTTTCAAATACCTCATTTTCAGATAATGAAGCCAAGCGCTTTAAACAAAAGCTAATTGAAGAAACTAAGCTTTTACAAACTTGGTTTAAAGAAAAGCATTTCTCTGATCAAGAAAAAAAATGTGGCTTAGAGTTGGAAGCCTGGATGGTTGACCGTGATTTTGTCCCTGCACCCATAAGTGATCAATTTATCTCTCTTTTGCAAAACCCTTTAGTGGTTCCGGAGCTTTCTAAATTTAATTTTGAACTGAATACTCTTCCTTGTGCTTTTGGGGATAATGTTTTTTCTTCTTTGGAGAGACAGCTTAAGAAAATCTGGAAGGGATGTGAGGCTCAAGCAGCTGCGATGGATGCAAAAGCTCTTATAATAGGAACTCTGCCAGTTTTAAGAGATCACATGCTTTGCTCAAGTAATATTTCACCTCAAAAAAGGTATAAAGCTTTAAATGATCAAATCATGAAGCTGAGAAACTTTGAACCGATTCAAATAAATATAAATGGCAGAGACCAAGTTAAATTAAAAAATGATAATTTATTTACTGAGTGTGCGGCAACGAGCTTACAAATTCATTATGGTGTAGACCAAGAAAGGGCTCATCATTATTATAATGCCTCCATTATAGCTAGTGCTTTTATGGGCGCAGCTTGTGCCAATTCACCATATTTTTATGGTAAAGAAGTTTGGGATGAGAGCCGTGTGGCCATATTTGAGCAATCAGTAAATGTGACTTCATTTCGCAATAAATTTGGTGAGCTGGCAACACGGGTTGGATTAGGTAATGGCTATGTTGGCGATAATTTATTCGAGATCTTTATTGAAAACCTTAATGGATATCCCATACTACTTCCTGAAGTATGCGAAGAAGCGAGGCCAGAAGAGCTTCGGCACCTAAGATTGCAAAATGGTACAATCTGGCGTTGGAATCGTCCTCTAATTGGATTTGATAAAGAAGGAAAGCCTAATCTGCGATTAGAGTTTCGTGTCCCAAGTGCTGGCCCTACGATTCGAGACTCCATTGCGAATACGACTTTGCAAATTGCTCTAGTAGAATATTTAGCAAGTATAGATGGTTTAACCGAAAAAATCCCTTTTCAGCGGGCTGTGTCAAACTTTTATGAATGTTGTCGGAATGGACTACAAGGCGAAGTTTATTGGGTCGATGGAAAAAGGTATAATGTTCGAGAACTCCTTCTTGATCAGATTTTACCCCAATTACCCAAAGCATTGATTAATGTAGGAATACAGGAATCAGAAATTCAGAAATATTTACATAAAGTTATCCTTAAAAGAGTGAAAAAAGGCCAAACCGGGGCCAAATGGCAAAAAGCATTTGTTCATTCTTATGGTTATCGCTTTCAAAATATGTTAGAAGTGTATCACCAATATCAAATTCAAAATAAACCGGTACATTTATGGAAAGTCTGACAATACAAGACATTGATAATTTTGATTCTGCTTTTTTAAATACTTCAGTAGAAAATATAACAGAGTATGTGCAACAGCCGACTCTTTTTCACTATCGAGCAAGCTTAGGCCGACCGATTTTTATTTCGACTCTTTTGCATGGAAACGAGCATTCTGGATTTTTAGCTTTGCAAAAATTGTTACGCCAAATTCAATCCAATGAAGTAAGCCTTAATCAATCACTTCTCATTTTGATAGGTAATCCAAAAGCTGCTGCTCAAAACCTGCGCATGCTTCCCGGCCAACCTGACTTTAATCGAGTATGGAGTGGTGGAGAAAATGATTCCGCTGGCATTGCAAAACAAATTATTGATTATGCAAAAGAGAAGGATCCTGTTTGCTGTATTGATATTCACAATAATACCGGGAAAAATCCCTTTTATAGTTGTATCAATAAGACAGATCGACAATTTTTATACTTAGGTTCACTTTTTTCAAAAAATATTGTCTTTTTTACTGAACCTCACGAGGTTCTCTCAATGGCCTTTGCTCAGTTCTGCCCAAGCATTACCATTGAAGCCGGCCTTTCCGGAGAAGAGAAAGGTTTAAATATTTTGCAAGTGAAACTACAGCTTCTTATCAGTCATGAAGCGGTTCCTGAACTTCCTCATTTTGAAAATGTTAAAGTATTTCATTCCTATGCTCGCCTTCGCTTTAAGCATGGTACTAAAGTAGATTTTGAATTTAATAGTGATAGTGAGTCAGATTACTCTCTTAAAAGCGAACTAGAAGAATTTAATTTTAAGCACCTAAAGGCAGGGGAGACAGTAGCCTATCATCAAGGTAATGATCTCTTTTGGGTGGAAAGTAATGAAGGGGAAAACTTGTTTAATGATTTCTTCTATCTCGAAGGCAATGAGCTAAAAGTTAAGAAAGAGTTTGTCCCGGCAATGTTAACTAAAAATAAAGATGTTATTCGAGATGACTGCTTCGGTTATATTATGGAAGACTATAAACTTTAAGATCTTCAAAACTCGAAATTTAAATTGCATATTGATTAGATACCGAAATTGAAAACATAAATAAAACTGATAATAAGGGGTTACATATTTACAAAAGAACCCATTTGAAAAAATTTCATTAGTTTATCATAATTTCTATAATCTAGATTATAATTTTTCAACAGCTAAACAAAGGGTACGTTAATGACACGTTTTAAGATAATCAATCTTTTCTTAGGTTTTTTTACATTTTCTGCTGTCAGCTATGCCACTTCTTATCACAAGAAATTATGCATGACTGCTCTAAGGAGTGATGGGACTTCTGGTGGTGAGGGAAAAATTAATGGAGTTCCGGTTGAATGGCAAGGGGAATTTAGTTACGGTCGCTACTTTGATTTAACTTTACCTATTCTTATTCTTAAGGATGATGATGATGAGTGTGAAGAATATAAAAATAAAGCAGCCTACAAAAAGCTTTCGGAACTGTATTCAAAAATAGTTAAGTATGACAAAGGGGTGCCAAATAAGAAATTGTGGCAAGTAGTTAGCAAGACTTTCCAAACGGATAAAGTTTGTTTTTATGATGTCAAAGTGAACGATGGCTATTATGGAGAGAATGCTTATATTGAATCAATTAATCCAGATAAAATAGAGATTTCCAATCAAGGTAATCCCAACGGACTTAAAACAATCACGGATTATACAGAATGGGAAGATCATCATACATGGTATATGTATTATGTAGAGAAGTATGACTTATATTCCAAAGATTAATTGATCACCAACCCTAAAAAATTCTCATTAATAAAGCTTTTTAAATACGTATTATTTGAAATACCTGGAAGTTAAGTACGCTTGAGTTTGACATAGTTGAATTCTAATTGGGGATGAGTATATAATTACGAGTAAGAACTAAAGGAATAGTTTGCACCTCAGAAATTTAAACTTAATTGCTTTTATTATCATCTCCATCATAAGCCCATCCTTATACTCTGTCGTTGAATTTAAATCCAACATTTTCTTTTCCTTTGCGACAGTGGGCACCAATGATGCAATTAGTTCATCTCATAATACCTTGTTAATGGGGTCGGATAATGTGAAAGTTGGTGGTTACTTCGGTCATGAAAATAGGCATGGATCCACTACTGATACATCAGCTGGTGGGGCCATAAGAATTGGAGAAAATACATATTTTGAATTAAACGGAGGAGCTTTCAAAAGAACTTATAAGTATAATGAAACGGAGTTAGAAGGTGTTGGTGTTTCCGGAAACATCATATTAGGTAAGCATCTTTCCAAAAATGTTGGTGTATCTCTACTAGTTAATGGCAAACATATAACTAAAGGAATGGATAAGCGGTGGATTTATACTTTGCTTCCATATATCGGTCTAAGGACAAGTTTTTGATGAAAATTCTCATACTTTTTCTTGGATTAGGTTTTTTCAACTTTGGCCAAGCTTGGGAGCTTGAAGCGATTCCAGGAGTTACAGTCATTCAATTCGATGAAGAAGATTACCAAGATTACAACACTGCTGGTGCCTCTGCTCGATTTAAAGCGAATTTTTACAATGGTAACAAGGGAGTATGGCTTCATAATCTATGGCGTGGTCAAAGTGTTGCCGCCTTTGATGCTATTCTAGGCTATAGTTATCGCTCTAGTGGTAGTTGGTATTTTGAAGCTGGTGCAGGCTTAGCTTATGGTGTTGCCTCTGGCGTTGGAGCAGGAGCTCTTCTAGGTACTGGTTTTAAAGCATCTGGAAATTGGTACGTTAGTGTTCCCGCAATTATCAAATCTGGTGGCTGGAGTTATTTATTGGTGACTCCCATGATTGGGTATAAGTTTTAAAAATGAAACAGTCCTACCAAATTAATTTTTATTTTATAAAATACCTAGTCTTTTTTATTTTGTTTTCCTGTGCCGATGGAAACAAAGAGGTTATCCACCAAGGTGAATGTGAGGGGTATGATAATTGGGAAGAATCTGATTATAAATTGCCTTGGCCCGTAGGTGACAGCTATAAAGTGCTTCAAGGAAATTGTTCTTCCTTTAGTCATATTGGAACGAATCGATTTGCCTATGATTTTGATATGTCTATAGGCTCTACCATCACGGCCGTTAGAGCTGGAGAGGTTATTGAAGTGGAGGAGAGTTTTGAAGACGGGAATGGATGTCCGAATGCTAATATTATTAAAATTGAACATGATGATGATACAGTCGCGGAATACCATCACTTGACTAAAGATGGAGCTCTGGTGGAGAAAGGTGATACAGTTGCTCAAGGAGATGAAATTGCCGAAAGTGGTAACACCGGCTGTAGCACAACACCCCATCTTCACTTTCAAGTTTGGATAGATAGCAATTACGAGGATACTATTCCTGTTAATTTCAGCAATACCGATTCAAATCCGCGAGGCTTAGTGGAAGGTGAAGATTATGAAGCCGAATAATTAACCTGAATTCGGAATAAACGTCGCATCTCTGCGTCGCAGACTTTTATCATTTCGGTTATTATCCATATTATTGGTTTTCGGTTATCGAAAACCAAATAAGCAGTATGTATGCCAGGCGAAGCCAGGTGCACATACTTCTTTGTATGCTTCCTCAATAATAAAACCCAACTCCGATAGCTTCTTGTTTCTCCAAACTCAGGAGTATCTGCTTGTTATTTTTTATTTTTAACCCCGAACTGAGATTAATTAAATTCTACTATTCATGAGCAGTAAAGTTGTGACTCCTATCTTTTCTCGAGTTATATTTGATCATATAGACAATCTTAAAATCAAAATTAATAATTAAAGAGAATGATTAATTTTAAAGGTGATTAATATGTTTATTATGAAGATTGCATATATTTTTCCATTTCTCTTTCTTCTTAATAGCTGTGCCAGTATTGATAAAAGTGATTGCACTCAAGTCAATTGGGAGAACATGGGAGAAGAAGACGGCCGGATGGGTGCCACAACGAAAGCTAAGTTTTTAGAGTATCAAAAAAAGTGTAATGAGTTTGGAATTTCTGCAGATAATAAAGGGTACAAGAATGGTTATGCTCGTGGGATCAAAAAATATTGTACCTATGAAAATGGGTATGACGTAGGTTCAAAGGGAAAAGATCTTCCTGTTGTTTGTTCTCAATTACCTTCGAGAGAGTTTGCACGAGGACATAAGGCGGGTAAGTTATCCTATCAAGAAAAAAAGCAAAATGATGAGATAATGAAATCTCACTCATTGTCTCTTGGAAAAGTTTTGGGGAAACAGAAAAAAAGAGCTTGTGACTGGAGTTCTGATTGTAAAATGACTGACCTATGCAAGAATGCAAAATGTGCAAAGTCCAAAAAAGAATGTTCAATTAATTCAGAATGCACTCTTAACGGAAGATGTATTGGATCTAAATGTGAATTTTAATATATTTTTAGCTATGATTATGAGCAATTAGTCTTTCATTCGATATGATATTCTATCAATCGTTTTAATTTCACCATCTTTTGTAATTCTAAAAACTTCCCAATTATTATTTTCTAAACTTTGAGATCGTTTTCTTGTAAATTGAAATGTTTTTTTAAGTTTTCCATCAAAATACACATGTACTTTTGGATTGGCTATATTGATATCATTTATATTGACGTCGGTTCTATCAAACATATCTTCGTAGAAATGAACATCATAGAAATAATCATATTCTAAGGTATTGTTATTTCGAATTGGTATTGTTATTGTTTCCGCTTTGACTCCAAAATCACGGTCATCCAAATCAAGAATATGGCCATCAATTTGTTCTGTAGCATAATTAAGTGTTATTCTCTTATTGAAAGAATGTTCATTCAAGCTCAGATAGGCATCGAGGTCTTTTACTTTATTGTTTAGTCCATCCCAAGTAAGGATAATTGTAATTTTGTCTTTAGCAAATGGGACTGGCAATATGGGTATTTTTATTTTTAGGTTGTTTTTATTGAATTCATATGTGGTTGAGAAGTATTCACCATTTATATCTTTTATTGTTAATTGTTTTGAGCTCAGATTCATCGGATTTGGAATATTAAACTTGCCCATATGATTCGTTGTAATCGAGATGCTTTTACCTTCGATTTGGTAAGTTACCTCTATCCCTTTTATAGGAGCACCCGTTTGAGCATCAATTACAATACCGTCTAAAGGGGGAGACTTGATAGCTCGTTTTAGACTAATGTCTTTTATTATTGTTTCTTCTTTAATGTTCGAAAATTTGATTTTAGTTTGAGTACCAATATATGTAGGATTTCGTTTATTTATTTTGATAAAAACTTCTTTCTCTTTTTTTAAGACTTTAAGAGAATAGAATCCATTTTTATCTGTATAGATTGTTTTATTTTTATTATTCGTTCTGTAATTAATTTTAACTTCGCCTAAAGGCATCTTTGAGTTTGAGTCAGTGATTCTTCCTTGTATTGTGATGGGTTGATTCCCTTTTCTAATTATATCTTTTTTTATTTCATCCCAAACTTTTGAAGACAAGAAAGGAACGATCCTTTCCCAGTCACCAGACTTAGATATTGGAGTTCTGAAATCTGAAGCTTTAGCATTGTCACAGATTACACTATCGTATACTTGATGAGTTGCATCGACAAAACGAATTGAACTAGGCTTAACTTTGTCAATAATCGCAACCAAAAATGAAGAATTTCTCTGCCTTGAAGAAGCCAATATACTTTTCGATTTTGTTTTTAATAGATACGAGCAAACAATATCGGGGGGAGTCTGATTACTAATTAATAGGCGATTAAATAATTTTAGGTTTGTACTTCCATTAGGGGATTGCTCCACGTATGGGAAATAAAGTTGGACAAAGTTTGTTTTCAGAATTTCTTCTTTAGTTAAATTGATATTTTCGTGTGTTAAAACATAGTCGGTTGAACCTTGAGCGAAAAGGGAATTACTAAAAAGAATTAATGTGAAAATAAAAATGATGGATGCCTTAAATGGGATCATTGTTCCTGCCTTTAATTTAACTTTGAAGTGTGTATTTGAACAATAAGTCATAAAATTATTTTTATAAATAATTTTTAATTGATATCTAGAAAGGTAAAAATATTAATCAGATTGTCACTTTTTGAGTATTAATTATTTTTTTATCGTGAAATTAAGTTTTAAGAATGTTTATTCTAAGGGAACTTAAGTCAAATAAATTAGACAATTTATTATAAGGATTTCTTATCATATATAATAAAATTAAATATGTATAATTTCACTTTAGTCGGCTTTGGACTACCCATAAAAAAACGTATAAATAGCGATAATAAAAAATTATATTAGCTACCAAGACGAATAGTAGATCTTTTGTTTTTCTCTAGAACTTTCTTTCTTAAGCGAATTATCTTTGGAGTAATTTCCACCCATTCATCATTATCAATCCAGTCCATGGCCTTCTCAATAGTCAGGGTAGGAACAGGTGGGAGAATAATATTTTCATCTTTACCTGCAGTTCGCATGGAGGATAAGTGCTTCTCTCTAACTGGGTTTACATTAATATCATTTTTCTTAGTGTGCTCTCCAACGATTTGTCCTTCGTAAACTTTATCACCAGGAGTTATAAGTTGTTTTCCGGATGAAAGTAAATTAAAGAGTGCATATCCAGTGGCTTTACCAGGACGATCTGAAAGAATTGCTCCGTTTTGTCTAGAGAGCATGTCCCCAGCGTAATCACGATATTCTAAAAAGTGAGTGGAAAGAATACCTTCACCTCGGGTATCAGTTAAAAATCGCGAACGAAAACCAATCAAACCTCGTGCAGGGATTTCAAAAACTAATCTATTTCTATCTTCACCCATAGGGTTTAATGAAGTCATCTTTCCTTTTCGGATAGAGAGTGTTTCTGTGATAACTCCAACGCAATCCATTGGGATATCCATGACCACTTCTTCATAAGGTTCTAGTTTTCGTCCATCTTCTTGTAAAAATAAAACTCTTGGACGGGCTACCATCAACTCATAACCTTTACGTCTAATCTCTTCAAAAACGATTGCCAATTGTAGTTCACCTCGTCCTTTAAGCTCAAACTCTTTAGGATCATCTGTTGCAGAATATTGTAAGGAAACATTTTGACGAGCGGCCATAACTAGCATCTCTTCAAGTTTTCGCCCTGTGAGATATTCACCTTGAGTACCTGCGCCAGGAGAAGTATTCACTGAAACTGTTACTGAAACAGTAGGCGGATCTACTTCTATTCTTGTGAGAGGATCAATTTTAGTTGGATCACAGACAGTGTCCCCAATATGGGCTCCTTCCATTCCTGAAAGAATTACTATTTCTCCAGCTTCTGCTGATTCAACTTCTTTCATTCCAAGAGCATCATAAATATGAATTGCACTTAACTTGAATTGAATATTTTTTTCCTTTCCAGTGGTTAGGATATATTGTTTATTTTTTTCCGCTGTTCCTCTTTTTATTCTTCCAACAACTTGTTGTCCTAGATAGCTTGAGTAAGTCAGGTTAGTGACGAGCATTTGTATTTCAGACCCTTCTTCAATTTTAGGGACAGGAAAAAAATCTGATATCATGAAATCAAGGATAGGGTGTAAATTATCACTTTCATCTTCAAGGTTTTGTTTGGCAAAGCCAAGTTTGGCTGAAGCGTAATAAAAAGGTATCTGTAAATCAAAGTCTTCTATTTCTAAAAAGGTAACAATATCTAAGAAAAGGTCTTCAATTTCTTGAATAACTTCTGAAATTCTTTCATCTGGACGGTCAATCTTGTTAATAACCACTCCAACTTTTATTCCTTGTTCGATGGCCTTAGATAAAACAAACCGAGTTTGAGGTAAAGGTCCTTCTGAGGCATCTACTAAGAGAAGTACTCCATCAACCATATTAAGAGATCTCTCAACTTCTCCACCAAAGTCCGAGTGACCAGGAGTATCTAACAAATTTATTTTATAATTCTTCCAATTAATAGCACAGTTTTTAGCGGTAATGGTTATACCACGCTCTCGTTCAAGCTCCCCCGAGTCCATGACTCGATCTTCTATTTCTTGTCTTTCGCTAAGAGTATCGGATTGCTTTAATAAGCCGTCTACAAGAGTTGTTTTGCCATGGTCAACGTGGGCCACGATGGCGATATTTTTTAACATGAAATGTCCTTTGTGAATTATCACTTATTTTTAACAGAGAATTGAGAAAATAGACAGGGAATTGAAAAGATTTTTTTTAACATATTTTTAATAGTTAAACTCTAGACAGCTGGTCTTTTTTCCAGGGTTGAGAGTAAGAAATAAGCTAAAAAACATACGATAATAGAGGCAAAATAAGGGGCAGATAGGGCTAAATAGTGCTCAAAAATTGGATGAAGGATTAATCCCAGGATTAAAGTGACCAAAGGAGCTAAAATATGCCCTCGTTTTCCCCACAGGCCGAAGAGGGTAATCACAAGTATCCCAGCCGTTCCAAATGAAGAGGCCGTTTCCACTAATTGATATATTCCATCTGATGAATATGCAGTGGCAAATGAAAAGAGCGATAAAGTAATGAGCACGGTTCGAGATATCTTTAGCTTGAACTGGTCAGTTTTCTCTTTGATAAAGGGTTCTATGAAGTTTTGTTCGATCATGGCCGTGGAAGAGATTAATATTGAATCAATCGTGGCTAATATAGCAGATATAAGTGCCCCAATAAACAAGGGAGCAATGAAACTGGGGAGATATGTTTTAGCCAGGATAAATAAAAAATTCTCTGAATTAGGGAGATCTTTGACAAGAGAGGGGCCCATCAAGCCAAGAAAAACCGGAATCGATCCAACAAAAAAATAGATTATACTTGAATAATAAGTGGACTTTATGGCAATTGACTTATTTTTTGCGGCCAGGATTCGGGATATCAATTCAATGCTGACAAGGGAGCCGAATATGGGAATCATTAGTCGATCAATCCTTTGCCAAATATTTTCTCCAGGAGCGGTAAAACTTAATCGTTCAGGCGAAAGAGCAAGAGACCAATCGATCTCCAAGTTAAGAGTAATCACTAGGATTGCAATCAAGCCAATTGTTATAAGAATTCCTTGAATTAAATCGGTAATTATATCTCCAAGAAGGCCCCCTAAAAGGGTATAGGAAACTAATATAAAGAAACTAATTGAGAGGGTGATCTCTGGAGTTAAATCAGTGGCAAAGCTAATGATTTGTCCAAAAGCCTTTATTTGAGCCGCTCCCCATATTAAAGAGGAAGGCACTAGAATCATGACTGATAATTTCTCAATGCTAAAGTGAAAACGAGATTTATAAAAATCCGCGAGAGTGACAAATTTAGAGGAATAAAACTTTCGGACAATGAGTAGCCCAAAAAGAAGAAGGCATAAGCTATATCCAATAGGATCTGCCCGTGATCCACTTAATCCATGAGTATAGACTTCTGAGGATGTACCAATGCAGGTTTCAGCTCCAAACCAAGTGGCAAAAAGCGAAAAGACAATTAAATAACTTGGTAGACTTCGTCCAGCTAGAAAAAAATCAGTATTGTTTTTTATACGGCGGCTAATCCAAAAACCAATGAAGAATTGCACGAGTAAAAAAAAGGTTAAAAAAGCCCACATGATGAGTTCTATCCATGACTTTAAAATTTGATTAAAAGATTAGTTTAATAAAACTGTGTAATAAGTACACTTTATTTTTTTGTGAACATGGAGTTTGCCTATGTACGATACAATTTCAACATCATGCTCAAAAAATATAATTTCCCATTTATGATCTGGTACATACTAGTGGAAACCGCTATCGCGCGTACTGCTTTTTATATGACCTATCCCTTTATTGCGATTCATTTAGCTGAGAAAAGTACTCTTAATCTAGGTGGTATTGGAGCCGTTTTAAGTTTAGGCCCTCTTATGTCCACGGTTATAAGTTTTTATATTGGATACCTCTCTGATTTAATTGGCCGGAAGGCCATATTATTCATGACTTTGATCCTTTGGTCGCTTATTTTCCTAGGATTCTCTCAAGCAAGCACGGTTTTAGAATATTCTTTACTTATGGCCGGAGTTGGTTTGGCGAGAGGGATATTTGAACCAGTTTCAGCTGCTTTGCAATCAGATTTAGCCCAAAAAGTTGATCCCAGTGGAGAAGTGAAGAAGAATTCATATCATTTAAGATATTTTGCAATAAATATTGGAGCAGGAGTAGGTCCATTAATAGGTGCGGCACTCGTTTTGACAAATGCCAAGTTAATTTTTGTTGCATCTTCTATTATATATTTATTTAGTGCAGTTCTCTTTTTAGCAGCGATCTACTATCAGCGAGATTTCTTGAGAAGTATTATTCCAAGCTCAAAAAATAAGATTACATTTGGGACTGTTGTGCAAACTGCAATTAAAGATAAAAAATTATTAATGTATCTCACGGCTTATTTTTTTATTAGTATGAGTCTATCCCAAATTGATTCCACTTTTCCTTTGTTTTTAAATAATACCTTTGCGGAAGAAGGAAAGTTACTTTTTGCTCGTTTAGTGAGCATGAATGGCTTTATTGTTGTGTTATGCTCACTGCCACTTTTGTCATGGTCCAAGAATTTCAATATCAATATTGGATGTTTTTGGAGCACAATAACCTGGGCCGTGGGGATTATTTTATTCGCGATTGGAAAAGATCCCTTTGATTATTATGTGGCCATGGTGTTTATTACTTTAGGTGAAATTATCGTGTTTGCGAATGGATATCTTTTAATTGAAAATCTAGCTCCGGAGGAAATGAAAGCCAGCTATCTAAGCACGATTAATTTAAGTGGATTGGGATTTGCTGTGGGTCCAGTGGTTGGTGCAACATTGTATGAATGGTATAATGTGAGCGTTGCTTTATTATTAATGAGCAGTTTCCTTATTTTTTCAGCTCTTATTTATTTAAAATTTTATTATAACGATTTATTAACACCTCAGGATGTGAAATGAACTATCTATTTGTCTTATTTATTTTAACCTTTAACCTTTTTGCTCAATTGGAAAGTAAAGAATGCCAAAAAGTAAAAGCAGCTTTTGATATTGGTTCTGGAACCACTAAAATGAAAGTGGCCGTGGTGAATGATTGTTACCAATCAGTCGAGAAAGTTTTATTCAAAGCAAAAGAAAAAGTTAGCTATAAAGAGGATTTGGCCAAAAGCCCAAATCAAAACTTTTCACCTGAAATTCTTCAAGCAGGGAAAGCGGCATTAAAAAAATTAGTAAAAATGGCAAAAGAAGAATATAAGGCAACAGTTTTTAAAGGTGTGGCCACCAGTGCTTTTCGAGACTCTAAAAACTCATCTGAAATAATTGATTACGCCAAAGCAAAATTAGGTCTATCCGTGGAAATAATAGATCAAAAGTTGGAAGCCAAACTTGGGTTTGCTGGAGTTTTAAGTACCGGAAAGTATAGCCCCAAAGATATTGTAGTTTGGGACATTGGAGGAGGCAGCATGCAAATGACTTCCTACTCTGGTAATAACAACTACCGCATGTACCTAGGGCAATTGGCATCGGTTCCCTTTAAGAATTATATTATTGAAAAATTGCATAAAGATCATATTGAATATCGAATCACTCCAAATCCAATGGGCTGGAAAATTTCTCAAAAAGCCTTTAAAAAAGCTCGCCGAACCGCTCGCCGCAAGATTAAACGAAAACTAAAACGAAAAATAAAAAAAGGTAAAGTTACTGTAGTTGGAATTGGTGGAGTTCACAACTATTCACTTATGGGACAAATGGGATTGAAGGATCAAGGAAGTTATACTTATAAGCAACTGCGAAACTGGAGTGTGCGAAATACTTTTCGAACAGATAAAGAAATTGGCGGGAAATATGCCTCGACCGATGCTAGTAATTTGATTCTTGTTCTTGGATTTATGGATGCACTTAAAGTTAAAGAAGTGGTGGTTGAAGATGTGAACCTGGCCGACGGTGTGCTCGTCTACTATAAATAGTAATTAAAAATTAATTGAAGATTTAAATTTTAAATTACCTTTATCATAAGATTGTTTAAGCCCTTTTCTTAAGACCCAGAATAAATCTGATGTTTGAGAAAAGGGCTTCTTCATAAAGTTACCTAAGTCTCTTTTTAGCAAGCGAAATAAAACAATCCATTTGGGAAGATTTAACTCTATTACTAAATCTACAGGGGGAAGTAGATTTTTAATTAAATTGTAATTTCCTTCAATAATCCAGGATTGACTTTTTAGCTGTTTATTTAAAGATACCTTAAAGTTATCTTTCTCACTTTTCCCTTTTTGATTTTCTTCCCAGCGTAAATTATCAGTTTCTATATGGTGAAAACCTAAGTCTTGGAAAAGTTTTTTTGCAAGAGTGGATTTACCCGATCCTGGGTTTCCGAGAATTAATATTTTCTTATAATCCTTACTATGAATTGTATTTATTAGGTCATTATATTCTTGATTGGCCATTGATTTTTCATGCATAAGTGAAGCCAAACCAGAACGCACTCGCTGCATAAAATGCTCAAATCTTTTGGATCGAGATTCTAACCAGGATAATATTTTTTTGACTAAGGAGCTTCGTCTTAGAAAAAAAAGTAAAGTTAAGATGGCCATAGGGCGAAGGCATCGGATCATGACTTCATCCATACTTAACCCTTGAAAAGTGAGTAAAAGAACAAAGAAAACCATTGTTAAGATAAAGAATGGGTTTAACAATTCTTTTACATAGGATTGAAAATGATTTGTGCATTTTTTATCTTTTAAGGGAAGATGTTTTCCTAATTTTTTAATTTTGGCATCGAGCTGACCCCACTTTTCTTCTGCCCACTTTTGAGTCGTGAAAAGAAGAATTATTCCAGTTATACATTTAAAAAAATAGACAGTAAGAATGAAAAAAATGATAAATTTTGGATCGATTCCAAATTTATTTATTTTTGTTTGGGCATAGTCTAATGCTGGAATGAAGTCTATGCCAAAAATTATTAAATAACTAAGAATTGGCTGAAAAAAAGCCCATAAAGACAATAATACCAGACCAATCCCATGACCTAATTTATTTCGACCAAAAATTATCACTCCTATTGTAAAAAGAAGACCCTGCATGAACAAGCTGATCATTGGCCCGAGTCGTTTTCCACCTGGGCTGAGGGTTTTAAAGAAAGCAACTAAAGCTGAGACTTCTAAGCAAGCTTTTGTTGCTTCGATGCGGGTCTCTTCTGCATATGATAATCTACTTAAGTAAATAGCTTGATTAAGTGAAAGCATATGCCCTGTAAATGGAAATTTTAAACTGTGAAGAAGGCTGCCTAAGACAATTTCAATAAGGGATAAATGGACTGCACTGTTTAAGCGTAAGTCAACATTCGTATTAGTTAAATTGTTTAAAGATAAATTATTTTCCATTAAGCATAAACCTATGCTTGATTGAAAAAATGGTCAAGATTAGGTATTAACTTTGTAGAAATAAACTTTATGGGAGGAAGCTTGGCGGTTTTCGCATTTACCACGACTTAAAGAGAATTTAACTGGTGATTCAAACTCAATTTGCATTTTGCATAAAGGTGAGTTGGGGAGTTTTTTTGAGCTGCGAACAAAAATATTCTCTTTTCCAGATAATTTAAAATAGGTCACTTCATTTCCGGTGCCTAAGCAGTTTGCCCCATTATTTCGTGTTTCAATAATAAACTTGAGATAATCAGAGGTATTTTCTACCAAACGTAACTTGCAAATGCTAAACAGCTCAGTTTGAAAAACACCAGGGCTAGCTGATGATGATGTATTTCTGGCCATTAGAATAGCCGAATTTAAAACAAGTGACAGGATAATAACAAACTTCATTAATTCTCAATTTTTACTAAATAATGATTGGATTATTTAATTTGTAGCATAGGGAGAGGTTTTATCAATTATAAAGATGCGAAACTATAAATTGTTTATACTCACTAGTTTAGGCAAACCTTAATCCACAGTCAGGGCATTCAGAGAATTGTGAAGGGTTAAAGTAAGTTGAACAAGCAGGGCACTGAGTGTTCTCTTGATTAGGGTCAAAAGTTGCATTTAAAGCATCAAAGTCGATACTCAGTCCATCATAGTCTTTGGCATGATAGGATTTTAGAAATGGTATGGCCGTTTCAATTTCATTTTGGGGAAGTCTTAATTCAATGGTGACTCCGCAACCTGTTCGGCAAGTTTGCCCATCATGATTGAGAACTGGGCTCAAACCTTGTTCCTCAAGTTTCTTCTCAAGTGTTTTTGCTTCAGCATGGGGGAATACTCCAATGATGACTGTTTCCATGAATTGGTCCTTCTAAGTAGTTAATAACATTTAATATTTATTTTATCATTTTATAACAATATATACATAAAGCTAGCTTAGACAATGCGATTACCAGGTAAAATTAATAGGGTGAAGATTATATTTTGGGAAAAATTGCAGGATTGTTTAATCTGTTAAGACTAAGAATTAATAAAGGAGATAGCATGAATCAATTCGGCCTTTTGCAGGATCTGGTAAGATTTATTTCAGCAATTTCTTTTATTTTGTTTCTCATGACTTTAAGTTTTATCCTTTATAGCATTATCTGAAACCGCTGGTTTACTATTCCCATAATATTAGAGAGTGATTTTCCCATGCGCCAAATATAGTTGTCTTTATCTAAAAAATAAAATTTTGAATATCCTAGCAACCACTTGAATTAATTTAAAATTATTAGAATTCTTTGATTGTGAGTAAACTTTAAAAGACTTGAGAGGTTTAACAGGAGGAAATTGTGAAAGGATATTTCAATCCGCTAATTTCGCCTATTTTTCAGATAATCTTAATCCTAAGTTTTGGAGCATCATGTACTCGCATGATTAAGGTAGAGAAAAAATCAAAGGGCAAAGATCGTATTATAACTAATACGAATACTACAACCACAACACCAGCGAATACTTTTGAATTAGTTTTTGCTGATGAAACGGTTAATAGCGGCAATATCTCTTATGATGCAAATTTAGAAATTTTATCCATTTACACGTTTGGTGGAGTTAACGCTGCCGGAGCATTCCAGGGTGGTGGAACAGGAAATAAACCCATTGCCGCTTTGGATGGCTTTCATAATATGCATCTTTCTGATTTCTCATTAGACTTTGATTATGACCAAGCACAGACGGCCCCTTTTGTTAATATACTAATTGATATTGATAGTGATGGTACCGCAGATAATATTGTTGTACCGACTGATCCATCGGGAGGATCATTCTCATTTGATGGTTCTACTGATTCTTTTCGAGTTGTGTGTGTACCAACTTGTGGAACCTATAACTCTTTCTCTTATGACTTAACAGATTATCCGGATGCAACCATTGTTAATAGCACTATTACTGATGGGGGAATGCCAGCAGGTGCTGCCGCAACTGCAATTAACGGAGTTATCTTTTTTGTTGGCTCAGGCAGTAATGAAACGAGTGCCGTTTCAGGTGAAATATTTAATATAGAAACAAGCTTAGATTAAAATAAAATATTGGAAGGAATTTTTATGAATTTATTTAAATACTTCACTCTTTGTTCTGTACTTTTTTCTTGTTCAAACTTATTTGCAATAAGAAGCTATCTTTATGAGGATGATTGGGAGCCAGGAGTTGGGGTTTTGAGTGCGAATGCACAGTTGCAGGACTTTAGCTACGCGGGTTTCAAGAATAGTAGTGTTGAAACTCCTAAGTGGCAGGACTTTAATTTGCCTTTGTATCGAGTGAATGATTTTGGTGCTGATCCTACAGGAGTAGAGTATTCGGACGCTGCGATTCAACTTGCCATTGATTCAGCGACAGCTAATGGTGGTGGAATTATTCTCTTTGGGTATGGATCTTATACGGTTAGTGAGAGTTTTAATATTACTGGATCTAATATTTTTATTGTCGGCTCAAGACATATTAATTCAAGTGAAAATAGTCAAAATGTAACTAAAATTTGGACTGATTATTGGTATAAAGAAGATGGTATCCCTGAGAATTTATCTCAAACCTATGGGACATTTAGATTTATAGGAAATCAGGAGTTTTCAAATCGTAAAAATTTAGCTGAAAATATTAGTCCTCACGATATGTTTATTAAATTGGAGAGTGTGGATGGATTTAATATAGGAGATGATATTGCTATCGAACGAAATGAATTTGAAACTTGGATTGATGACTATGAAATGAATGAATATTGGAGTGATCTGATTGGTGAAACTAAAAAAATGGAAAGCAGAACCATCGTTAATATAGATGTTCCTGCTCGGAAACTTTATTTAAATGCACCTGTTAGACATTTTATTAAATCAGGAGAAGGTAGTGTTAGTCTCGAAAGTGGATATTCCGAAAATGTTGGAATGTATAATATAAAATTTAATAATGCTCTTCATGATGAAAATTACGTTAAAAAGATTGGTGGCAATCGAATGTCTTTTATTTATGTGAGAGATGTTAAGAATGCAGTCTTTGCAAATATATTTTCTTACGATGCTTATCTTAATGATACTACCCACCATTTAGCCGATAGCTTTTTTTGGGCAGATAATTTAAAGGATTCAACTTTAACCAAGATTCGTGTTCAGAAAACTCAGCGTCGTATTGGTGGTGGAGCTGGTTATGGGATTAACTTAGATGAAGCATCAAATGTACTGATTCATGATGCGGATGTAACTTGGATGAGGCACAACTATACATTTAATTATAATTCATTGGCCAAGGAAGGAAATGTTATAACTAAAAGTGTAAGTCGAAAAGCAAAAGCTAATCACTGTATAAATGAAGATGAAATTACTGGCTGTATACTGTGGCCGACAAATGGAATTGATATTAAGGGAAGGGCAACAGTTTCAACTCTTATGACGGAAGTTACGGTGGATGATCGAATCAAGGGAATCAATAGAAAATCAGATTCATCTAATTCAGGAGATGCCGGTTGGGGGAACGTGGTATGGAATATAAATGGAGATGGAAAGGTTATATTTAAAGATAATCAAAAATCTCTTACGGGTTATGGTTTTGTATATAGCTATGTTATTGCCTGGGCTCCAGGAATCAAAGTTAAAGGGGATAATAAAATAAGAGACCTAAAGAAAAAAGCATCAACCGTAGAGCCTCAGAATTTATTCTGTGATCAGTTAAGTAAAAGAGGAGCTGGAAGCTCTTGTGATGATATTCAGGTTGAGACAACAACTGGATTAAGCCAAAATCAGACAGAATGCCATGAGTTGTTACAAGAAATTAACTATATTGAACAGACGATAGAAGGTTTACAAACTACTTTTGATGATATGTTAAATGAACCTGAATACGAGTATGGATCCCCTCATGGTTTTGAAAATGTTTTGAATGGATTAGTTAGTCAAATTTCTCAAAATCAAAGTCAACTTGCAATTCTTCAATCTCAATTTAATGGTTATAATGAAGTTGGTTGTGTTTCGATAATGGATACAGGTCTTGCTGTTCCGATTAATGACGGTGTTGAAGAAGTGGCCATATCGGATAGAGAAAAAGAAAGGCTGTCCAAAGAGAAGATTAAAAGAGACAAAGCTTCTCAAGCTGAACTTGAAAAGTCAGGGATAAAGAAAATGGTCATGCAGCTGGATATTGCTGGGGAGAAACATGAAGTCCAAGTCACATTAAGAGGCGAGAAATCTTCACGGGTGAAAAGCCAAGAAGAGTTATTAAAAGATCCTAGTTATCAAAAAATGATATCGAGCCTAAATCAAAAAATTGAGACGATCATTCAAAAAGATATTGCTGATGAAAGTGATTCGATTGGAGAGTTATCGACTAAATAGATCTATCTGCTTAGTTATAAACAACTATAAGTATCGAAAATTATTATACTTTCTGTTCGTAATAGCAGAGTGATTATTTTTGTGAAGCAGGAAAAGCTGACTTACTTCATTACAGTTCAATCCTTATAAATTGGCTGACTATAGTTGTGGTATCTTCTTAGTTACTGAAATACTTAGTTTTCAAAAGTTGTAATTAATTGAATTTTGATCGATCAGAAATATAGTAAACCAGTTAGCAATAATTAAATAACAAAATTTATTAAACCTTTGAAATTTAATTCAATAATATGGTTTTTACCATTATTTATGGCAGTCATTTGCTTCCAATGATTTAGTTAACAAGCTAATTTTATGTATTTTTCCTTTTTTTTTATCGAATTCGTCCGAATAGACCTGATAATTAGAGCATATAATATTTTTTTATTTGGAGGACGTTTGTGCAAAAAAAATATTGGAACCATTATTGGTTTTTGGTCTCTTTTATTATTTCTTTAAATTTAATTTCATGTGGGAAACTTAATATTAATACTGAGGAAGAAATGGTTAAGAGTAAAGATAGAAGTGATTCTCTCGCGCAAACAAACAATACAAATAATACTGAAGTCGCTTTTGAATATTTATTTGATGATGAATCAGTGAATAACTCTAGCATTAGTTTTGACGATGCTAGCGGAGTCTTAAGCCTAACTTGTTCTGGAGGTGTAAACGCCTCTGGTGGTTTTCAGGGGGGCGGAACAGGAAACAAACCCATTGCTGCCTTAGATGGTTTTAATGGTGTTGATCTAGGAGACTTTTCTATATCTTGGGACTACGACCAAGGTCAAGATATTCCCTGGATGAATATCCTTATTGATAATGATGATGACGGTATTGCGGACAACATTATTGTTCCACTTTCAGCATCAGGTGGTTCCTTTTCTTTTTCAGGGGCAAGTGACTCTTTTAAAGTGGTTTGTGTCCCAACGTGTGGAACTTGGAGTAGCAATCAGTATGACATCGACGATTATCCCAATGCGACCATTGTCGATAGTACTATCTCTGACGGTGGAATGCCTGCAGGGTCATTATCTACGAGCATCAATGGGGTGCTCTTCTCAATGGGGGGAGGAAGTTCAGAGACATCAGTTCTTTCAGCAGAAATTTCAAATTTAGAATCAAATTTAGATTAACCATTTTCTTTAATTAAAAGGGGAGAAAGCGATGAACGTATTAAGATTTATAAATGTTATTTGTTTTTTGAGCATGGTAAATGCCTACTCATTAAGATCAGTTTTGTATCCAGTGGACTGGACGCTCGGCTTTAACCAAAATGGAGCGAAACTTCAAGATTATAGTTTTGCTGGATACAAAAATAGTAATGAATCGCTTCCAAATTGGGATTCATTTGGTCTGGTCAAGTTCAAAGTAGACGATTATGGAGGAGATCCTAGTGGACAAAGTTTCTCTGATGATGCCATTCATGAAGCCATCGCTGATGCTATTGCAAATAATGGCGGGATTATCATGTTTAGTCCTGGAACCTATAAAATCAAAGATCAGTTTCAAATTAATAATTCTAATATATTCATTGTTGGAACCAAATCCGTAAGTGCTCCGAGCGATACGGAGAACTTCACTAATATAATTACTGATTATATTGGCCTTCCTGGTAATAAGCCTGAAAACTTATCTGGCTCCTATGGAACTTTTGTTTTTAATGGAGGGGGCGGACTTTCAAATAGTAAAAATTTAGCACAAAATATGGAAATTGATGACACTGAAATAAAGTTAAACAGCATTGATGGTTTTAGTGTCGGAGATGATATTGTCATCATTCGCAATGTTTCTAGTCAATGGGTTAATGACTGGGGAATGGGTAGTTATTGGGGGGATATGATTGGTGAAAATAAGGTTATTGAAAAGAGACATATTGTAAGTATTAATACCCCTGGTAAAAAATTAGTTTTAAATGCACCAACTCGGCATTTCTTGAAAGCGAGTGAAGGGTCAGTCAAAAAAGCGACAGCATTAATCGAGAATGTAGGTGTTTATAATATTAGATTTAATAATGCTCTTGCGACCATTGGAACAGCTGAAGAATTAGGTGGGAATCGAATGGCTTTTATAAAAATAGCCAATGCCAAAAATGCGATCATCAGTAATATCATAACTTTTGATCGAGCAGGAGATTCTACAAATCGGCATATGGCAGATAGTGGAATAATGTTTAGTAACGTTAAAGATTCAACCATAAGTAACGCAAATATATTTTCCACTCAAAATAGATTAGAAAATGGGCATGGTTACGGATTGAACTTAATTGCGACTTCCCACGTTCTGATTCACGGATCTGATATTGGACATAACCGCCACAATTATGTTTTTAATGGAAACAACTTAGATAAGGAAGGAAATGCAGTAGTCTCAAGCAAATCGAAAGCTTCATATGCTAAAAATTGTTCAGGAGATAATGGTAACGGAATCTGTGTCACTATTAAAGCTGCCGGAATAGACTGTCATGGTAGTGCCTCGGTAGGGATGCTTTTTACTGATGTAACAGTTGATGACAAAATTGAGTGCAAAAATAGAAAACATTACTCTTCAAATGCAGGTCAAACCGGAACAAATATCACTATGTGGAATGCAAGAGGAGACGGGAAAGTTCGATTTAAGGGAATGGAGTTTCATCAAGATGGTCATGGATTTGTTCGCGGTTATATGATAGGGACTGGACCAGGTTTTGGTATGAAAGGGGACAGCGATTGGCGAGAGCATAAAGGTGATGCTTCCTCTCTACAACCGCAAAACTTATTTTGCGATCAACTTGCAAGAAGGCTTACAGGTGGGAGCTGTGATTTACAACTACCGGTCCTAACTGGCTATACACCAAATCAGGAAGCTTGTATTGATCTTTTAAATGAAATTGGTAGTTTAAATAACAGTATCGCTCAAGTGCAACAGACGATTTATGATATTTTAGATCAAGACCCTGATGGACCTATTTTTGGAGGAGGATCTGGGGGAATAGTAATTACTAACTTACAAAACCAAATTGATAACTATAGAGACCAAAGAGATGATTTGCAAAATCAATATGATACTTTTAATGGTGTAGGATGCGAGTATATCATGATCAACGGTTTAGTTGGTCCAGGAGGTCCAGGAGGACCGGTAGATGATAAAGTAAATAGAGATCATCTTGTTGATTTAAAATCAATCTCTGATGGAAAAGAGAGAATCATCATGGGCAGCCAGATGAAGGTGACTGAAGCAGAAAAAGCAAAACTTTCCTATTTCAACGACATGAAAGTTGAGGTAGATGGAACAATTGAGAGCATTGAAGTTTTAATTGAAAGTAAAGATCTAAAAACTGGAAAGTTTCTTGATTTAAGTCGTAATAAAAGCTTATCCACGGACCCATCTGTTCAGAACTTAATTAAAGAGGCACTCAAATAAACTGACCTAAAGCTTTGCTCAAGTGAACCAAGTTTTGTCCACTTGAGCAAAGTTTTTGGGTCGTACTATTTATCGACGAAATTATAAGAAGAGAATTACTAACTGCCCTACGAGTATGGTGGTAAATAAAAAGTACAATCCGATTAATTGTGATCATTTTTTTCATCAAGTTAATTTTCTAAATAAGAATTGTATTGTGGTAGTGGATAAAGAGATCAATGTGATTTTTAAGCATGACTGGATCTTTCGTTGTACACCAAGACCTTCTAAATAATCTGTTGATGTTTGCCCTAAGCATGGCGTAAGAGTGGTTAATAGAAAAAAGAGGATCTCTTCTTTTTCTTTTTAACTCACCTTGACCTGTTACACAGCTTCTTCCTCCTTTGAACCTTAAATGCTTGGCATGGGGAAGGTGCTTATTTACAAAAAAGGGATAAAGTTTATGCTCATCTGATCTAATTTCAACTTGAGGGTCAAGTGAGGCTTTAATTTGATTAAATAAGTCTTCGAGTGCATTTTTATGGTTATTTTCTCTTCTTCCATACTTCTTTTTTGATATTTTGGCTAAATGTCCAAAGGCAGGGATAGAGGCAACATGAGCTCCTAGTATCGCTCTTGAATTTGAATCAACTGCACAGCTAACGGTTAGTGGTTTTAGTTTTGTATGCTCAATTGTAATAAGATCATCAAATTGGATTCGGTTTAATCCTCTTATTTTCTTTAAGTATTCATCATGATGCATTCTAGCTTTTTTAGCTAAATAAATTAATTTTCTTTTAACGGTAATTTGATGAATATTTAAATTAAGGGCACATCTTCGCATAGACATACCTAAAGCCAGAAGTTTAAAAAGAAAAAAGTTAACTCTTCTTTTTTTTTGCCTGTATTCAAGCTCTCCGGTAGATTTGCTAAACCTCTTTCCACAATCTCTGCACCGATATCTCTGTACCTTACGACTATCATTTTTTCTAAAATAATTACCATCTTTTTGAATATTACTTTCAATTTTAATGCACTTTAGATTTGGGCAGCCTTTAATCATATAAGCTATATTCAAATAATTTGCGAAAATCAATTGAATAGGTGGTTGAAAAAATTAAGAATAATTCAAATCTTTAGAAATATTTTTTTTATTAAGGAAATATTTAATTCACCACTATAGTAGGGCAGTTAGTAAAGCATAAATAAAATCTAGTTATTCTGCAAACATTTCACATTCTAGGTGTTGTTTTAATTAATTTTTAATTTTTCTGATTTTTCTCCCAGTAGTCTTGGGGATGGCCATTCAAAAACTCTTTTTTATGTGACAAGGTTAGTAAACTTTTTTAAGATATTAGTGTAAAATCTCGAAATTGAAAAGAAGGTGCACCATGTTAGATTGGCTCTTAGGTCTAACGCCAGAAAACATCTCCTCCTACGGGGCAGATATTGATGGCGTTATTTCAACAACCACACAAATTGTTTTTTATTGGTGGTTGGTAGCTGAAATATTATTAATTGCTTTTATCATCATGTATCGAAAGAGACCTGGTCAAAAAGCTGCTTACATAACTGGAGCAAGTTGGAAGGCCATGAGTTATGTGCTTATTCCTACTTTTTTCGTTTTACTCCTAGATATTTATTTAGATATTAAGTCGCAAAGAGTTTGGGATCATGTGAAAACGAATCTACCCAAAGCTGATATTGAAGCAAAAGTAGTGGGAATGCAGTTTTCTTGGCTTTATACGCTTCCGGGAAAAGATAACAAGCTGGGCACTGACGACGATATTGAGACAGATGTTCTGACCTTTCCTGTTGATAAAGTTATTCATGTTCACATATCCTCCACGGATGTTCTTCATTCATTCTTTTTACCTCATATGAGATTTAAGCAAGATGCGGTTCCTGGGCGGACGATTACTGGTTGGTTTAAAGCCACAAAAACTGGAGTTTACCCTGTTTCATGTGCTGAATTATGTGGAACCGGGCATGGGATAATGGCATCTAGCTACGAAGTTATGACTCAAGAGGATTATGATCAATGGGTGATTGAGAACTCTGAAGATGAAGAAGTCGCTTCAAATGATGTTTCAGCGGAGCCAGCGTCAGCAGGTTTTATTGAAGAAGATTATCCTGAAACTAAGATCGATCCTAAGTATAAAGAAGGTGGAGAAGATCATACTACTTTCTCGAGAAGTGCTCCGGAAAGAAATACTGAACTCGATGGGGACGCGAGTGAAGAGAATTCTTCGAATGAAGAAGACACAGAAGACATACAATAAGTTGAAAAGAGATATAAAGGAAAAATAAAATGGGACACGCAAAACCTAATTTTTGGAATACATATGTATTCAGTATCGATCACAAGATGATCGCTAAGCAATACTTAATTACTGGTTTACTTATGGCCGCCATGGGTGGTTTTTTTGCTTACGTTTTTCGAATGCAATTAGCTTTCCCTGGTGAAGCGGTACCTTTCTTTGGTGTTGTGGAGCCTGGAAGCTATAATTCACTTATTACTCTGCACGGTTCGATTATGATTTTTTGGGTAGGGATGCCACTTCTTCTGGGTGGATTTGGAAACTATCTCATTCCACTTATGATTGGTGCAGATGATATGGCTTTTCCTAAACTAAATGCCATGTCCTATTGGACCTACTTAGCTTCGATCGTGGTTTTAATAATCTCTTTTATAGTTCCGGACGGACCTGCTTCTGGGGGTTGGACTTTTTATCCACCACTTTCGGCTAATCCTGATTATACCGGAGTTGGGGCAGGGATTAACTTATGGATAATCGCAGTCGCTTTAGAATTTTTCTCAGTTCTCATGGGTGGGGTTAACTACTTAACCACAGTCTGTAATATGCGAGTTAAGGGTCTTTCTTTTATGAGACTTCCCATGATGATTTGGATGCAATTAATTGCGGCCATTCTATTTATGTTCTCAGTTGGACCACTTTTAGCTGGTTCAATTATGATGCTCTTAGACCGAACCGCAGGTACTTCCTTCTTTTTACCTGCCGGTGGGGGAGATCCACTTTTATTTCAACATTTATTTTGGTTTTTTGGTCACCCTGAAGTTTATGTATTGCTTCTTCCGGCCCTTGGTGTGGTTATGGAAGTCTTACCAGTGCATGCACGTAAGCCTCTGTTTGGATACAAACTGCTTCTTTGGGCGTTTGTGGCCGCTGGTGCCTTAAGTTTTGTGGTTTGGGCTCATCATCAATTTATTTCAGGGATGGATCCTAGAATGGTTATGCCCTTTGCAGCTTTAACTTTGATCATTTCTGTTCCTTTTGCCGTTTGTATGTTTGCGCTGATTGCAACTCTGTTTAAGGGAAATATATCCTTAACCACTCCTATGCTATTTACCTTAGGAATGGTGGCAGAGTTTTTAATTGGGGGGATTACAGGGGTAATTGTTGGTGCTTCAGCTGGTGATATTTACTATCATGATACTTATTATATTATTGCTCACTTTCATTATACGATGGTGCCCATTACAATTTTTGCTATGCTTTCAGGTGTGTACCACTGGTATCCGAAAATGTGGGGAAGAATGTATAATGAAACTTTAGGAAAGCTTCACTTTTGGTTAAGTGCTATAAGTTTCAACTTTATTTTCATTCCTCTTTTTCAAGTAGGACAAATGGGACATCATCGAAGAATTCCTGATCCAACTGAATATGAATTTTTAGTCAGTACGATGCCTTATCATAAGATCGCAACCTATGCTCTTATCGTATTATTATTAGCCCAATTTTTATTTATCTTTAACTTTTTCTGGTCCATGTTTAAAGGTAAGAAAGTTGAATCTAATAATCCATGGCAAGCAACAACTCTTGAATGGCAATGCCCATCTCCGCCGGTTGCTCATGGAAACTTTGTGGAAATTCCAACGGTTCACCGAGGACCATATGAGTATTCTACTCCGGAAAGAACTGAAGATTTTTATCCTCAATGGGAAAAGTCTTAATGGTTAATTTAAATGGATTTAAAAAGATATTTCAATTAAGGAGTTATTGATATGAGTGCGCCTATTAATCCAGAGGATATTTACGAAAAGGCTGAAGTGCCTAGTGGTCGTTTGGCCATGTGGTGGTTTTTATCCTCAGAGGTTTGTGTTTTTGGTGGTCTTCTTGCTGTTTTTGTTATGCTTCGACTTAAAAATCCAATTTGGGAAGAGTCTGCAGCTAAAACTTTAACTGTGATTGGAACGATCAATACTCTTTTACTTCTCACTTCTTCGCTTTTTATAGTTTTAGCCCATCATTACGCTGAAAAAGCTATGAAGGATATTAAGTTTAAAGAACATGCCTCCTATTACCTTGGTTTAGCAATCTTTCTTGGATTTTGCTTCTTAGGTTTTAAGTCTTTTGAATATTATAATGAACTTAGCCATGGTGTAACACCGCTTACTAACTTGTTTTGGAGCTTTTACTTCTTTATTACCGGTTTGCATGGGTTTCACGTACTGATTGGTATATTTATAAATTTATGGGTTTGGAAAGATGTTAAACAGGGAGTGAATCTACAACGGGTTGAGATCGCTGGACTATACTGGCACTTTGTTGATGTTGTGTGGATTTTTGTTTTTCCATTATTTTACGTAGCATAAGAATTTACAGGAGATAAATTATGAGTTCAGATCACGCTGAGGGCGGACACATGGATGTAAAGCAATATGTTTATCTTTGGGTAGTACTTTTAGTTTTACTCATCGGTTCTCTTTTTGCGGGCCACTTGGGTTCCCCTTTAATGGAAAAAATTATTATCTGGGGAGTTGCGATCATTAAAACCTTGATTGTTGCTGCTTATTATATGCATCTGAAGATGGAGAAAAAGTTTATTAAATGGAGCTTTTACTTTGGTATATGCTGCGTTGTCTTTTTTGTTGCTGGCACCTATGTTGATGTTGTTATGCGAACAAACTAATAAAATAATTGAGGCTCTTCTATGGGAACTCTGACTACTGAAAAAATTGATCGACTCGGGCGAAAAGTTCAAAGAGAAGAATCTCTTTTCGATTCGAAAACTGTTGCCCTATTTCTCATCATAGGTGCAGAAATGATGGTGTTCGCAGGCTTGCTAACAGCATTTCAAGTTTTGAAAGTAAATCAAGTCATGTGGCCTCCCTATGGAATGCCCAAATTTCCGGCCATGATTACGGGTATTAATACAATTATTCTAATTAGTTCTGGAATATTTTTAGAAGTTTTTGTTCGAAAGAAAATGACTGCCTTCTATCTGTCATCATTGATTGCTTTAATCGCTTTCGTCAGTATTCAAGTAATTGAATGGTTTGACCTGGTTCAGTTTGGATTAGAGATTGTTGGCGGTGTTTATGGAGGAATCTACTTATTAGTGATTGGATTTCACGCAACTCATGTGCTATTTTCTCTCGGTTGGATGTTAATACACTTTTTTAAAGGGTGGACCAATACTGAAATGCTGCGAATTTATCTGTGGTTTGTCATTTTAGTTTGGCCGTTTGTCTATGCGATTGTTTATTTTTAAATTATTTTTTCTACTTTCTTCGAGTGCTCTCACGTGCCCAATGTGCTTTCAGGGCAATGGTGACACTGAAAAAGTTGTCAGCACTTATCTAAATACTACCTTTGTTTTATTGGGGCTACCTTTTCTATTTTTAATTATTGGATTTGTTCTTTATAAGAAAAGAAAAAATGCACTGAAGAGTGCTCAGCTCGAAAATCAAGCATAGTTTCTTAATTTGAAATATCTAATTTACAAGGATGATCCTCGATATTCAGACCCAATATCCCCGAGATCTTCTAATAGAATCTTACTATGGGAAGTGAGAAATTCATTAAGTGTATCAAATTCTGCTTCAGGAATATTAAGTAAATTCAAATTAATATTGTCTTTAATATGTTCCGATAGACTTAATCTTGCTCCAATAATAACAGAAGTTGACGAATTTTGATCTAAGATAAGTTTAGACGCTATATTAGAAATGCTTGCTTTGTATTTGAAAGCAATTTTATTGAGGATACATAATAATTCTTGAAATTTCTCCCATCCACCTAAGCGGTCTATTAATTTTTTATGGACAAACTGTCCCCTGTTTAAATCTTTTTCTAATGGTTCATTTTGATTGAGCCAGCGATTAGATAAAAAGCCAGAGGCAATTGTTCCAAAAGCCAAAAGGTGTATATTATGGTGGTAACAGTATTCAAGCATTTCCGTTTTTACTCTGGCATCTGTTAATGAGAACCGTACTTGATGGGAAGTAATTTTATAGCCTTTCTCAATTATTTTCTTCAAACTTTCTAAACTGAAATTTGTTAAACCAATCTGATCGATTTTTCCTTTTTCGTTAAGCTTTTGAAGATTATCAAGCGCTTTGTATAAGCGCGGATCTTCATAATCCCACCAATGAAATTGAAGCAGGTCTATCTTTTCAACATTCATTCTTTTTAAAGAAATGTCGATTTGATCCTCAACATACTTAAGGCTATAGTCGACATTTAAAGTCCATCTAGTTTTTAAATCCGTCGGCACCCACTTTGTGAACGCTTTTAATTTAGATAACTCATTTTCTCCATCGCGTTCCAGAATAATTTTTCTTAGTTCTCCAATGAAATCTTCCGCTGGCCCGTAATGATCTGCAAGATCCCACTGGTGAAACCCAGATTTAAAGTATCGATACATCTCTTCAACTGCATGAGAATTGTCTATCTTTCCATGGCCTCCAGAAACTTGCCACATTCCAATAATAGTTGGTGCAAAAGATTTTTCTATTTCCATTACTTGATCCTTGTACTTATTAAATTATCAAATATCATATAATTAAAAAATATATTTTAATTATTTTTTTAATTGATTATTAATAATTAATAAGAAGAAGGAATAAGATTATTTAGAAAGATAAAGTTAATTGGAGGAGCAAGATAAAGTTCTTGCCCCTTTTGTAAATTTATTATTATTATTAATATTAATTTAACTTTCTAATAGATAGTTGGCCTCTATAACTAACTTCAACGGTGCAATCTTCTGCGATTTTAGTTACAGTAACATTTCGTCTACGGCCATTAACACTCATTTTAATTCTTTGTCCGACATACACTCCTTCACATTGTGCGGCGATTAGTTGTGCCATTTGTCCAAGTGATGTGTCTGTGGCCATAAGAATTTGTGATTGCGTACTAAGAAGATCAATCGAAGTATACTGATTTCCGACTATTCCAGTTGCATAGCAATCTGCCGAGACCTGATCGATTTTCATAAAGAGGGACTGCCCACTTTTTTGAGTAAGTATAACGGATCCCACTGCAATATCTGGGCAGACTGCTACTGGAGGTTGAACAGGTGGAGGATTATGCGGTGGAAATGGGTTATGGTTTCCTGGGTTGTTTCCAGGGTGATGTCCAGGCCCCGAATGGTTTGACCTTTTAAATGAAAACCATGCCTGCTCAAGGGAGGCATCAAGTTGCTCGAGTTTTAGAAGTGAGAGTTTTTCATGACGACGTGACTCTGTAATGAGTCTATTGAGATGGTCCATTTTACTTTCAATACTTTGCAATAGCTCATAATAATCTTTTTGTTGAGCAAAGCTAGAGAATGAAAAAAGTGTACAGAGAACCATTAAAGAAACAGATTTGACTTTCATAAAATACCCCTTTGGTGACTAAGTCCTACCTGGACTCAATAGGGAAGTATCAAAAATAAATTCTCATTGTCCTTAGAAATGTTGTGCAATAGAAATATTTACTTGGAGTCAAAATGGCATAACATCTAGGAATTTCTAATGAAAAATGTCTAAGGATGATAAGAGCTATGCATCGTAAATGTATTTATAGTTATTTCGGATGTTAGTTTGATTCATAAAAAATTTGTAGGGTTCGGTTTTAAATATTTTATTAGTAAGGAAATTATTGAATAACTTATCTTAATTAAATAAAGGGAGCTTCTTATGAAAATTGTTTTAGGGTTAATGTTTACTTTGCTTACTTCATTAAATGCACAAACAATAGAAGAAAAATGCAAGTTATTTGAAGATAAGGTACAATTTGAAAAAAATCTTGGAACAACTAATTGTGGAAACTCTATTACCTTATTGGCATGGACTTCAAGTGAAGTAGTTGAAGGAAACAAATGTAAAATCACAGTTAAGCTTGAAGAGATGTGGACTGAAATGCAATGTCCTGAAAGATTAGAGGATAAGCAGCGAGCGAGGATTTTTGCAACATTTAAAAGACCTTTTGTTAATCGTAAGTTTAATCGTTTATGTAAAATAATAAATTTTCAAAGAATTCAAAAAGGTAAAGATAAGTATGGAGATCGATATATTGTTTGTTCTAAAAGATTGAAAGAATAATATAGGAATTCAGTTTCTTTCATTAATATATGGTCAAGGGATATAGGTTTATTCTGTTTTGAAGTAGTAGTGTCTCTTTTGAGACGGTATTTAATTCAATAGTACTCTTTAATAAGCATTTTTTCTTCGTTGAAATTAATCTAGGTCAATATAGAGACTGACAATTGGTCGTTTCCCCCTGCAAATATTTCAAAATAAATCGGTTTATTTCTATTTCAGGATAAGGAAGAAAAGTTCTTTAATCAGGAGGGTGTATGCAATCAAAGCTATTCGTTTTTATTAGTTTATTCGTTTTCAATTTATCTTTATTTGGAATTGAAGTTGTGAAAACAACAGAATCATATTCGGCTGAAAATTTCAATTGTACAAAATACGAAAAAGAAATTACTCGTCCACGGAACGCACGAAAAATACTGGTTGAAGAGCAGCGGTGTGAAATAAAGAGTTTATTTAAACCTGGAGAATGGAAGAAGCATACATTTTTAACTTTAGACGCAGAGGATATTGGAGATATTCAATTCGCTCACGGTTACTTAATGGCCGAGCAGATAGCGGATGGATCACTTATTGAAGCTTTAGAGAATATTAAAGCATCAACTGCTTCCATGAAAGGCATTAAAAAAAATGTTTTTAAGTCAATTCGTAAATGCATTTTTCGTGGCTTAAGAAAATCTGTCAGCGCTCGATTTAACCGGGCCATAACAGGATTATCGGAAGGGTTTCAAGCTAGGTTAGAAAATGATCCCAACTTAAAGGTTAAGTTTCGTACTCATCGAGAATTCCAAGAAGCGACATTAAGTATCGAGCTAGGAAATGTGGCTTATGGATTATTGCATGGAATGGATGAAAAATGGCTAAAGCATTTTGGAAAAACTTTAGTGGGATGTGGTATTCCCATAACCAAAGGTTTAGCTAAGTCACTTCTTCATACGATAGGCACAAAAGGTGGATTAAAAGAGAAATTCGCTTGTTCTGGTGTCATCTCAAATAAGAATATTTCAAAAAATGGTGAATTCATACACGCTCGAAACTTAGAGCAAACGGCCATGATGAGATCGTGGAATAAGCATCCTGTTACTTTTTTAATTAAGGAAAAAAAGATTAAGAATAAAGTCGCTTATCGAGATACGACTAAACCAACAGGATATGTAGCTTATGGGACCGCTGGTTTAGTATTCCCTGGGGGAATTAGTGGATATAATGACCAAGGTATTACTGTTAGTTTACACCAACTAAATGCACGAACTTATGATAGACGAACAAAAAAGAAAAAAGGGGATATGCTTCCAATGCTACAGCAAGAAATTCTTGCTATGGCAGGGAGTATTGATGATGCCGTTCAAGTGGCAGTAAGAACTAAGGTGTTTTCATCTTGGATAATTTTAATAGGGGATGCTAAAAATAATGAATCTGCCACAATTGAAGTAAGCCCAAAGGGAGTAGTTGTCTCACAAAGGTCAACTGAGAAGTCATTGGGGATCTCTAATCACTTTCTCTCAAAATCTCAAGACAAGCATCACTTTCATAGTCGTTACTCAAACTACATGGAAACGCAATCAAGGTTTTATCAAATAAATCAATTTCTAAAGGGAGCTGAGTCGACTAAAAATATTGATGAAAAGTCTTTAATTCAATTCTTAGCTTCCCATCAGGATGGCTATGTGAATAAGGAATTCATTTTTGGTACATCTTTAGGAAGAACAAGTAACATATTTACTTCCATCGCTATGCCTGCTTCTGAAAAAAGTGTGCTTTCTTTAGGGGATACTAGCATCGCGAATCATGGGACATACTTTACCGTTTATAGTGATATTAAGAATTCTTCGTTTAGACTGGATAATGCAATTCATATTCGTTCTGAAAAAGGCTCATTAATCCCGAATAAAGCAGCTGATCTTTATGGAAAAGCTTATTTGGCACATAATGGGGGAAGAGATGATATTGCTTTAGATTTATTAGAAAAAATAAATCTAATTTTTGAACAGCAGACTCAGCAAGGATCTAGAAGTTATCATGACTCTCATTTAGATTATTTGCTTGGTCGTTTCTACTTAGCTAAAAAAGATTTAAAAAAAGCTTATGAGTATTTGAGTAGGGCACAGGGAAGTTTTACAGATGAATACCGGAAAAAGAGAAATCAAATTTATCTACTCTATCTTTCTCAAAAATTTAACTATAATATAGGCTTTAATCTTTCTCAATTTAATTCGATTTACGCTGAGACAGAAGCATTTTTTAAAGGTTTGTTAAAAAATGGCTACCATCAAAATTTAACAAAAATTAACTCAAAGTTAAGCTCATCTAAGAACATACATGCTCATTTAGATATTGAAGCGAAGCTTGATCTGCTAAAACAGATTAAGAAAAATAAAATTAAGGATTTTAAAAAGTCATTTGGAAAAATAGACATGTCTTCAATTGATTAAAAGACATGCCTCGTTTCTTTAATTAAATTTTTATCGGTGAGAGTGCTTGTAGGAAATACAAATCTCAGGCCCATCGGGCATATCCTTGGTCATTGCGTCGATGATAATTCCTCGGTGATTAGGCTCGCTGCTATTTGCAAACTCACCAGTAAGATGATCATGACCACCTGCAAATTTATTAACTTTCTTTTGAACTTCCTCAATGTTTTTCCCTGTGAAACATTTAATATGCGAATGAGGTCCATGTGCTAAGACTGCGAAACTAAATAAACTAATGCTAATCATTGTTAATGTTTTCATTATTAATTCTCCTTGTTGAACTAGTGGGTGTTTGTCGAAGACTATACAAAGTGATATAGATCTTAAACATTAAAAAAAATTATCGAGACAAAAGTGTGGCAATTAACGAAACACTTAAGGAGAATGACACATGAAGAAAATTAGTTTTATCTTTTGCGCACTGTTGGTTATCAATTTTGTTCAGGCAAATAAAAAAAATTATTCCATCTCCTCAAATAATATTAAAGCTGGAACAGAAGTTTTGATTGGTAAAAAGAAAATTAAACTACACACTGGGAATGATCTCATTGCCGTCGGAAAATCAATATTTACTTTTTTAGATAAAAAAACTAAATTCCCTAAATTAAAAAATAAAGTTACTTTAATAAATGTTGTTCCTTCTATTGATACTCCAGTATGCGAAGAACAGTCACATATACTTGGTGAAAGTAAAAATATTAATCAAGAAATTTCTCGCGTTACTATTAGTCGTGATTTGCCCATGGCCCAAAGGCGATTTGCAAAAGAAGCTAAATTAGAAAACATCCATTATATTTCTGATTTTAACGATGCTGAGTTTGGAAAGAAATCAGGTCTCCTTATGTCAGATAATGGATTATTGGCAAGAGCTGTGATTGTGACTGATGAAAAAGGAATCATTCGTTACATGCAGATTGTTCCAAAAGTTAGTGAGTTACCTGATATGAAAAAAGCAATTAATTTTGCCAATAATCTGGCAACTCAAAAATAGATTCATTTTTACATTTCCACTTGGGTAAAATCTTTTATCAGGATATTAAATGTGCAAATGAAACCCAAAGTATTAATATTTCTAACATTTTTATTTTTATCCTCATCTACTTTTTCTATGAAAAGCATCCTATTAATTGGTGATTCTCATACTGCTGGATACTTTGGTAAAAAACTTCATAGTTATATTGTCGAAAGAAATCACGACTTAGTCACTTTAGGTCATGCTTCTTCAGCCCCATTTCATTGGATAAATCAAAAAGAATATTATTTAAGTGGTGGAGTTTATAATCAAGCAACTGTATCAAATGTAGATTATAACCATCCTAATCCTCCATCTCATTGGTCTAAAAAAGTTAACGTTCCTAAGTTTACTCCTTTGCTTGAGAATATGATTTATCATTCGAAATGGAGAAGTAAAATTCAAAACTCGATAATACCAGAGTTTGTCATCATTGCTTTAGGAGCGAATGATCTTGGTTTTCTTGGTGAAGTAGGCTCAAAAAAATATAATAATCATAAAAAATATGCTCAAAGCATGGTTGAGTTCTTAAAGGATAAGAGTATACCCTGTGTGTGGATAGGTCCACCTAGTGGAACAAAGAAAGATCCTATTAAAAATAATATTGTTTATAAGTACCTTAATGAAACAGTATCTTCTTATTGTCCTCTATATGATAGTCGAAAATACATTGCAGAATGTCCAGATGGAAGGCATTTTAATTGTAAATCAAGTTTCCCGAGGGCCAACGAGTGGGCAAGGGATGTATCTAGATTTGTCTCTCTTTATGTTCATTAAATAAATAATATTATGTCATTGGAAAAAAAATTACTATATATTTGAAACTAGTTTCTTGATCGATGACTCAGATTGCCCATGTATATTTGCTGGCCAAATCTGATACTTTATCACTAGAGTTTCATTATTGATTTTTAAATTTAAGCTATTTTCATCAATGGCCATCGGAAGTGTCAGAATTTTTTCTCTAATTAAATTTAAGGTTTCATCATTCTTTTTTTCATCTTTTAACTTTATTTCAAGTTCACACTGAGCATAATTTTTTGATTGAATTAAAGTAACAGGGTGATTATAAATATCTTTAGTGGGGATAAAGACTTGGTTTCCGTCCTCTAAAACAAGGGTTGATTTAAAATAGCCTAAGCTTTTAACTCGGCCTGTGTATTCTTTTATGTGAATTTTATCTCCTAAAAAGAATGGCCTATTAAATACGAGTGAAAGATACCTAAAAAGACGGTAACTTCCTAATGTAAATCCAATTACAAGAAAAGAAAAAAGTATATTTATAGGAATAATTCCAATTAGTGGAAGGTCTCGTGATAAGAGCAAAAAACGATTGACAACTATTCCAAAAATGATAATGAATATTGGCCATTTAGTCAGAGCGCTAATCAAATCAGTTTCAAGCTCAAGTATTTTTATGAGCCGCCCAATTAAGGATCGAATAACGAGTAAGGTGAAAACGATAGACAGAAGAATGATAATATCCACAAATAGATCTTTGTAGATATAGTTATTTAAACTTCCAACTTGTTCATTCCAACTTTTTAAAAAATTAGTTAAATTCATTATGAATTTTCCATTTGTTTTCAAAAGGGTTGAGAATAATACTACCGAGCAGGCTGCGAGCAACATGTCGTGTAGCAATTCTATTTTTCTTGCTATTACTAAATGAGATTACATTTAAATTATATAAGTAGTTAACAGACTGAAGAATTTCATTTTGGTTTAGGTGCGTGCTTCTTGAGAGCTCACTAATATTACATTCACCAAACTTAAGAAGATAACTTAAGGTAACAAAAACTTTTTCAGGTAATTCGCTAACTAAATGAGATTCTAGCTTAAAGCTTTTAATACTTCTATTCAATGTGACTTTATCATTTTCAGGATTCAGATTTGTTAGCCAATGGTAAATAAGGAGTCTGATATTTCCATGAGAATTATTTATGACTTTTGATACTGACCGTTTGAAGAATATATTATTCTTGGATGCTTCAAAACTAATATTCTTATTTCGATGTTCTAATTGAACTCCACTTGCAGTTTGACGATTTTTAATTATGTCAAAGGCAACATCATAGGAGAGAGGTTGAATTGTATAGATTTTATTTGCGAGAAGGTAGAGCGAGAATGTTTTATTGAGAAAATCATATGAACTTTGATTGAGAGTAAAAATCCATAAAGTTTTTTTGTTTCCAAAGAATAAATTACTAATTTGGGATTTAAAATATTGAATATTAGATCCATGAATAATCCATTGGTCTAGGTCATCAATTAATACAACTCGTCTTCGTTGATCAAAATAATTGGTTTGATCTAGTTTCTGTATCGCCTCAGGAAGACCTTTTCGCTTTTGCAAGAAGGTATCATCGATCCGTTTGATGTTTTCACATTTAAGATCAATTTGCAGCATATTCAGTAATGAAGTTTTTCCACTCCCAGATGGGCCATTGATAAAAAGAACTGAAGACTCATTTTTATTCATCCATGATTGCTCAAACTCTAAAATTGATTCGAGAATGTCTTGATTGGCCAACATAAACTTGGAGCTTTTGATCGGGTCAAATGTGAAGCAATCTAAAAAGTAAGGTGGATAATTGTTTAAATTAATTTGGTCAATTTTCTCACACGTATCAGAGAGTTTTTTTAAGTTCTTACTAAATATATTTCGATGCTGCCTTTCTTTAAAGTCTTCACTTGGTGCAAGTTCTCCGATCGTTTCTTGATATAGGTTTTTCAAGAAGAATAATGTCATCTTTTTAATGGATTTAAAAAAATTAGGCATTTCATTAAAAACAAAATCACTTAAAAAATAAATTCTTTTTTTGGCCAAATTAATGACTGAGTAACTGTGAAACTTCTCATAAACTTGTCCAATGGATTGAGAAGTATTTGTTGAAAGTTGGTGATGGTTTTCTTCAACTTTCTGGTCTAGTTCTTTTAAAATTTTGGATAAGCTATTTTTATATTTACCAATAAATTCACTGAGCTGGTTTTGATCAAGAATGTTTTTTGATCTTAACTCAGTTGGAGTTTCTACTTCCTCAAGAATAATATTAAACTTTCCTAAAACGTCGTTAATTTCAATTCTGGTTTTTTCGAAAATCTCAGATAAACCTTCGACCTTTTCTTCGAGCTGAGGAATGATTTCAAAAGTAATAATTTGATGTATATATTTCTCATAATTAAAATTGAAATTCTGAAAATTCCGAAAACTTTCTACAAATAATTGGTCAGAGTCGAGATATATAGATTTATTAGTGGGGATAAATTCTTTTTCGAGCAATTTGATGTGAGAATTAAAATCCTGCTCTATTTCATAAGGGTTGAGGTAACAAATATGATTAAGTGAGGACTGTAGATTCTCTATGATTCCTTTTAAGTGTTTAGATTTGATTTTTAATGACTCATTAATATCCTGAGATTCAATGAGAAAGTCAAAATCATTAAAGATAGGCCCTAGAGTTTTCTTAGTATCATCTTTTAGTTTATTTGTTTTACTGAAGTATTTTTCCTTAATAAATAAATTAAATAGGTGATTGAAATTTTGATGATTGTTATAATTAATCAAACAATCAGACAGAGCTTGAAGAGTTTGTCTTAACTCATTTTGATTATTGAAAAACTTTGCCTTGGCTTTTAATAATAAATTTCTTTTTTTGGAAAACTTAAGATTGAATTTTCGGTGTTCACTGAGACCATATCGATTGAAGAAATTATATAAAGTTGAGCGAGAATTTCTATCAGATATTTTAATTTGGTCTAAGCTGAATTGAATTTTAGACTGGAGGTCGAAAATTTTAATATCTTGAAATAGGTTTTCAAAATATATCTCTGAGAATTGGAAAATTGTGGAATTATGTAAATAGCTATAATAGATTTTTTGTAAGATGTCTAACTCACGGATTATTAAGCTCGAAGTTTCAGATTTTATTATAGTTTGTATTGGGTAGTGAACTGTATAGGCATTTTTAGTTGAAGTGAAAAAGCTTTTTAAAATAAAGTGAATATTTATTCTTCTATTCCAAATACTATTTCTTTTAAATTCATTAATAACATCATGATTTATGAGTATCGGTAGACTTGAGGGGAGAGCTTCGATTAAGTTTTCTAGTTTTCTTTGTACTTTATTGAATTTATTATTTATGGTTTGATCCAATAAACTAAAAGTATTGGAAATATTTTTTCCGGTAATTTTTTGTTTAGTTAAGTTGAGTTCTTCATTAGAGCAATGATCAAAATCGAAAAAGTATTTTTCTTGTTCTAAGTTTTTAATGATTTGATTAATGGGCACAATGAGTTCTTCTTGATAGATACTTGCTTTTTTCTGATAAAAATCATCAATATGTTTTTGCAATTGCTCTGAAGCGAGTGTTCTATTTAAACCATGCTCATTAGTTACTTTTAAGTTTTGATTAAGTTTTATTTTTATAAATGAGAGAGGGAGTGTTTTGTTTATTTTAAGTGTTTCTTGGCTTTCTTCATCAGAAGAATCTTTTTCAACTGTTTCTAATGAGGTATCACTTTCTTCTGGAATGTCGCCAACCTTCTTTAATGAGAGTTTTAAGAGTATTGGACCGGTTAAAAGATTTAATGTAACAAGACCCATTCCAACCACTCTAATGTCATTTGAAAACTGAGGGAATTTCTGAGCTGCTAGTTCAATTAAACCAAGTGTTACTCCTGCTTGAGGAATATAACCAAGAAAACCAATCTTTGAAATTTTACTCTCTTCTCTGGCCCATTGGAGGCCATAACGACCGGCCACGAACATACTTAAAAAACGAGCACAATATAATATGATTGCTATGGGGAGAATGGAAAGGGTATCATGAACTCCAATATTTGCTCCTGCATTAGTAAAGAAAATTACAAAAACAGGGAGAGATACTTTAACCAGGAGGTGATGAAGTTCTTTCTCAAATTTTGTATAATTAACAATATAAATTCCTGCCGCAATGAGAGTTAAGAGATATTCAAGATGAAAAGTTCTGCAAATATCAAAACTGGCAATAAGAATGACGATGACAAAGAGAAAGTTTTCAAAATTTATAAATTTTAAATAAACATGAATTACTAAACCTATAAGAATTCCCGCGACCAGAGATAAGCCTATCTCATGAGAAAGGTTCGCTACGATATTAGACAATTTTAAATTTGCTTCGGGTTTAAGCAAGAAATTTCCGACGGTGGCCGCGATGGTTAAAAGAACCACAACGATGAGGTCTTTTATGACTGCCGTGTTTAGTATGAGGTTACTTAATCGACCCTTAGCTTTTGATTCGTTAATGATTGCAAGTACGATAGCAGGAGAAGTCCCATAGCATAAAGTGCTAATGACCATAGACATGACGAAAAGCGCGGTATTGCTATATTCAGTTTCACCAAAGAATTTGAAGCTTAAAAATAGAGCAGGGGTAACGATAAGATAGATGGCCAAGATCTTAATGATTGAGGTTTTCCACAAAGCATTAATACTTCGATAAAGGGAAGAGAATTTTAATTCTAATCCGGCACTAAGGGCAATAATTCCGATCGCTAAATTATTAAACATTTTTAGTTTCTCTACTACACCTGAAGAAAGCATTTTGCCTAGCTCAGGACCGAGCATAAGTCCTGCAAGTATGTATCCTGTTACCATGGGAAGGCCAAAATTAGAGCCTATTTCAGCAAAAGTATAGGCCACTAAAAGTAATGCGCCCATTGAAACTAAAGTTTCAGCAACAAAAAATTCTTTTAAAAAAGGAATATCCTGCTTTGTTAGGTAGAAAAGGAAAATGAAAAATATTAAAAAAAATAGCTTCTTCATAGTTATGACTTCGGACTAAAAATGCCCTCAACCTTTTTTAATTCATCGCAATCAATGAGCATTGCGCGAGCCTTGTTTAGACCAACAATTTCAAAAAATAATAAATTTATTAATGAGATAAAAATAATTTCGGATGATATTTCTGGGTAATATTCACCAATCATCATGGCCAAGACAACGATGACAGTGTCTTGAGCTAAGACACCTCTTCCTAGAAATTGAAAATGATTGGGGGTTTTAAAAAAGAAAAGGGTTATTTGCTTTGCCAGTAAGAATTGAATAAAAGCAAAGCGTAGTGTTATAAAAAGGGCGGCTAATCCGATGATCTCAAAAGAGGGGATAGATATGTTGCTTGAGGCGACAACTAAAACAATTGCTAAAATTGGTTGTCTTTGTGCTTGTATTATTTTGGCCAATTTATCAGCATCCTTATAGAGCTTGCTAACCATAATTCCCATGAGGACGTTGATAAGAAGAACACCACATCCTAAATGGAAGCCAAGTCCGGCCGCAAAGAAGACTCCACCAAGTGTGGCCAGAATGATTCTATTTTCTTGGTTTGATTTTCCAATGAATTGAGTGAGTAAAAAACCTAATAGGGGTCCAATGGCCAGCATAGAAAGAGTGACAATCGCATGAGTTGAAGTAACTTGGTGATCAGTGAAACCGGAAAAAAGTTGAGTGGAAAAAGTAAGTAGTCCTAAAGCTATAATGACCCAAAATTGAAGAGCATTATTAACTTGATTGATAAAGGGAAAGACCACTCCAGATGATTTAACATCTTTTGTGGTGAAGAAGTGAATTAATCCTGAAGAGTAGGGAAAAACAAATGATAAAAATAATATTAAATAATAATATCTCGATTGATAAAAATCTTCGATACTGTTTATACCAAAATATTTCCTCCCCACAATAAAGAAAAGTGAGACAAACATCATAAAAAATAAACCAGAGCTAAAAATATAAATAATAAAGGTTTTTGATATTAAATATTTTTCGGTTTTTGAGGGGAGTAGTTTAAGTCCAATCCAAAATGAAAGAGAAGAACCTAAAATATAAGCTAGAATTTTAAGTGAGCTCATTCCATCCGCACTAACCAGGGCATTGTTAAAATTTGGACCAAGTAATGTTCCAAGTATGAAGAAAACACTTATTTTGACGAAGCTGCTATTTCGGCCAAAATAATTCACTAGCTTGGAGGCGGCGAAGGCCAAAATGATAATTAGGGTAAATATGAGAGAGGTGCTAATTCCTTGCAAACCAATCCTTCGTTTTGAACATTATATATTATAGATAATATTTTATTATAGAGAAGGTTAGTCGGGATTAAGGGGGGAGAGTTTGCCTTAGGTCAGGGCTTTGATTTTATTCATATAAGCATTCTTCATGGCCAATTCAAATTCATCATTGTCTTTATACTCAAATCCAAAAACTGGTTTCCAATGCCGTTTGTTTTCCATGCAGAGGTAAAAGAAGACTTGATCGTGCCAAGGAGCGAAGTTGTCATAAACCATACGAAAGAGCTTGTGTTTAATTTCATCCGGGTAACTTAGCTTTCCGTCCGCTTCTACCATAGGCATTTGAAGAACTTTAGAAGGGACTTTCTTCTGACGAATTTCTTTAATAACTGAAGGGGTGAAAGTGAGCGTTCCTAAAGAAATTAAGGCAACTTTGTTCACATCAAAAGTATTCACAATGCGTTTAACAATGGCCGCGTATTCTTGTTCACAATTATCAAAATAAAACATGGGATGAAAATGAAATCCAACTAAGTGGCCTTTATCCGCAAGTTTTCTGGCGCTTCTTAATCTTTCTTCCAGGGAGGCAGTATACAATTCTTCATTTTGAATCACCACATCTGGATTCATGGTCCAGGTAAAGAGAAGATTTTTAGGAAGATCAGTCTCCAGAAGAAACTTAATATTTTTACTTTTAGTTTTCAGCTCTAAAATGACATTTGGATGCTTGCGGGCCCAATTAAAAAGTGTTTCAAGATTTCCATTCTTATTTCCCCACAATAGGGAGTCAGAACTTTGTCCGGTTCCAATATGGTAAGTTAGGTTTGGGTCTATGGGAATAGCATCTAATTTTTGCTCTAAGTTTTCTTCCATAAGAATAGTATCTTGGCCTTCATAAAAAGATTGAATTGAACAGTAGGTACAACCAAAGGCACAGTTGAGGGCCACATCAAGAGTTTGCAAATTGCAGCACAAAGTTTTATCGGAATAAACAGGGCAAGTGGAAATAATTTTACTCTCTGTATCGGCAACTCCAAAAGATAAAGCACTATCTCTCGTTAGTTTTTTTTCAGGAACTTCGTAAGTTTTCTTTTGCGGATCTTTTAAACTTTCCACATATTTTTTTATTTGGTTAAAAAATAATTTCTTATTAAGTTTCTTATGTTGTGAGAAATCCAAGTGACTGAGAGGTTTTTCTTGCCACATTTTAATATCGCGACTGTATTCAAGAATAATTTTAATCTGCTGAAAAGATAAATTCAGTTCATTAGAGTAACTTTCGAGCCAGGATTTTTCTTTGGCAGGAATTTCGTTCTCAAATGGAATCGTTTTTAGGGCCGAAGCGAATTTTTCAATTGCTTGAGTTGTCATTAATGAGTCCTGGAAAATCGAATTTGTTCTGATTTTTCAAATAAGTGAGAATCAAAACAGCGTGCGATATTTCTTAAAAAATCTTCTCCGCGACCGGTGACCTTAAGTTCATCTTTATCTATTGATATCAACTCATCTTGCTTAAGTTGATCCAGCTCTTTATGAGAGAAATGAATAAAATCAGCAGTGAATTGCTCTTTATTGATGAGAGAAATATCGGCTTCATAGTTACACATAATATCTTGGATAATTTTATCAATAATTTTGTCTGTCTCTGAAAGAGTGTGTCCGTAGTAGAAAGGAAGTTCATTTTTATCTATTCTTTCATAATAATCATTGAGAACTTTTTCATTTTGAATGAAATGATCTGAAGAATTTGAGATGGCCGAGACGCCTAACCCTAAAAGAATTCGGCTTTTCTTGTCCACATATCCCATGAAGTTACGATATAATTTATTGTTCTTTTTTGCTTGGTAAAGAAAGCTTGAGGATTTGGCAAAATGATCCAATCCTATCGAGTGATAGTCATTTTTATTAAATAGCTTGCAAGCATTTTCAAAAATTTCAAACTTTACTTCTTTGGTCGGTAGAAATTGTTCAGGAATTGCTTTTTGGACTTTGATTTTAGCAGGTAAATGAGCATAGAGGTAAAAGGCAATTAAATCTGGTTCGAGCTCTATTACTTGCTCAACAGTTCTTTGATTATTCTTGATGGTCTGATGGGGTAAACCATATATTAGATCAAAGTTAAGTGAATCAAATTTACGTTTGCGAATTTCACTAGTTAATTTTTCCACTAAAGAAAATGGTTGAATTCGATTTACACTTTCTTGCACCTGGGGGTCAAAGTCTTGGACTCCAAAACTGAGGCGAGAAAAGCCGTATTCTTTTAAAACATCGAGAAGTTCAACATCGAACTCACGCGGATCAATTTCAATGGACCCAATAAAACTCTGAGTAAAATGGGGCTTAAAGTTATCTAAAAGCTGACTCATTTGAGTGGGAGTTAAAAATGAAGGTGTTCCTCCTCCAAAATGAAGCGAGTTAATCTTGATGTCGCCTAGGCTATCGAGGTATAACCGCCATTCCTTTGCCACAGCTAATATATATTTGTCTGAACGAGTCTTATCTTTTGTGATGAGCTTATTGCAACCACAAAAATAGCAAAGTGTGTCGCAAAAGGGGATATGAATATACAAATCAATACCTTCTGGAGTGTGCAGAAGGTTAGACTTAAGAGAGTTTCTCCAGGCTTCTTGGTTCGTTAACCCCTTCCAAAAAGGAAATGGTGGATAGCTCGTGTACCTAGGAGCGTTCATGGCATATTTCTGCAAAAGCTGCCATTTATCCTGGCGTTCCGGTGTTATATTCATGAAGCATAATTAGCTTATATATGAAGAAATGTCACTTAAAGCTGAAAATACTTTACTATTCCGAGGGTAAAAAATGGATGGGTAAATAGGCACTATACTTGTATAATTCGATGGACAGAGCCGTCGACAGAAAATACAATATCAAGTCGTAAGCAAAAGTTTAAATTTAATTAAAATTTACCAATATCATAAGAAACTAAAGGATTCGATTTTATGCAAGAATTAGACAGTGTCATTGTTCGCTTTGCTGGAGACTCCGGGGACGGGATGCAGCTAGCTGGAACTCAATTTTCAAACACCTCTGCCATTATGGGGAACGATATTTCCACATTCCCTGATTTCCCTGCGGAAATTCGGGCACCAAGAGGGACTGAGGCCGGAGTCTCTGGTTTTCAGGTACATATTGGAGCGAAGGAGATTCATACTCCTGGGGATGCTCCATATATTCTAGTGGCCATGAATCCTGCCGCATTCAAGGTTAACTTAAAAGACCTTGAGCAAGGGGGAATCCTTATTGCTAACACAGATGAGTTTACAGACAAGAACCTTGAAAAACTTGATATGACAGGAACGGTTCTTGATTCACCAATGGTAGAACCTTATAAAGTTGTTCGGGCAGCGATCACAAGCCAGACGGTGGAAGCGCTTAAAGAATTGGATTTGGATAATAAATCCAAAGAGAGATGTAAAAACTTTTATGCTCTTGGATTAATATACTATATGCTTCATCGAGAAATTGACCCTACCTTAAAGTGGATTAGAGAAAAATTTGCTGGAAAAGATACATTAATTCAAGCGAACGAAACTGCTCTTAAAGCTGGATTTAACTTTGGTGATACCATTGAAGAATCAGTCAGTCGGTTTAAAATTCCAGCGGCAAAAATTCAACCTGGAACTTATAAACAAATTAATGGAAATACAGCGACAGCTTGGGGCTTTATTCAAGCAGCCCAAACTTCAGGGCGAGAGTTGTTTTTAGGATCATATCCTATTACTCCAGCATCTGATATTTTACATGAACTAAGTAAAAGAAAAGATTTTAACGTAAAGACTTTTCAAGCTGAGGATGAAATTGCGGGAATTTGTACCTCTATCGGTGCAGCTTTTTCTGGAGCATTGGCCATTACTTCAACTTCTGGACCAGGAATGGCGCTTAAAGGTGAAGCGATGGGATTGGCCATGATGTACGAGCTTCCTTTAGTTATCATAAATGTTCAACGTGGTGGACCTTCAACTGGTCTTCCCACCAAAACAGAGCAGTCCGATTTAATGCAAGCCTTCTATGGTCGAAATGGAGAGTCTCCTGTGGCAATTGTAGCGGCATCTAGACCTGCTGACTGTTTTCACATGGCTTATGAAGCTTCTCGATTAGCTTTAGAACATATGACTCCAGTGATATTATTAACTGATGGTTATATTGCTAACGGTGCGGAGCCTTGGAGACTACCTGATTTAGATAAGGATTATTCAACGATCAATACTACCGTAGTTAAAGATGGCGACTATAACGATAAAGAGTTTTTAGCCTATGAAAGAAACGCTGAAACTTATGCTCGCCCATGGGCACTTCCTGGAACACCAGGTTTAGAGCATCGATTAGGTGGTTTGGAAAAGAAAAGTGGAACTGGAAACATTTCTTATGATCCTGCCAATCACGAAGCCATGTGCTTTGAGAGAAGAGATAAAATTCTAAAAATGCAAAACTCTATTCCTGAGTTAGAACTGGAAGGTGAAGACTCTGGTGATGTTCTGGTGGTTAGCTGGGGAGGAACTTACGGTGCCGTTACTCAAGCCGTGAGTAAATTACAAAAAGAAGGGAAGAAAATATCTTTAGCCCATTTAAGATACATCAATCCTTTTCCTAAGAACTTTGAAAGTACTTTAAAGAACTTTAAAAAGATTCTAGTTCCTGAATTAAACTTAGGTCAGCTAGTGAACATTATGAATGCCGAGTTCCGTTGTGATGCTCATGGGATTAATAAAGTTCAAGGATTACCATTTAAAATTTCAGAACTAGTTGAAGCATTTAATAAAGAGCTTAATTAAAAATTAACAAGGAATTAGATATGTCAGAACAACCTACGTATAAAAAGAAAGATTTTGTTTCAGATCAAGAGGTTCGATGGTGCCCAGGATGTGGTGATTATGCCATTTTATCATCTGTTCAACTTGCGCTTACTAAACTCGGCCGTAAAAAAGAAGAGTTTGTGTTCGTTTCAGGGATTGGATGCTCTTCACGTTTCCCTTACTATATGAATACTTATGGTCTTCATACAATCCATGGGAGAGCTCCTGCACTTGCTTCGGGAATTAAAACTCAAAACCCAGACTTATCAGTTTGGATTATAACAGGGGACGGAGATGGTTTATCCATCGGTGGTAACCATTTAATTCATGTGGTTCGGCGAAATTTAGATGTTAATATTCTTCTTTTCAATAACGAAATCTATGGACTTACTAAGGGACAATACTCGCCAACTTCTAATCAAGGTTTGGTAACGAAGTCTACACCTCAGGGATCCATCGATCGACCATTTCAACCAGCTCCTCTTCTTTTAGGAGCACGATCAAGTTTTTATGCACGTACATTGGATACAGATCCAAAACATATGCAACAAATGTTTACTCGTTCTTATAATCATAAAGGAACTTCCTTTGTAGAGATCTTCCAAAACTGCGTTATTTTTAATGATAAAATTCATGAGCAATTCACAAATCGAGCAAGCCGTGATGATACCACTATTCGAGTTGAACATGGCCAGCCAATGATCTTTGGTAAAGAGAAAAACAAAGGTATTATTTTAAAAGATGTTAAACCTGAAGTTGTGACTATTGGAGAAAATGGTGTGACTGAAGCAGATCTTTTAGTTCACGATGAAACCAATCCCTTCATTGCCAATCTTTTAGCTCATGCTAATGATTTTGGTCTTCCCGTGCCTTACGGTGTTCTTTACTGCGCTAAAGATGAAGCTTGCTATGAAGAGGGTGTTCATAGTCAAATCAATGCAGTGATTGACAAGAAAGGAAAGGGCGATATGAAGAAGCTTCTTTTCTCAGGAGAAACTATTACAGTAGACTAGAAGTCCTTAATTTTAGGAAAACTAAGCAAAGAAATTTCCTCTATTTTATAATAACTCCCTTATTGATTAGAATAGTTAATAAGGGAGTTTTTTTATTTGGGGCCTAAAATGAGGCTTAGATTAACTCTATTGATTCTGTTTCTTTTCTTTATTTTTAATACATTTGGTTTTCAAGGTAATGAAATCATTGACCATGCTAAAAGTGTACTTCATTTGGGAGTATAATGAGTAAAATTGGTCGTACTCATAACTTTTTACTCAAGATTTTTTCGATGGAGATCTCTTTTGTCAGTTAATTTTTTTCACTTATTTCAAATATTAATTTTCGAAAATTTTGTTACAATAAAGTCAAAGGCTTAATTTTATTATTTTTGACTTTAAAATCACAAGGAAGTGTAATGTCTAATTTAAAAAACCTACCACTCATTATTTTTTTAGTTTCTTTTATCGTCGGTTCGAGAGCCGAAGCAAAGTTTTTAAATATTCAATATAGTGTATTAGAGTCAGCTCCAATTATCGGAGTGGGGTTGGGAAATTTCTCGCTATCTTACATGACCGTTTCAGAGTCAAGTAAAACAGGTAGTCTGGAGATCGAAGGAACGCGAACTGATATTCGTTTGGATTACTGGCCAAGTGGGGCTTTTATGGATAGTTGGTATATTGGTGCGGCTAGTTCAACTATTACAGTAGATATAAATTATTCTTCAGACACGCTTAATACAACTACTTTTGAAGTTGAAGAAATTGATTATGAAGGATCGGGAACTGCAACTGGTACAGTCTTTTTTGTGGGTTACCATTGGCAATGGAGTTATTTAAACCTCGCTTTGGGAGCGTACGCTGGGTCTTATAGTAGTGGAACATTTGAAGTTGAGTCAGACACTGGTGAAACAGAAAACCAAACGGCACCGATTACTGCTTCTGGTGGCGAGGTAAAAATTGGTATCGCTTTTTAAGGGAATTAAAAAATGAATTGTCCCAAATGTAAAAATATTGAAATGGAATTAATTGAAGTGGAACAAGTGGAATTCGATTTTTGTAATAATGGTTGTCTTGGCTTATGGTGTGAGAAGGGCGAATTAGCGTTTTACGTAACTTCGGCTAATGATCTTCCTTTTAATCATGAATTAAAACATGCTAAATCTACCGAATTAAATTGTCCTCACTGCGAAAACGAAAAATTAGTGGAAGTGAAATACGATAACGATAATGATTTGTGGTTGGACTTTTGTCATACCTGTCATGGAATCTTTTTAGATCAAGGGGAGCTAGGAAAAGTACAAAAAAGTGTCAGTCGAATTCCCTTTAAATTTCGCTATAATTTAGCGATCAAGCAATTGAAAGACATGGGTTATACCATTAAATAGGTTTTTACTTGATTCGAATAGTCTTGATTCACTGCTCGTGAATCTAAAATGATTTATCTTTTACTGCAATTCCCATTAAAAAATTGTTATCTTTATAGTGTTAATAAATATTTTAAAAGGTGAACTTTATGGATACTTCTTTTAATGCAACAACGGCCGATCGAATTGGGCAAATGAAATATAGTGCAGTGAACTTTACTCATATAAAGCAAACTTCAATTAAAGCTCAAAGAGAAATTGCTCAGTTAACCTTCGCTGAGCGAAAGCTAATTTTAAAAAGAATAAGAACATATATAATCGAAAACAGAGATCAATTAATAGCTAAAGTACAGAGAGAAACTTTAAAGTCTCGGACTGATGCCTTAATTGGAGAGATTTTTGCGGTCTGTGATCACTTAGTTTTTTTAGAAAAAAATTTAGAAAAATTCTTACAAGACAAAAAAATTCCTACACCGATTAGTTTATTAGGAAAAAAATCTCGAGTCTATTGTGATCCCTTAGGAACAATTCTTATTATTTCTCCTTGGAATTATCCATTGTATCAAGCTATTGTACCTATCACTTCTGCCTTAATGACAAGAAATGCAGTGATCTATAAACCATCTGAATTTACTCCATTGAAGGGTGTGGTTGAGGAAATTTTAGAATATGCCTTTGAAGATCAAAGGAAATCAGAAGAGTGGGTACAAATAGTTTATGGTGATGGAGAAATAGGTATTGGTCTTATTGACTTAAAACCTAACAAAATCTTTTTTACGGGATCAGTATCAACGGGAAAAAAGATTATGTCTCAAGCGGCTGAATATCTTATTCCAGTTGAACTGGAGCTTGGTGGAAAAGATGCCATGGTGGTGATGAATGATGCAAATATTGAAAGAGCGTCCAGCGCAGCTTTATGGGGAGCTTTAACCAATACTGGACAAAGTTGTACTTCCACCGAAAAAGTTTATATCCATGAAAGCGTTTATGATGAATTTAAATCATTAATTCTAAAAAAAGCCGCAAGTATTGATCAAGGGGTCGATAGAGACGGTAATTGTGAAATTGGCTTAATAACCACTAAAGCGCAAGAGAAAGTTATTTTAACTCATTATGAAGATGCTTTAGCTAAAGGAGCTAAAGAGTTAATGCCAGTGGATATTGATATTAATAATCATATGATTTCTCCTATAATTCTAGAAAATGTAACCAAGGATATGCTAACTTATCATGAAGAAAGTTTTGGCCCCTTTGTCATTTTAATTCCTTTTCAAAATGAAGAAAACTTACTTGAAGAAATCAATTCATCTAAATATGGGCTATCCGGTTGTGTGTGGTCGAAAAATATTGAAAGGGCCATACAATTTGCTCATCGATGGGAAACAGGAGGGGTTAGCATTAATAATGTTATGCTCACTGAAGGAAATCATTCACTGCCCTTTGGTGGAGTGAAGGAGTCCGGGATTGGACGATACAAAGGTGAGTTCGGGCTCTATAGTTTTTGCAATATGAAAGCAATATTGATTGATGGAAATCACAATAATATTGATCCTAATTGGTACCCGTATACCCCTGAAAAGTATCGTTTAATGGACCAAATGACTGAAGGGCTCTATTCAAGTGGAATTTTTAATTTCATAAAATTTGCCTTTAATGGATTAAAAGTAGAAGGATTATCGAACAAACTTGGTCGGTTCAAGAAAAGGTAAACTAATATTTATAATGTTCTTTTAATTTGACCGATAAGAATTTGAATTGCATGAAAGAGGAGAATCGTCATGTTTCAATTAGTTTATTTAAGCTTTGCCTCACCCAAATTCAATAATCAAGAGGATAAAGGATTGCAAGAGATTCTAAATGTTGCTAACCCTAACAATGAATCGATTGGAGTGACTGGGATGCTTCTTTATAAAGGGGGCGTATTTATGCAACTTTTAGAAGGGAATAAAAATGTGGTTTTAAATCTATTTGGCAGAATAGGGACGGATCTTAGGCATGAAGGAATAAAGATTTTAGTGAAGCAAGAGGTAGAGGGTCGTCTATTTACTGATTGGACCATGGGGTATCGAAAGATTGATAATGTGGAAATTGAAGCCATAAGTCAGATTCTACCCTGGCAAGAAATATTACAGATGACTTTAAATCGAGAGTGTGTTTCGCAAGAGAAAATAATGGAAATATTCAAAAAATTTCGCTGGGAACTAAAATAAGAATGTCAGACTAGTGGATAGAGAAATGACTATCTAATTCAAGGTTATAAAAATAATTCTTAAAATTTCAAAAAAGAAACAATAAGTTATTATTCAATCTTAATATTGAATTTTATTGAAATCATTGTCTTCAATTAGTTTTTTCATCTCTTCATCTTTAACTGCAGGATTCATTTTTGGATTCCAGTTAAGTTGATCTAATACCTGACCGTCATTTTCGTTCATTTTTGAATAGTATAAGGTACAAGCTAATCCTTTGAGAGAAATATGTAGTAGACGAAACGGGGAAGCGAGGGGGGCAAAGAGTAAATTGTGTTTTGAGGCCGATGCGATAATTATACTCAAAACAAAGGTTGGAAGAAAGCTTAGTAATTGCAAAAATAAGCCTAAATCATTTAAATCGTCTTTATTGATAAACTTGAGCACACGATCAATATGATGTATTTGGTTTCGTTCTGAAAACTTCGAAAAGGATTGATTTCCAGGAAGGTAGAGATCACCTAGTTTTATAATAGTTTTTATTTGTCTTTGATTAAGATACTTTATCATAACAATTCCTTTTACGATCGAATAACTGCCTCTGCACATTTATGAGCGAGTGCCATAACTGTTAATGAAGGATTAATCCCTGGGGCAGTTGGAAAAAGAGAAGAGTCACCTACGAAAATATTCTTCAATCCATGAATCTGGAAGTCTTCGTTCACCACACTGGTGGACTCATTTATTCCAATACCCAAGCCACCCATTAAATGAAGGCCAATTCCTATTTCTCCTTGGATAATTTCTTTTGCTCCTGCTTCTTGGAATATTTCTTGAATAAGGTTGTGGCCTTTCTTTTTGCGGTATTGATCTTCTGCATTCAGGTTTTTACGAATTTTAATTTTGCCATTATTATTTACTGAGATTTTCCCTGGTGTAGTGTCGCGTATAGCTACTTCAATACAGGCCATGTGTGTTATTTGTGACATTTTATCCATTAGTTCTTTTCCGATTTTTGGTAATAGTAAACTTATGGCCACCGGTGGTGCAAAAACGTTTTCCAGTTTAAATCCTTCATGGCGAAAAAATTGATCATCTGATTTATAAGTTTGTAGTGGGCCCTCATAGCTATTGATTAGTTCATTAAAGATACCTAAAACCATATACTGAGGATGGGAGTAAAAGTTTTCTCCTAAGGCGGGAAGAAAGTCTTTTAATCCAGAACGATAAAGAATTTTAGTATTTCCAATTGAGCCCCCAGCGAAGACGAGTTTTTCACAACTAAAATTTATTTTTTCGCCTAGTTTATTTTGGCCACATACTAAATGAATATCACCTGGAATTATTTTATTCACATTGAATTCTGTGAAAATTTTTACACCTTGCTTGAGCGCTTGCCGTAAGTATGTGGTCATGGTGGATTGTTTTGAGTTGATAGGGCAACCAGATAGGCATTCGATACAGGAGTTCCCTTTTTCATACTCACAATTTGTTTGTCCCCGCGATAGATTAGAAAATCCGAGAGATTTATTTTTTAAGCCTTGTTTAAAAATATGAGCATTTTTATTTGCAAACTTAGAGGGAATTTTATTGATGGTTATGTTGTCTTGCACTTTTTTATACAAAGGAGAAAAATCTTTTGAATTAAAAAATGAAAGACCGCTTTTTTGCTTAAACCAATCGAAGGCCAGGTCATCAAATTCATCGAGCAAGCCTCCATTAATAATTGAACCACCACCCACAACCTTTGGGCGTATCATGGCCAAAGAGGCATCATGATTAGGCTCCATTCCTCCTCCCCAGTATAGTGAGCTGGTAGCATCGATTTCATAACGGGGGAAGTTCTCGGCAATGTGAAATTTTCCTGCTTCAAGTATTAGAACAGATTGTCCTTGGGATGAGAGTTCTTGAGCTATGATCGGTCCGGAAACACCTGCACCGATAATAATAGTATCAAAATGTTTTTTCATGAGTCTAGTTTATTGGAAGTGGATAGAGAAAATCAAATGCCAAAGGTTAAAACTTAACTTTAATTTGAGAACAGTTTCCCTCGTAGAAGGCGACCTCTTTTTTTTCTAAAATAAGGAGTAGAGAAAATTTTTAACTTGCCATTTTCTACAATGGATCCCGCGGCAGCACGAAAGTTGCAATGCTTTCGACAACGAAGCTTTTTACTCAAGATTTCTTTATTGGCAAATTGGAGTCCGCGACTTTTGGGGTTAAAAGTATACAATGTAACGCCATTTTTTTTGGTATTTACTGGAGGTAGAAAACTTTTATTATGGACTGAAAGGAAATAATAATTTTCTTGGCAGTCCTTTATTATGTCCACATTAGAAGCCTTGAAGACTTTACTGGCAAAGATAGTATTTGCATAAAGAGTTGATTCATTTCTAGGGGGAGATGGGTTTTTCCTCAACCATTTTCGAGTAACTTTTCTGATTGGGCGAGAGAAGGGTCGGTTATGGGTAATATTAATTTTAGGAAAGTAATTTATTTTGCGATTATCAAAGACCACAAGATCATAGAGTCCTCTTCCATAATTTCTTTTCTTTTCAATATCCACAGCACCACCACCAAAGTCACTTAAATGAATTTCTCTTGGTAGTTTGATTAATTCAGCATGATCGGTTTCCTGATTTAATTCTAATTTGTAAAAGTAAACTGAAGCTGATTTATGCATTCCAATTGTTTCCATAGGGAGCGCGATGGTTTGGTTATGAATACCAATTCCGCCGACATGCCAACGGTTAAATCGCGATATCAAAGGGAAGGATTTTAAGAGAACAGCTTTTTTAAATCCGTTGGTATCTGTGTATTTCCCTAAATATAACCAACTTTGGTTTAATTTTTGATCTCCTCCAGAGACGAGAAAGTATTTATTATTTGTTCCGGGTATGAGGGTTGCCCCTTGAAGATGATTGTGAAATCCAAATTTATTTAAAGGAGACATTCGAAAGGATTGCTTATTGGCAAAAACATTCTTTGTATTAGCTTTGATTTTCACGGATTTTTGGTAGTTTGTTAAATTTTTGACCACTTGTTCAACATTATTGAGACACTGCTCACTACTAAACGCTAAATGAGCGGAACTGATCATGATTAAGTATAAAAATACCTTCATAAAATTCTCCATGACTTTGAGTTATTATGAGTATACTAAATTTGCTTTCTAAAACTTGTTAATAGAATTTTAGACCAAGCAGTATTCTTATAGTTTTCAAAACTGATGGAAAAAGTAAACTAAGGTATCCAAGAAGTGGTGTAGTTTTATGAATCTCAGGGGGCTAATATCCAGTTAATATTAACTAGATAACTAGAGAAATTGATTTAGGTTAGTTTTAAATTAGTGATTCTCATTAATGACACCATCGCAACACATCTTAGTAGTGGACTTTAAAAGTCATTAATTACAATTAGATAGAGCCATGTAGAAAATATTTTGTTCTCTCTCTTCACATTGAAGCAAATTTGAAAACAGACTAAACTTAATTCAGTTGAAGGGCCGTTAAAAGCTACAAGGGAAACGTTTTAGAGAGAAAGTTTCACAGAGAGAGACGAGAGAATAAATTTTTTATCGATAGAATTGTCGATGACGAATAGTGAAACATAAAATACTAAAATAACAATATAATTCCTCCAGATAGATTTTCATTATCTATCTACTTTTCTCCTCCTTTTCTTTACTTTGGGTGTGGGGCCAGTTTTTCTGGCCCATTTTTTTGTCTTTTTTCGTCAAATAACGATATACATTATCGAGATGATTTAATTAGGTGAAATTATTTATTAATAATTAGATTCATCGCAATTAAGACAAAAGAACGTAAGTGATAAAACCAAAGATATAGGCTACAACATTGTAGATGCCCAATGTCCCCCAAGCAAAAAGATTAGATTTCGTTTCTTTTTTTATAATTGCCACAGTGGCGACACATTGTAGAGCAATAATAAAGAAGACAAGCAGGGCCGCCCCACTGGCCAAAGTAAATCCAGAAGCGGTAAGCATTTCAGATAGGCTACCAATGCTTTCTTCAGCATTTTCTAATCCGAATAGCGTTCCTAAAGTTGAAACAAAAACTTCTCGAGCTAGGAATGATAAAATTATAGCAATGCTAAACTTCCAGTCTAAGCCTAATGGTTCAAAAATAGGTTCTAAGTATTTGCCAATCATACCGAGGTAAGAGTCTTGTAAATTTCCTTGGGAGGGAAAGTATCCAAGAATCCAGATGATAAAACTAACTGTAAAGATAATTGGTCCTGCTTTTGTTATAAACGCCCAAGCATCTCGCCCAGCTTTGCGTAACACTGAAGAAAGTGCAGGTGCTCGATAAGCGGGGAGTTCTAAGATAAATTGATCTTCATTTGTTTTCGCGTTATCGGGAAGAAATTTTGCTAATAAAGTTGAAACGATTAAAGCAAAGCCTAAAGAGCCTAAATAAATAATGAAAAAGGCAATCCCTCGAGAGTTAACTAATCCTCCATATGATTCCATGGGAACGAGAACCGAAACTAATAAGGCAAAAACGGGAATTCTAGCAGAACAAGGTAGTAGGGGGATGGTTAAAAGACTAATGAGTCTTTTTCGTTTTGATTCAATTACACGAGTTGCCATGATTGCTGGAATCGCACAGGCAAAGCCGGTTAAATATGGAACAAAACTTTTCCCACTCATTCCAAAAAATTTTAAAGTCCTATGAGATATAACGGTTGCCCTGGCCAAGTAGCCACTGTCTTCTAAGAGAGATATAAGCGCGGTAAGGATAAATATCTGAGGTACAAAGACTAAGAAAGAACCCAGTCCCGCAAAAAGTGCATCATTGATTAAGCTTTTGAGCATTTGATTATCTATGGATGAAGAAACCCAATTTCCAGCCGCACCAATAACTTCTTCCACTAGGTCCATTAATGGAGCTGCCCAAGCAAAAATCGATTGGAAGAGAAAAAACATAATCAAAGTAAAAAGAATTGGTCCTAGAATTTTGTGTAAGAATAATCCATCGAGTGAATAATATTTTTTTCTTAATTGATTAAAATTAATATTTAAGTTAGAGAATTGTTGTTGTAGTTGATTCTCGGTGATCGATTTCTGTCCTTGAGCTTTCTGCTGACTTAATTGAGCTTGATAAACTTCACTATTTCCTTCTAACGCTTGAATGAAGTTTATAAGTGGGGTAAGTCCTATTTTTTTCTTGGCCGAAATAGGGAAGGCTTTTATTCCTAATAATTTCTCAAGCTGATTAAAATTTAAACTTGATTGTCCTGGAATTTCGTCAATCATATTAAAAATAACAATCAGAACTTTATTGGCATGATTGCACCGTTCATAAATATCTTTTAAAAAAGATGTGGTTTGGGGCAATTTAGTCGTATCAACAATACATGCAATTCCTTTTGTATTTTCATTTTCGATTAGTTGGTTGAATTGATTAATGGCAATTTCTTCTTCTTGAGAAATGGCATTGAATGAATAAATGCCAGGGAAGTCTATTATATTCGACTGATTCATTTTTCCGTTTACCACATCGATGGTAATACCCGGATAGTTCGCTACTTTTTGATTTCTTCCTGTAAGCCGATTAAAAAGAAGTGTTTTCCCAGCATTAGGGTTTCCAATGAGTAAAAAATTTGAAGATTGAGTGTTCATTTAGATAACCTATTATTATTGAATAATTAAATTTTGAGTAATGGTAGTATCGAGAGAGAAAACTGATTGTTGAACTTGAATAACTTCCGCTCCACCTAAAGGGGTGGAAAGTTTAGTAACTTTCTCTCCAGGAGTTATGCCCATACTTTCTAATCGTAAAATTACTTTTGGAGTAAGGGTATTTCCAAATTCAGTTATGGTCGCTTCTGAGTTTTCATCTAATTGATTGAGGTTCATACAAATTTCCAGTTTGAGATGTGTAGGAATTCTTTATTTAAAAGATTCTATAAGGTAAGGTGATATGTTTGATAGGTCAAACAAAAGTTAATTGTATGCGTAAATTATTTAACCTTAATAGAAGAGATGCAGACTTAATTTCAATGAGTTATAAATATCTTGGAGTTATTCTACCCTAAGGAGCTTGATAAGCAGAGTTAAGCGAGAAAACATCGTGGCTTACGGTTCCTCCTCCCGTCCGGGAAAGTTGGTTTTGATATAAAAAGAGCAAGTCTCGACAGTGCTGCTCAATTCCTAAAACTGCGGACTGAAAAACCACATCGTTTGGCTCTATAGTCGTTAAGTCGATTGGACTACCATTAGGAGGTTCCACAATATAGCATGGGCTTCTCAGATCACTAACGGTAAACAGACCGTCTCCATTTTCATTTTTAGTGTTAGATGATAGGACTCCAGCACCCCCATCATGATTGATAGAGATACAAGCTGCGGTATTGGGAGGATCAAAGTTGCAAATTTCATGGTACATGCATGCTTGTGTATTATCATTTGGAGGAAGGTTTTCAGGGCAACCATACACTCGTCCTCTGTAAGTGGTTTCTACTCTGTAGGTTACTATTGGTCCACCGTCAGCTTCGTTTTCGTCTCTACAATACCAACCTGGGTTTCCGTCATCTGGTGCAGGGGGAGTTGCTTCCCAACGAAATGTACCATCTCTGGGTAAATCTAGAGGATCCCTGGGATTAACCAGATTAAAGGAGCATTCTCCAAGATTGATAACTGGTGATTGAGCCCACAAAAAATTACTCATAGTCATCACAATTAAATATTTTATTATCTGGCGCATGCTAAAATCCTATTTTCATTATCAGTTCGTTTAAATAAACAGTTTCCCATGCAAAATTTTTGCGGAAAATTCATATCGCAACTTAAATCTTCTATGGAGAAAGTGTCATCATGGTGTGTAGGGGAAGGGAATTGAGGATGGGTTCTACATTTTAACAGCAGCTCATCCACAATTTCATTTTGAGGTATATAGTCACTGACTTTTACGGACATTTCTACTTCATAGGCTACTTTTAAAGTTAAAGGAAATGATTCAATATACTCTTTTCCATCTACATTTAAATGAACTCTAAAGTTAGCAGAGTAGAAGTAACGTTCCGTAAGATCTAATTTGGGATCTTCATCAAATATTAAAGCCATTTTTAAAATAGTAATATTATTTTTAGAATCAAATAATTGATTTTCAGAAATTAAGTTTGATCCATCCAAGTTTAGATTTGCTTTTCGAAATCCAATTAAGTTCGTACCAAAAGGAGGTTCAGAAGGAAGAGATTGAACTAGATCAGCTAAGAATAATTCATTACAAGTGTCTTGGTTATAGAGTATATTTTCCATATAGGATCGAAAAAAATTAATTTTTTGTTTCTCTTCGATGGTTTCAATAATTTCTGAATTTAATTTATGTGTATTCAAGAAAAAAGCAATATTTCCAACGATCACTACTGAAAATGTAAGAAAGAGCCATGTGGCGGCTCCACTATCATTTTTTATCACAGACATTGTGCTATCCGGATATCATCAAGATCTCTAACTCGACAAATTCCAACACAAGCTTTTTGTGGATGAGAAAGAGTGTCATTTTGATTGTGGCAAAATACTTTGCTAATTTCATGTCCAAGGAAATTTGCATCCGTATAGTGAATGTTTTTACATTGCTCGAGAATAAAGTCTTTGGCAAAAGTTTCTTCGGTATGGCGATTTAAGTACATGGTAAATGCGCGATTAATCGAATAATCTACTAAAAAAGGAAATCTTTTAATAAATTTTCGTGCCCCTGTAACCGTTATGGACTCGTCACCGAGAGGCCTGCGGTGAATCTCGAAGACAAGTTCGGCCTTAAACATATGATAGGTTTTAGCTGTGACTGTAGGATCATCTAAGCTGGCGTCAATCCAAATATCTTCGATCCATAGTTCGGTACTAGGGTTATCATTAAAAAACTTTTGTTCTTCAGCAATTATATTTCCATTTAAGGTTGAGATTATAAAACCTGCTGGCATGGTTGCTGGTGTCGCAAGTAAATCTCCATCATCAATTTTAATTCCCCCAAGAATTCGGCTACAATTTTTTTTATTATCGAGAAAGGACATTACTTGGCTAGAAAACTGTAGAATCGTTTCATTGATTTGAGTGGCTTTTTTTGACCCAACTGACATACTAAACACTCTCATTACGAGGACGGCCAAACCACCAAGTATACCTACGGCGACCATGATTTCGATGAGAGTAAAACCAGATTTGGATAAGAATTTTTTTGCAGTTAATTTCAAAAACGTTTCCCTTTCTAGAATTATTTTATCATTTTATTTTTATTCATTTATTTCCAAATAAAACTTTCCGCTCATAAAGTTACTAAAAGCCATTTCATCAAATGTAGTTATGAAATGTTAACTACGCCGGATAATTTATTGATCCATGTTAATCGCTGTCAATTATTGTTGGCAGTGGTATTTTATTTGATTTCATATAATAACAATAGTTTAACTACATTCTGATGAATTGCATAGGCTCTAATAGCGTAAAGATTTAAAATTATAGTGTGAAAAAACTAATTGTGATAATTCTTGGATTATTTTTACTTTACGCTCATGTATTTGCAGCGCCAAATAATAATCCACCTAGCTTTACATGCTCTAGTCCAGAGAATCTTTTTATCTTTCTTCATGAACTAACTGCCATTAAAGATGGGGTCGTGACAAATGACGATGTAGATTGCTTAGAACAATTTGTCTTGTCTAATTCCATAAAGTCAGGATGCGATAATTCAACCGGTGCTTATGATTATGGGTTATATGATATTGATGATTCTTGTATTGATCCTTCCAAGTCTTATTTAGGATGTGTAAATCAAGATGATCTAGATATCATGAAAGATTTTGTTTCTGGAAATGCTACTCTTAAAGCGTCAGCGCTTGATCGAGCGATTCATACCAAGCGAACTCAGGAAAGAGGCTGCACATTAACTCTACCTCAAAATTGTAGTTATGCCCATGTTGCCAATAAACTTTTGGATTTAAACAATGATTCAAAAGTAGACGTCAATGATGGCTTGTGTGCGAATGAAGCTTTTCTTAATAGTGGAAATCCAGTTAATCCAGCATGTAAAAAGCCTAGTGATACTTCTATTTCATATAGTCCTGTTTTAAACGCTTTTACAAGATTACCTATGAGTTCTGTGGATGCTCAACAGATAAGTGCTTATGGGGAAGGATCAGTTGCGGCAAAAGATTTACCTTTGATCAAATGGATTGGCGATTATCATAATTGTAAAGAAGGTGGAGTGAATAGCCCTCCAATTATTACTCTTCCAGAGAAAAACAAAATTCGGCAAGTTTTTGTCAATAAACTTGAATATACAGGCATCCAATTCTATGATTATGATGGTCTAGGAAACAATTTAAGTGATTCGGCATCTTTGAAGGTTATTAATGCTCCAGCAAATTATATGCTAAAGGACCTGCCTCCTAAGGGACAATACAGCTTTACCTTTATGCCTCAACCTGCCGATGATAATAAAGTTATTACGACTCAATTTGAAGTTACTGATGCTCTCGATGCAAATAGCAAAACCACACATTCTTTAGACTTTAAAATAGACTTCTTTGAAGTTAACGAAGTAGAACCCGCTACTGGTGATAATCATGGGATTCCCAATGTTAGCTTAGTCGATAATGGAAAAATAATTAATATTCCTGAGCATAGTATTGTTAGTTTCCCTGAAGATTGCATTGTTGGAGTTAAATGTGACATGGGGATGGAGATACCGATTGATTTACCAAGTGGTGTAAACTGGCAAGCTGAAATTGTGAATGGGATTAATCCTCACCCTGCCATGCCTCCAGGAAATCCTTCTCCTGAAGTAATTTCTTTGGGTGATGACAAATTTCTCTTTTCTTGGATGCCAACGGCTCCAGTGGTTAATCAAGAAATAAGAATTCGATTCTTTTTTGAGGCTTCTGGAAGTTTAGATAACTCAGCTGGTTTCTACAAATATTATCGCTTCAATGTGGTTGATAAATTGGGGATAAATTTAATCGCAGGTTATCCTGATAATGATATAAGTTTTGTTTTTACAGATCAAAACCCCGCTTACTGGTTAAATACACAAGTGGTCGGAGGAAGACTTCCTTATTCTCAAACAACTTATTCCATGGCACCTATGCCTGTTCCAAATTCACAAATTGATTTTCAATATGATGGTACTAGCTATGGAACTTTTTCCTTTGATCCCGTTACAGATGGAAACTTAAAATTTCTAGATGGATTCTTAGGGGATCAATATAACGTTACTTTTGAAGCCACAGATGCCGATGGAGACAAAGCTTCAGCAAATCTTAGTTTAATTGTTTCAGATCTTAGGTTAGAGTTTGATCCACAACCCACCCATTTAAAAAAATATCAAATTCCAGCAGGAACCCAACAAATTATAAACATAACCCCTAAAGGGGGAATTGCTCCTGTTACAATGAATTTTAACCCAAATGATTTAACCCCTGGTACATACAACTTAATTGGTAATGTATTTTATTTTGATGCAAGTTTATTAAATGTAGGGGATTCTTTTCATCCCACTTTTAGCGTATTCGATAGTCGAAATGGAAAGCGTGTTGAACGAAAGTATCCCATTGAGTTTGAAATTATTTCTAGTTTAATTATTGAACCAAGAAATATTGCTCAAGGAACATACCGTGCCTGGAAAGATGAAATTTTTCAATTACCATTTATAACAGATAATTCTGGGCCCGAAGTCGCTTCTAGTTATTATGTTAAGGGTGCTCCGGCCTTATCAGGTTCTTATGACCTAGATACAAGTTTGTCTCCCCCTATATTTTCACTGGACTTATCCAGTAATGCATTTACATCCGGCTCCAGTGTTACTTTTGATTTTGGGGTAAATTCGAGCTTAGGGAAGAAATACGAAATTACAACAGGTATTGATGTTTTCCCTTGGCAATGGCAAATAACTTCCCAGCATGGTGGAGTTAACTTATTGAAAGATCCAGGTGGGAAAAATAAAGATGCTACACTAAATGTGGTTATGAGAGAAATGATACCGCATTTTTTCACTATCATTCTTCCTGATCCAGGACCGCATGCAGACTGGACGGCCAAAATAGTAAGTTATACTCCTAAAATTCCTAGTGGTTTAGGCGGTACGGCTTTAGTCAATCATATGGTGAATAAAACGCACTTTGATTTTTGGCGAGTTGGTCCACCGCAAGCAGGGTTCTATACAGCTCATTTTCAATTCACTGATGGGTATACCACTATAGATCGTAAATTAACATATGAGGTTGGAGTTCCCACCGATTTAACTTTTGGAGTTTCTCCCATTGCAAAAGATGATGAGTATGTCCATTTCAAAGAATGGGGAAATCATAGTCTTGATTTAATCGCGCTAAAAGGAAAGGCTCCCTATAATTACTCCATTAAAAGTGGAGCAATTGATGGAATGAGCGTTGATAACGATACTGATAAATTTATCTACGAAAATGATAAAATGGTCATTGGAAAAAAAGATTATACTTTAATGGTTACAGATGATGCGAATGATACCAAAGAGCTAGATTTAAGCGTAAAAATTTCTGATCTGCAAATTGCCTTTAATCCAGAACCTGATGATATCATCGGACGCGATCACTTACAGTGGAATGTTGCAAACGATAAAGATGATGAATTTAATATCACCACACGAGTCGATGTTGGAATGGTTAATCGATGGACCTTTTGGGCTGGAGAAGGTGAGACAATGCTACCCAAAGGTAGTTATAATTTTAGTGGGATATTAGGCAATGTAACTCTCTATCCAAAAAATATACCTAACGGTGTTTATACTATGAAGCTTATGGCTGAGTATTTCTCTCATGGTGTAACTCGTGAGTATACTTTAACATTCAATGTTGGACCCACGGATATTGTTGTTGGAAGTGAAGACTGTGAATATGTTCCTTTTTATATTCCTGGTGTTGGAAATTTATGTGCTTCGAAAGATCAAGTGGTAAGAATGGAGTTTGGAACGGGACTACCCGCAGCCGAGCCGTTAATGAATTGGCGAGATACCGTGCAGCTTCAGAATTTAAATACTTATTTAAGCCCTGAGACCATTACAGGGGACGAATCATTCTGTTACGTAAGCGACCGTGAGGATTTAAAAAAACAACTTGAGCAATATTCCCACTCAGATTTAGAGAATAAGAATGACTACGAGGATATTAAAATTAATCAAGCCAATGGTAAAAAGAATATCTATTCTAGAGATGTTTTTTATACTGGAAATGCTCAGTCTTCAGGTCCAAGTGGTGCCGCATATTATGGATCAGTTCATTGCGGAAAATTACTTGAAAAATATGCTAAATATGAAACTTATAATAAGTTTAGCGATATTGAAATTGAAGTGGCAGAGCTTGATTATGTCTTTCCAGTTAAGGATGAACTCATTGATGGTAGTGTGGATAATGAGAATAAGAAAGAGGATGACCCACCCGCTCAATTAACCTTATCTGAGATCAAAGAAAAATATGATCTTAATAATGATGGAATGGTGGATGTCGAAGAAAAAGAGAGGCTCGTTAATGATTTTGAAGATGGGCTTTACCCATATCTAGAGGAAGATATTTTGAATTATGCTGGTCACACTCCTTTGGATGTCGATGGGCAGTTGGCAAATTTTCCAAACGAACACCAAGATGTGGGTGCAGATAGTTTCAAGAAAAATTAGAAACTGCCCTACTACGATGGTGGTTCACATTTTGCATTTAGTGAACTTTCGTTCCTAACCTTAAAAATTTCTTTTTTTATTATAGATAGTTAGATTCTTTTGAATAACCTCCGTTTTGAATAAAGAGGTATGAATACTGGCTGCCCAAACTTAAAATGCTTAAAGATTGATAACAATCTACAAAAAGATGGTTTTTATTTTCGAAAAAACGATAGCCGGAGAATTCAAAGATATAAATGCAGAGACTGTGGAAAAAGATTTAGTAAATCAACTGGTGAGCTTGAATATAAACAGAAAAAAAGAAGAATTAATAATATTTTATTTAAAAACTTAGCATCCGGTATGTCCATACGTCGATGCGCACTTAACTTAAATATCCACCAAATAACGGTTAAAAGAAAACTTATTTATTTAGCAAAAAAAGCTCGATTGCATCATGCTGAATATCTTGAAAAAATAAGAGGATTAAAAAAAGTACAATTTGATGATTTAATTACCATAGAGCATACCAAACTCAAACCATTAACAGTGAGTTGTGCAGTCGATTCTGAATCTAGAATGATCTTAGGAGCTCAAGTCGCATCGATACCTGCCTTTGGTAAAATTGCTAAAATATCTCGAAATAAATATGGACGAAGAGAAAACAATCATAAAATTGCCCTTGAGGATTTATTTAATCAAATAAAATCAAGCCTCGACCCTCAAGTTGAAATAAAATCTGATAAGCACAAGCTTTACCCTCAAGTGGTCAAAAAATATCTCCCTGAAGCTAAGCATCGTCGCTATAAAGGAGGAAGAGGGTGTGTTACAGGACAAGGAGAACTTAAAAGGAAGATAAGAGATCCTCTTTTTTCCATAAACCATACTTACGCTATGCTAAGAGCAAACATTAATCGCCTATTTAGAAAATCTTGGAATACCACGAAAGATCCTCAGATGCTTAAAAATCACCTAGATATCTATATTCAATATCATAATACCCTTCTCATTTAATTGTAGAAAATATAAAGAAGTCTTAATCAAGAAAACGAAAGATTTGTTAAATTTATCACCATACTAGTAGGGCAGTTAATAATTTATAGAATTATTAACTGGTTGAAATTATACTGCCACTATTTTTTCTAAATGATAATTCTTAGAAATTTGACATGAAGCTTTTTGCTCAATTGCAAGGGTTGTGAGTCAACTGTTTATACCTTTAGTAAATTGAATAGTTTAATAACTCTGGATTTTCTAAAAAACATGAATTGAAAAGTTGAATCCTATTTAACGATAAAATTAAACTATGAGGTGGTTATTTTTAATATTTTTATTTATGTTTTTCTTGCCGATTCTTTCAGCAGCTCCTCCTATTTCAAGTAATGGAGTTATGTATTCCTGTGATAAAGAAGAAATTGCTAAAGAGTTTCTTGATGTTACTGGAGATGGACAGGTTACGGATTTAGATTTTACTTGTTTAACTGAAATTATTATGGAATTTCCTCTTTCTCCGTTTTGCCAAAGTAATACTGGGGGAACAGGTAATTTACATTTTTATGATATGAATGGTAGCTGTGAAGAGCCAGGGCATACGGCTTTATGTATAACTAATTTTGATCGAGTAACTTTAACAAAATATTTAAGTAGTGATCCAATACTTCATGCAGAAGGCTTGGCCGAAATGGGGCATGTACAAAGAGTTTATGCTAGACGCTTATGCGATAATCCTCCTACACAACCTTGTAGCCCAGACAGCATTGCAGAGGAAGTATTAGATCTTCACGATGATGGTGTGATTAATGCTTTAGATGGAGTTTGTATTACTAATTATTTAGTGACAGGAGGCTACCCTGAAACATTAAATCCAAATTGTGTTCCGGCAGATAAAGTTCCAGAAAATTATTCAATTGCCTATATGAGAGGAAATCAAGCAGTCACTTCGACTTCCCATTTAAATACTTTACAAGCTTATATTAATGGTGTGATCACTGCAGAAGAGTTGCCAGATGTATCTCAAGTCGCTGCTATACATAATTGTAATGGGGGAGGAAGTACTATTCCTCCAGTCTTCACGGGGGAGTCCGTAGAAGCTCGTTACCAGTTTTTTACTAATAGAGGTACTGGAACTTTTCCAGTTTATGCAGATGACCCAGATGGAGATGATAGTTTAATCACCTTTAGTGTTAGTGGAAATCCTCCTGGTAGCTCTTTAGGTCCTGCTGTTGATGGTTACTCTCTTTTTAATTGGAATCCATTGGATGGACAAATTGGGGATTTTGACGTGACCATTACCGCCACAGATGAATCTGGAACTAGTACAAATATGGTTGTTACTTTGCATAGTGCAAAGTTTGAAAGAATTCATTTTACAGCACCTCCCGGTCCAATTTTGCCTATTACTCAAATGGGTAATTCAATTTTTCCTCCGGCAGGGCATGAGCTGGTGGTGGGAACGACCTTTGAGATGGATATAAATATGAGTCCATCTCTTTATGGGGGGACTAATTGGGAAGTTGTTTTTGAAAACCCTATTAATCTTCCAGATGGTACGCCTGTCGCTCCGACCTTAACTCGAAATAGTTCATCTTCATTTCGATTTGCCTGGAATCCTGACTTAGTTTTTCCCTCTCCTGGTATCAATATGGATATTGAATTTTATTTCGTAGGAAATCCCGCTTTAAAATATTACCCAGCTCACCGAACTGGATCACCTGCTGGTAGTTTTCCTTTAACTTATAATTTTAGGGTAGGTGGGGGATTGAATTCACCTCCAGTGATGAGTCAGCCACTTGGCATACCAAATACTTTTCAAGTCTTTCCTGGAGAGAATTTTGAGCTTGAGATTGTGGCAGATGATCCAGACGGGCCACCAATTGTGAACTACTCAGCGGTTTCAAATTCGACACCAGCCATACCGTTTAATTGGAATGATAGTTCATCTCCTCCCGTATTTAGCTTTACTCCAACTCCGGCTCAAGTTGGGGAAAGTCATGAATTTACTTTTACGGCTCAAGATAATATTGGACAAGAGGTCCAGGTAACCACGGCCATCAATATTGCTTCTTTCGATTTAAAACTTTTAGCGAGTCCTGGAGATAATGGTTCAGATGTTGTGGTTGATCCAGATGCTGATCCTATTTTATTAAGCCAAACTTTTGATCCTTCTGTTGGTGGGGTGACCGTGGAGTTAGATGCCCCCCTAAGGTCACCAAATGATCAAAACGAAAACTGGGTGTATTCATTTGTTAGTATTAATCCAGCTTTGCCTCCAGGTATACCAAGTCCAATTGTGGTTCCAAGTACTGGAGAGGTCACTTTTTCAAGCGCAACTCCCTACGGTAACTTTGATGTTACTTTTGAAGCGAGTGATGGTTTTTCAATTATTCAAAAAACAATTCGTTTTAGTTTTAAGCAAACTTTTGAATTTGCCTTTACTCCTGCTCCAGATGGAGGGGGAACACCGGCGGACACTTACTTTTTGGCCGTAGATAATTTTTTGATGAATGTTGGGTATAGTGGAGGAATATTACCCGTTAGCGTTTCATTGAATTCCACCAATATTCCCCCGGCCCATTATTCATGGGATGGGGGAACGGGAAGTTTTGGTATTAACGATATTGGCATTTTGGGAGGAGGTCCCTATCAAGCGGAGTTTCAATTAACAGACAGTGAGTCTCCAACCAATGAAACAATTGTGCAAATCATACATTTTTTCATAGGTAGTCCACCATTAGAGTTCACCTTTTTTCCTGCTCCTCTTTATGGCGGATCTCCACTCGATACATATTATATTCAATCTAATTTGGAAATTTCAGTCGGAAGTAGTGGCGGTATTGGTGGACGAAATTTAAATCTTATCTCCACGAGTTTACCCGGGACAAACTATATATGGACGGATAATGGTGACAATGGAAGCTTAGAAATATTATTTGCGGGTATTGGTTCAGGTCCTTTCACCGCCGAATTTGAATTAACTGATAATGATTCACCTATCAATACAGAAAGTTTTACCTTGAATTTTATAGTAGGAGCTCCTCCTGGATTTGCTATTAATTTAAATCCTGAACCTTCAGGAATCCCTAATGAGCATACTTACTATGTTCAAATTGGTGATACTATCGATATTGAATTAAGTCATGTGGATGGCATAGATCCTGTGGCCTTTGATATAACGAGTATTGATATTCCGGTACTGAATTATCGATTGACCAATCAAGTTGCCTCTCCACCCACGGCGAATGATTTATTTCAATTTAGCTCAGTGGGGCTTGATCCAACTATTTATGTATCAGAGCCTTATCAAGTCACTTTTAGAGCAATCGATAGTGATGATCCAGCACAAGAGGTACCTAGAACAATATTTATTCATGTGGGATTACCTGGCTATGCTGCTTGGTATGATACTAGGATGGTGTATCTTCCTTTTGATCAAGTTTCTAAAATGAATGAGGATTTTCCAGATGTCCATGGTGAAGGCATAATTTGGGAAGAGTCGGTTAAAATAGTTGAGACTTCAGATTTTAGCTCAGGTACCAACAATAAGACTAACGATCGAACTCTTTGTGAAAGTAATTTGAGTAACCAAATCGACATGCCTCGTGAGGAATGGAATTTAAAGAATGTTAGTTATCAAAGAGATATTTATGGATCCATGCTAGGCCAAGGAAGTTTTTCTCGAGAATGTCATCAGTATTTAAAGAAACTGCAAAAGTATCATGAAACTTATAGTGGAATATAATTGGTTTGCTTGGAAATAATTTAACCTGTTTTAAGGGATTTTTTCTCGTGCTTTTTGAAATAGTTAGTATTTTTCTTGATCATACCACCATTGAGTTCCCAGTTCGCCAGATCTGATTGGACATTACCTAGATGCTGCAAATCTTCCATCATGATTTTGACAGAAGAAAGAGTGAATTCCGATCCATCTGTTTTTACCAAAAGTCCGGTCAGGTTAATATAGGTAAGGCCTGCTGAGAAAGATAGCGAGTTTAAATCAACATAATGTTTTGCTAGAACTCGGCGTACTGCTCTGGAGTTTTCAGCTCTAGAACCACCTTTCTTTTTTGCCATGATTTTCCCTTAAATAATGCAAATTAGTTCTCTATATTTTTCGGACATTAATAATAAAACTTTAAAGGTTAGAAGAAAATATCTTTAAAATGGCAAACTGTTAAGTAAGCTTGACGATTATTTTTGAGAATAACCGGGTCTGAGGGGGACTCACACTTGAGTAAAAAGGTCTGACTTAGATTTGCAGTCATTAATTTTTGAGACTTAATATTTAATGAGTAAGCTTTTATTTCAGTTTGCGGAGAGATTTTATATTCTTTCTTAGTTAGATTTAAGGAAAATTTATCTTCACAATAAAACCATGCGGTTTGCTTTGATTTTAATTGGCAATTGATGCTCCCATGGTCGCGATTAAATTTAATTAAATCTTTTTGCAGTTTTCTAACATCTTGTAAGTTGAAGTCTTGGCTAAAGCTATGGGGGTTTTTTAGGTTTTGAGAAAAAATCTTTTGGCTTTGTTTAACTTGACTCACTTTTGCCCACTGATTAAACTTAATCCCAGTTAAAGTCCAAGTAGGAGCTGATGTACTTGCTATACCTAAGAGGAAGAAGTTTTTCTTATCCAGGCTACAAAAAAATGAGCCCCCGCTGTCGCTGCTGCGTAAGATCCTATCTTTTATAAAGTAAGGTAAGGCCAAGTATCCCGTATGAAAAAGTTTTTCTTTTTGTTCAAGAATGTCTTGGATTTCTTGAGTGTAGTTTTCCCCATCACGATACAAAACCCCCCAATGGAACTTATCTGTAAATGGATAAAGATCATTCATGGTTGATGATGCTCTTATTTCATGAAGATTTTTAGAACTAAAACAAGTTAATTTCTTTCTATTTAAATAGGCTTTGGCCACAGAATGCTTTTTGAATTCATAGATTTTATTTTTACTAGAGCGTAAACGATGATTTTGTTTGAGAGTGTCAAAGTTTTCTCGAAAGTATTCTGGAACTTGAAACTTTTTGTTAATTTTTCCCCAAAATGAAATTAGTGAGTTGTTATCACTGAAATCGTATAGCTTGATTTTTTGAAATGAATAACGAGGGTCCTCTTGCCTGTAGTGATAAGCTGGTTTGACCTCAACGGTGGCCAAATCATTTTCTTGAAATTCGTTATAGGAGGAGAACTCAGAAAAATCATTTTTAGAGGAGAATTTATTAATACTATTAATCAGAAAATAGCTGTATTCAGATTTATTTTTTCCACAGCGAAAATAGGCATTATTTTGATAAGATGATAGAGGCTTTAAAACACAATGTTGAGAAGTGATTATCTTATTTCCTATTAATGTTCCCTGACAAAAGCTGGAGCATTCCTGCTGCTTTCCTTCACACATCACACATAGCTGAGAAAATTCAGTTGCATAAGTTTCTACAAAACTTAAAGCTAATATCAGAGTTGTTAAGGTGTATATAAATGCTTTTTTAATGGTGAACTCCTTAGTTTCACTCTCTTCGCTCCCATATTCCTTTCTTCTCTGGCAAGATCACAAATTTTTGCTTGTCTTTTTTACAAGCAAAAATTCTTTAGGCATAATCTTGTCATAGTAAATGTTAATATTGCGCGTTGCGCCCAAGCGATCTAGCTGGACATAATATGAGGAGTGAATGTGGAAAATTCATTGAAAAACTATTGGGGAAAACAATTTATTGAAACAAAAAACTTAGCCACACAAGAAGTGATAAATCCCGCTACGGAAGAGGTCATAGCTCATGTTCCGTTATCTACAAATGATGAAGTGAATCTTGCGGTTAAAACTGCTAAAGAGGCTTTTACCTCTTGGAAAAATACACCCACAATAGATCGGATCCAGCCACTATTTGAGCTAAAAGCTAAATTAGAACAAAATGCCCACGAAATTAGTAAAATTATTGTGGCCGAAAATGGAAAGACCATGAAAGAGGCGCAAGGGGATCTTTTGCGTGGTATTCAAATGGTTGAAGTGGCCACATCCATGCCAACCCTTATTATGGGTGATTGCCAAAATCAAATTGCCAAGGGAATTGATAGTAACTTTTATCACCGCTCCCTTGGTGTTTTTGCAGGGATAACACCCTTTAACTTTCCGGCCATGGTGCCTTTTTGGTTTTGGCCATTTGCGGTTGCTTCAGGAAATTCCTATATATTAAAACCTTCAGAGCGAGTTCCTTTAACCAGTCAATATATATTTGAACTGATCGATCAATGTGATTTTCCTAAAGGAGTCATTAATATGGTTCACGGTGGAAAAGATGTGGTCGAATCTTTATGTCAACATCCAGATATTGCCGGTGTTAATTTTGTTGGTTCAACTCCGGTGGCAAAGCTCGTTTATGATATGGCCCATAAAGGATATAAAAGAGTTCAAGCTCTTGGTGGTGCTAAGAATTATATGGTAATTACTGCTGACGCAGATTTTAATCAGTCAGTAAAAGCCATGGTAGACTCATGCTATGGTTGCGCTGGAGAAAGATGTCTCGCTGGATCTGTTTTAGTTGCAGTGGGAGACCAAGCTTATACCAAATTAAAAGAAAGAGTTTTAGAAGAGATCGGTAAAGTCAAAGTGGGCAATGGAATTGATCCTAACACCACTCTTGGTCCTGTTATCAGCTCTCAAGCCAAAGAGCGAATTATTCAAGATATTCAAAAAGCAGTGGATGAAGGAGCGACTCTTTTAATTGATGGAAGAAAAAATATACAACAAGATAAAGGCTACTTTCTTAATCCAACAGTAATTGAAAACGTAACCATGGGTATGGAGTTTGCTCATAAGGAAATTTTTGGGCCTGTGATTGGATTAATGAAAGTGGATTCTCTGGATGAAGCCATTAAAAATATCAATTCATTAGAGTATGCTAATACAACTTCATTATTTACTAATAATGGTTCCACTATGCAAAAGTTTGTAAATGAAATAGATCCAAGCATGGTTGGAATAAATCTTGGAGTTCCTGCTCCTATGGCCTTTTTTAGTTTTGGTGGTTCTAAAGCTTCCTTTTTTGGAGATATCAAAGCTCATGGGCCAAGCAGTGTTGAATTTTTTACTCAAAGACAATCAATTATGACCCGCTGGTATTCTGCCGGTAAAGAAGAAATAATTAACCCACAATGGGGGAAGTAAACTATGGAAATAGAAACACCAAAAAATGAAAATGAAACGGAAGCTTTAACCCAAAAAGCGACCTTGGAAATGAATGCAACAGTTACGGAGGAGAGCTCCTTTAATGATGAAAAAATGCCGAAGCAAGGCTATGATCGAGAGAAAATATTTTCAGAAATCTCAGATTTGAAAAAAGATGATTTCGATTTTCGCTCCGGAAAAGTCATGTGCCTCGTGTATCACTTAGATCATGAACATGAAAATTTTCTTAAAAAAGTATACAATCTGTACTTTGAAGAAAATTATCTTAACCCAACTGTCTTTAAGAGCATCAAAAAAATTGAAGAAAAGATTTTGCGACAGGTGAAACCTCTTTTTAATTCACCTAAAGATGCCGTAGGAAGTTTAACCACAGGAGGTACCGAAAGTATCCTTCTGGCCGTAAAAACTTATAAGGAAATTGGTAAAAAGCTTAAAAAAATTAAAAAGCCCAATATGATTGTTTCAAAATCTGCCCATGTGGCTTTTGAAAAAGCGGCTAATTATTTTGACATTAAATATAAAGTGATTGATATGGATGATGATTTCCGAGTCAATCAAAAAAAGCTTCTAGAGGCCATTGATCGCAACACCATCATGGTGGTTTTATCTGCCCCACAATATCCTCACGGAAGCATTGATCCCATATTTGAACTAGGACCACAGTTGGAGAAAAAAAATATACCTCTTCACGTGGATGGCTGTGTCGGTGGATTTATTCTTCCTTGGATGGAGAAATTAGGAAATGAGATTCCCCACTGGGACTTTAGAGTTCCAGGAGTGACCAGTATTTCGGCAGATCTGCACAAGTATGGCTATGTTGCTCCTAAGGGAGCCTCCCTACTTTTATATCGTTCAATGAATTTAATGAAGTACCAGTTTTTTGTTTCCACTGAATGGCCAGGCGGAGTGTATGTTTCCCCAACCATACCTGGCTCAAGACCAGGTGGGGCTATTGCCACGACTTATGCAACCCTTCTCTCTTTAGGAGAGGAAGGTTATATGAATTATACTCAGCAAATTATTGAAGCTAAAAATATGCTTGAGGAAAAAATAGCTGAGATGCCAGAGTTATTTATTTTTGGAAAGCCTCTGGCCAGTTGTATCGCCATTGGAAGTAGTGATAAAAATTGTGATATTTTTGCCATTAGTGATCAAATGAACGAACTGGGATGGCACTTTGATCGAATCCAAAATCCAAATGGTATTCACTTAACTTTGATGCCAAATCATTTACAAGTGATGGATGAATTTGTGAATGATTTAAAAGTATCGATTCAAAAAGTTCAGGCCAATCCAAATTTAAAGTTCCAAGGAAATGCACCTATGTATGGTGTGCTGGCCAAGGTTCCCTTTAGAAAAATGGTTAAAGAGAATGTGTTAAAAATTGTAGAAGAAATGTACGCGGCGGAACCAAAAGCCGTTGATGAATCTTCCACAAGACCAAATTTCTTTATGCGATTATTCTTAAGATTCTTTGGTTAAGAAGTGATGACATTTAAACTTAGCTTGTTTGTCTTTTCTTGTTTTGCCATTCCTTTTGGGCTGGATCTATTTAAAGATAAATACAAGATAATTAAAAAAATATCAGTTGTGGTTCTTTGCTATATTTTAGGATTATTGATTGGAAATGTCTTTTTTCAGGACTTCTCTCATGAGGATGTAGCAACGCCACTCTTCGAGGCTTGTGTTGCTTTGTCGATTCCTCTTTTACTTATTCAATCTAAGATCATTAGTTTTATAAAAGAGTCAAAGCAAGTTGTATTCTCTTTTATAATTTCTTTAAGTTCGGTCGTCTTCATGACTATCCTAACTTTCATTTTATATCAGGGAAAAATAGAAAATCTTTGGCAAGTTTGCGGGATGCTCATTGGAGTTTATACTGGAGGCTCTCCAAATATGTCTGCTATTGCAATTGCACTCGAAGTCGATCCTACTTTATTTATTAAAATGAATGCACTCGATCTTCTGGGTGGCGGGTTAATGATTTTTTTAATCTTGAGTGTTTTTGTTCCACTGGGAATGAAATTTCTTTCCAAAACTAATCTTAATAAAGATGAATGCTTTAATTATGACAACCTTCATGAAAGTAGAGGGCCACTTAAACAGCGATTAATAAACTTTATTCTTTTTTTGGTCCTCGCAGTTCTCGCATTAGGAATTGCATTTGGGTTAAGTCAGCTCTTCTTTGGAAAATTAAATTTTATATTTTTTATTTGTATTAGTAGTGTACTTGGGATTGGATTATCTTTTCATAAAAAGTTAAGCCAGCAGTGTGAAAGTTTTCTTCTCGGTCAATATTTATTGTACGTTTTCTGTTTTACTATGGGTTCATTGGCCAACATTAATAAATTAGTTCAATCTCTTGATAATTTATTCATCGTTGTTGCAATTGTTCTTTTTGGTTCATTGTTTTTGCATCTTTTTATTTGCTTTCTGTGCAAAATCCCCTTTGAGACGGCCATTATTACCTCTACTGCATGTCTGTTTGGGCCTCCTTTTATAGGCCCAGTGGCCGAAAGGTTAAATAATCAAAAATTATTAATTGCCGGAATTACTACTGGACTATTTGGGTACAGTATTGGGACATTTCTAGGGGTTAGCTTAGCTTTGATGTTAAAGAATTATGGATAGTAAAAAAGAGTTACAAAGTTTCTTTCAAGAATCCATCACTCCTTTAAGAGAAAAATGGGGAGACGATTTCTCTATATTTGTTTTTTGTGGAGCAGGATTGTCTAAATCATCTGGATTAAAAACCTTTCGTGAATCGGGTGGATTATGGGAAGAGTATGATGTTCAGGAAGTTTGCTCCATTGATGGGTACAATCGAAATCCTGCCTTGGTCCAAGAGTTTTACAATAAGCGACGAGAGCAGCTTAAATCTGTGCGGCCAAACTCTGGCCACTTTGCTCTAGCAGAATTAGAAAAACTATTTCCAAAAAATTTTACTTTAGCCACACAAAATGTGGATGATTTGCACGAACGAGCTGGTTCAGTTAATACATATCATTTGCATGGTGAGCTTCGGTACGCGCGAGAAGTTTTTGGGGAAAAGAGACGAAAGCAAATTGGTGATATTAAGAAAGAAGAATACAATTTTTGGAGACCTGATATTGTGTGGTTTGGTGAATCCGTTAAATACTTTAATGAAGTATTGGAACTGTTAGAGAAATCTCATTTATTTATTAGTGTGGGAACCAGCGCCGAAGTTTATCCTGCCGCAGGTTTGATTGATCATGCCATTGGAATGGGCATAAAAACATTAAACTTTAATGTTGAGAAAAGTTCAAAGAATTTTGATAAAGAAGTTGAAGGCCCTTCAGAGCTTACTTTACCAAAATTTATAAATATATTTTAATTGACTGATCTTCTGTGATATTTAAATAGTTGTTTTTTATAATGCCTCCAATTTTATATATTAGTAAATTAACAATATTTATTAATTATTTTTAAAACTAATTATTCCGATAAACGATTATATGAAGTATTTTTATTTATATTTAGGCATTGTTCTACTTCAATCTATTAACGCAAAAGAAGGAATCATTCCCACTCTTTCTTGTGAAAGTGGGTTGAATTTAACTGATCCAGGGCAAACTCTCGCAAGTGAAGGGATTAAAGATCAACTTGATTTTGGCACCTGTGTTTTTCAAACGAGTAGTATCCTTAAAGTTCACGAGATTAATTCAAACCCAAATAGACCAAGAGTAAGTAAACTTTTGTCTGAAGAGATTGCTGTTGGCTATCATAGACGAAAAGGAGAAACATCTCAGTTTACTACTTTTGAGCTCTTAAATAATGGAACTAGTTTTTGCGATGTTATAAATACTATGCGAGGGACAAAAGTTCATTATGGGTATGATCCAAAAGAAGGGAGTGTGGCTCGGTTCTTAGTTCATTTAGAGAGCTTATTTAATCAAATCGTACCATTTAAAAAATCAGTTGAAGACGGAAGTGCTTCAGAAGATACAAGGTATCCGGCAAATAAAGAAGTTGAATATTGTTTGAACAACACAATAAGCGACATGGTCGATTTAAGTAAAAAATTTAAGCAAGAAGATATCATCACAATGATGTTAAATAACAAAGTTTTTGAGAAAGTTTTTAAGTCAAATCGTAATTTTCCGAAGGGAGGAAATGCCTACGATGAAGTTCGACTGTTTAAATCTCACTTTTTAAGTTATTTAAAACAGAAAGATAACTTAAATTACTTTAGTCTTCTGTTAGGTGATGA
>JAOHMI010000020.1 GCA_028101965.1 Bacteriovoracaceae bacterium
TATTCAGGAAAAATTTTGTAATTATTCAAATCTTTAGGCGCTGATAGTGTTGCCATAATATTATTAGACTCTTCAAGATTAGTTAAAAATTTCCCTAGAAGAACATTTAAAGATTCAGTAAAAACGTTTTTTAAATTACTCAGGACTTGATCCGGAAGTTTACTATTTTGAAAATTTAGCATACCGATAACGGACCCTTTTAACTCACCATCTAGTTTAAAGGCATAGCATAAATGATTCTTGGGAACTTGGTATTGTTTATAGCTCTCAAAAGTAGAGCTTAGTTTTATTAAATGAACTTGGCTGAAAAGGTCGAGCTTAGCCGGAAAGGATTCAAGAAAGGAGACAGGTGCTTGTGATGATTTCTCAATAATTTGTTTTCGTGGTCTTGCCTCTTCCATGAGACCTCCTTTGTTTTCGACTCTAGCCATCAGTGGAGCTAAAAGATTCTCTTTGCTTCTCCAAAGAGTTTTCTAAAATTTGTGGTGTAATTGGCTTTTGAATAAAGTCATTTGCTCCGGCCCCAATCGCATCAATAATAATATTATCTTGTGCTAGAGACGAGATGAGAATAAGCCGAACATCTTTGAAGTTTTCAGTTATTGATTCAGCAAGCTCAATCCCACTAATTTCTGGCATGATAACATCGATGATTACAATTTTTGGCTTCTTGAGCGAAACAAGTTTAATCGCTTCTTTGGCATGACTTGCTTCTCCAACAACTCGATAGCCAAGTTCGTCTACAATTCTTGAAATCTGATTTCTTGAAAAATCAGAGTCATCTACGATCATAATGCCACATTCATCTTTATTCATAGGAATTCCCTTTCCTTCTTTATATTTTAATCAATTATGGGATATTTCTCAATATGGTAAAAAGGGTGACTGACCTTTTAAGTAAAGTATTGCTTTAAAATAATATAAAAAACTAGCGAATTTAAGCTGCAATTGAACTTGTTTTATTTGTTCCTTTACTTGATTTTTTTGCTTTATTCTTGGACTTAGGTGCTTCCCAATCCAGGAGCGCGATGGAAATAACTTCACGAAAATTCTTTACTGGCACGAAGTTAATTTTTTTGCGGTATTCTTCGGGAATCTCAACGAGGTCTTTTTGATTTTTCCAAGGTATAATCACTGTTTCAATTCCAGCTCTCATCGCGGCTAAAGCTTTTTCTTTAAGCCCGCCAATTGGAAGAACTTTTCCAGTTAGAGTTATTTCACCCGTCATGGCAATGTCTTTACTCACAAGAGAATTTGTTAAAACACTCACTATCGTTGTGGCCAAAGTAATTCCAGCACTCGGTCCATCTTTAGGGATGGCCCCAGCAGGTAAGTGTATATGTACCTCAAAATTTTCAAATACTTCATCATCGATACCGAGATCTTCTGAATTTGCACGGATAAACCCCATAGCCGCTTGAGCAGACTCTTTCATGACTTCGCCAAGTTGACCGGTCAAGGTAATCCCTTTTCCTTTCATCTTAGTCGCTTCGACATAGAGAATTTCTCCTCCTACGCTAGTCCAAGCTAAGCCTGTTGCCACACCTACTTCATCAAATTCTTTCTCATCTTCTTTGTTGAATTGAGCTGGTCCAAGTAAGTCATAAACCGTATCCGTAATAATATGTGTTTTCTCAGTTTCACCAGTAGCAATTTTTTTAGCAACTTTTCGACAAAGAGATCCAATTTGTCTCTCTAGGTTTCTCACTCCGGCCTCTCTAGTAAAAGAAGAGATTACAGTTTCAAGTGCGCCATCATCCACCGCTAAGTTTTCTCTAGTAACACCATTTTCTTCCATTTGCTTTGGAAGAAGATATTTTTTAGATATAACTAATTTTTCTTCCATGCTATAACCGGATAAATTAATCACTTCCATTCTATCTCGAAGTGGTCCTGGGATTGAATCTAAGATATTTGCTGTCGCAATGAACATGACATTGGACAAGTCATAAGCAACATTTAAGTAATGATCACGGAATGTATTATTTTGTTCTGGATCGAGAACTTCTAAGAGAGCTGATGCGGGATCTCCACGATAGTCAGATCCTAACTTATCCACTTCGTCCAGCATGATGACTGGATTGGAAGTTTTAGCTTGTTTCATGCCTTGTAAAAAACGACCAGGCATAGCACCCACATATGTTCGCCTATGACCTCTTATTTCAGATTCGTCTTTTACACCGCCGAGAGAAATTCTTACAAACTCTCTTCCTGTGGCTTTTGCAATAGACTTTCCGAGTGAGGTTTTTCCCACACCAGGAGGTCCTGAGAAACAAAGGATTGGTCCCTTAAGTGAGCCACCTTTCAAGCTTCTCACAGCTAAATATTCTAAAATTCTCTCTTTTATTTTTTCTAATTCATAATGATCTTCATCTAATACGCCTTTGGCATAGGTGAGATCAGTTTTTTCTTCAGATTGCTCTCCCCAGGGAAGATCGACCATCCAGTCTAAATAAGTGCGAAGTATACTTGATTCACTAGAGTCTGGATGCATTCTTTCTAAACGAGCTAATTGTTTTAAGGCTTCTTTTTCTGCCTCTTCTGTCATATTTTTTGAATAAATTTTATCTCTTAGTTCAGTGAACTCATCTTGTTTCTCTTCTTCGCCCAACTCTGATTTGATAGCCTTAATTTGCTCTCTTAGAAAAACTTCTTTTTGATTTTTGTTTAACTCATCTCGTGCATTATTCTTAATCTGAGATTGCATGTGTAGAATTTCTAATTCACGAACCAGAATTTCATTGATCCGAGTTATTCTTTCAACTGGATTTTGGGTCTCTAGAATCATTTGTGCTTCTGCAACTCTTAAATTCAAGTTGGAAGCAATTAAATCTGAGAGACGTCCAGCCTCATTAATATCTTCAAGTATCATTAATATATCTGGAGATAAAACTTTCCCCAGTGAGATGACTTTTTCTAAATTTTCTTTAACCGTCCGAATGACCGCTTCAATCTGAGAAGTTGTTTCCTTTGGTTTAACCATATCAATTTTCTGAGCTTTAACTTTATAAAAAGGCGCAGTTTGTTGAAAGTTTGTAATGGTTGCTTTGGTTAGCCCTTGTATAAGAATTTTGACTCTTCCATCTGGAAGTTTTCTCATTCTCATAATCATGGCCACTGTTCCAGTCTTGTAAATTTCATCTGGAGTAGGTGACTCTGCTTGAATATCTTTTTGAGATGAAAGCAGGATTAGCCGGTCTGTTTTTTCTAGTGCGTAATTAACAGCTTTTATGCTCGATTCTCGCCCCACAAATAAAGGCAGAATCATATAGGGGTAAACAACGAGATCTCTTATGGGGAGAAGCGGAAGCTCTTCCTTGAATTCGATGTTTTCTCCGTCGTAGTTAGTGACCATGCTATGCTCCTTCAACATTTAGACTCAATTCTTCACTATTTCATCAAGTTCTTAAGAAGGTATCGTCATTTTAAACTTTCGCCTTAGTGGTTTTTTCAGAAAATTTCATCAAAGCGAATAAGGTAACTTGTGGTAATTCAAGGTAATGTTGACCTATTTGGGTCGGGCTTTAGGCTAAGAAAGACTGTCAAAAACACTAAAGATCAGTTATATTTTCAATTTAAGGTTGAAAGCTCTAATAGGTTGAAAAAATAAGGTATTATTGTTCTTTTTTTTATTCAAGAATGAATTTCCTCCTATTGTGCAAAGGGTAAAAAATATGAAAGATTGCTCCATTGGCTCGATAATACTCGCAGCTGGTAAAGGGACTCGTTTTAAGTCTGATGTGCCTAAAGTAATGGCTCCTTTGTTGGGGAAAAAGGTCATAGATTACATAGGTGCAGAGCTTAATAAATTTTCTGAAAAAATAAATCAATTTGAATATGGATTAGTTGTAGGTCATCAGAAAGAATTACTTCAAGAGCATCTGAAAGGCGAATGGAACCATCTGAAAAAAATTAATTTTGCAACTCAAGAACAACAGCTTGGAACTGGCCATGCGGTCAAAACATTTATTTATCAATTTGAACATTATAAAAAACTAGATTATGTCATCATAATGTGCGGGGATACTCCTTTATTAAAGAGTGAAATCTTTGAAAGACTTTATCACGAGATCTCAAAGAGTGATTCAAATGCAGTGGTTGCAACTTTTGAAACGGATAATCCTCATGGTTATGGTCGAATTATAAGAAGTGAAGAGGCGACCCAGATTATTGAGCAAAAAGATAGTACTCCTGAGCAAGCGCTCGTAAATGAAGTGAATTCTGGATTATATATTGTGAAAGCGAGTTACCTCTTTTCTCATATTGAGAAGATTAAGAGTGAAAATGCTGCAGGAGAATTTTATTTAACGGATTTATTTTCAGGACAGTCAAATATAGCATATTGCAACTTCGAAAAAACTTTATCTTTTTCGGGGATAAATACTTTAGCTCAACTTTCACAGGTTCGATCTGTTTTAATTCAACGGCTCAATTCTTTCTGGATGGATCAAGGAGTGGACATAATCGATCCTCAAAGAACCATTATTGAACCCAGTGTGTGTTTGTCTGAAGGAACGATTCTTTATCCAAATGTGCGTTTATCTGGACTTACTTCTATTGGAATTAATTCAATAATAGAAGATGGATGTGTTATCAATAACTCAAAAGTGGGTAATTCTGTAAAAGTCTTAGCCTATTCTTATTTAGAAAAAGCAGAAGTTAATAATAAGGCAGCGATTGGTCCTTATGCACGGTTAAGGCCAGGAGCTAACATTGGAGAAGAATGCAAAGTTGGAAATTTTGTTGAAATAAAAAAAGCCAAGTTAGATAAGGGGAGTAAAGTTAGTCATTTGAGTTATGTTGGAGATGCGGAAATTGGAGAAGAAACAAATATTGGTTGTGGGTTTATAACTTGTAATTATGATGGAGCAAATAAGCATTTAACTAAAATTGGAAAAAACAGCTTTATTGGGTCTGATGTTCAGATGGTAGCTCCTGTTGATATAGGAAATGATGCTTATGTCGGTTCAGGATCGACCATAAATAAGAATGTGCCTGATGGTGCCTTTGCAATTGCTCGAGAAAGGCAAGTAACCAAAGAGGGTATGGCGAAAAAATTCATTAAAAATAAAAAGAAATAAAAGGATAAAAAATGTGTGGAATTGTAGGATATCTGGGGTCTCGAAATAGCACAGATGTTATTTTAGAAGGTTTAACTCGCCTAGAGTATCGAGGATATGATTCAGCTGGTGTTAGTTTAATCGAAAATGATGAACTCGAAATTTATAAAAAAGAGGGTAAGCTTAATAACCTCAAGTCACTATTGAAAAAGAAAAAAATTCAATCTCACCGAGGTATTGGCCATACACGGTGGGCTACTCACGGTGAGGTGAATGATTTTAATGCTCACCCACATGCAACCAGTGATTATTCTATCGTTCATAATGGGATTATTGAAAACTCTCAAGAATTAAAAGAGTTTTTGATGAAGGAGAAGCATACTTTTAACTATCAATCTGAAACAGACTCAGAAGTTTTTTTAGCTTTACTTGATTATTACTTTAAAAAAAATAATAACTTTCTTCACGCTATTGGGGAAGCATTTGAATCAGTCAGAGGAAACTCTGCCTTCGTTTTAATGAATACAAAAGAAAATGCTATTTATTGTGTTAAGAAAAGTGCGCCTATTGTGTGTGGGCTTTCTGAAAACATTACAGAAGGATTTATTTCTTCAGACCCCTATGCTCTAGTTGGTTTTGCAGATCGAATCTATTTTCCAGAAGATAATGTTATTACAAAAATTGAACTTTCTAGCGGAGAAACATCCATTAATTTTTATGAACTGCATGGGCAAGAATCCCCCCGCTATCGGTTACAAGAAAGCTCTAAGAATCTAGAAGTTTCAAAAAAAGGACAATTTGAACACTATATGCTCAAAGAAGTTTTTGAACAGCCAATTCTCATCAGGAAGTTAACAGACTTTTATCTAAACGATGAAATAGGTATAGAAATATTAAAGAAAGTGACTAAAACAAGACCGAAGATGATTCATATTATGGCTTGCGGGACAGCCTATTATGCTGGGCTAGTGATAAAAGGATTCTTAGAGGATATTAACCGAATTCCAACAAATGTCTATTTGGCTTCTGAATTTCGTTATCAGAACCCAATTCTAAACTCAGGTGATCTGACTATTTTTATCAGTCAATCTGGAGAAACAGCAGATACTTTAGCTTCACTAGAACTCTGCAAAGTGAATGGAGTTAAAACGTTATCAATCTTAAATGTAGAAGGTTCCACTTTATATAGAGAAGTAGATAACAATTTATTAATAAAAGCCGGTCCCGAAATTGGTGTTGCTTCAACGAAAGCGTTTACACAGATGTGCTTGATGGGGTTTCTCTTTAGTGCAAAATTAGAAAATTTTTCTGATGAACAGATTCTATCAGAAACTCATGTTCTTGTTGAACGAATTGATCATATCCTTCAATCAACAGATATTATCCAAAATGTAGCATCATCAATTTACCGTCATCAAGGATTTTTATTCACAGGTCGGGGAAATCATTTTCCTATTGCCTTAGAAGGAGCTTTAAAGTTGAAGGAAATTGCTTATGTACACGCAGAAGGTTATGCCTCTGGAGAGTTAAAGCATGGACCGATTGCTCTTATCGATGACACCATGGTGAATGTAGCATTCTGTCCACCTAACTTAATCGATAAAACCATATCAAACGTACAAGAAATTAAAGCGAGACAAGGTTTTATCGTAACAATTGGGGATAAGAGTAACTCTGAATTAGAGAGAATTTCAGATGAATTTATTCGGTTAGATTTCTCAAATTTAGAGTTTTTAACAGGTGTTTACTCAAATGTAATTTCACAACTTCTCTCTTACTATATTGCAAAATTAAAGGGGACAGATATTGATAAGCCTCGAAATTTAGCTAAGTCTGTAACCGTAGAATAACCGTAAGGACACACATAATGGATTTAAGTTTTCTTAATGATGATCAGAAGGCAGTGGTCGAAAATGTGAATGGGCCATCTATGGTTTTGGCCGGAGCAGGTTCAGGAAAAACTAGAACTTTAGTTTCCAGAATTCAATATTTAATTCAGGAAAAAAAAGTGAGTGCTTACAAGATTCTAGCTCTAACATTTTCTAATAAAGCAGCTAAAGAAATGCGCTCACGTTTGTCAGAAGCCTTAAATGTTCCAGAAGGGCAGTTAATGGTAACAACTTTCCATTCATTTTGCGCTCGACTTCTCCGCAGTGAAGCAACCTATATCGGCCTTAGCAGGTCATTTAGTATTTATGATGATGGGGAGTCTAAATCTCTAATCAAAAATATTTTAGGTGCGCAGGGTATCTCCCAAAAAGATATTATTCCTTCAGACTTGCATTACTTTATCCAAGCATTAAAAAACTCTGGTCATTATATGGAACAAGCGAAAGAGTCTTTTGATAAAGAGCTGGAAGAGCTTGTGAGTAATCCTTGGATTGAATACTTTAATGAATATGAAAAGCAAATGCACAGATCAAATGCTACTGACTTCGGTGGATTAATTTGCTCGGTTATACAATTGTTTCAAGAATTTCCAAAAGTATTACAGGTTTATCAAAGAAGATATGAGTATGTTTTGGTAGATGAGTATCAAGATACAAATCGAGCCCAATATAAACTTGTCAGTTTGCTATCGGAACACCATAAGAATTTGTGTGTTGTAGGGGATGAGGATCAGTCCATTTATAGCTGGAGAGGAGCTGATATTCGGAATATTCTTGATTTTGAAAAAGATTATCCCGAGGCAAGAATCTTTAAATTAGAACAAAATTATCGTACCAGTAAAAATATTATCAAAGCCGCTTCTGCCGTGATTGATTTTAATCAAGAGCGAAAGGGAAAAAAGATGTGGACTGCCAATGAAGAGGGTAGTGACATCGAAATTGTAGAATGCAGTGATGACAAGGTAGAAGCAAAGTATGTGGTTGATCGCATGTCTCAATTAGTTAATGAGCATAATGTCAAACCATCTGACATAGCTCTTTTTTATCGAAATAACTATTCTGCACGTATCTTTGAAGATGAGTTGAGATCTTTTAAGATTCCCTATAGGATTGTTGCCGGCATTAAGTTCTATGAACGAAAAGAGATTAAGGATATTCTCAGCTATTTAAAAGTTGTGATTAATGAAAAAGATTCTCTTTCATTAACTAGGATTATCAATACTCCAACGAGGGGGATTGGTGCCAGGACAATTAGAAAAATTGAAGATGAGGCCATCTCACAGAACTTATCTCTCTATGAGGTGATAAGTGAGATAGTTAATAACCCCAAAAATTATTCACATTTATCCCTTTCAACTAAGGTTAAATCCTCTCTATCACTTTTGTTAGAGCTCTTTCATGAATCACAAGTCATGAATGATGATAAAATGGCTCCTTCAAAAATAGTAGAGTATATTTTGTCTTATTCGGGCTATTCAGAGTCTCTTTATGCAGAGAAAAATGTTGAATCCCTAAATCGAATCGAAAATCTCGAAGAACTCGTCAGTAGTATAAAACAATTTGAAAAAGACCATGGATCTCAAGGAACTCTTGATAATTATTTGGAGACAGTCACCTTAGATACAACGGCTAATGAGGACTTTGATGAGGATGGTGAAAATGGCAATAAGAGAGGTTCGGTTTCGTTAATGACGGTACATGGGGCAAAAGGGCTGGAGTACCCTTATGTGTTTGTAGTTGCTACCGAAGAAAATGTTTTTCCTAGTTATAAAAGTATGGATTCAGGTGAAAAGGGTATCGAAGAAGAGCGTAGGCTTTTCTATGTTGCTATGACTAGGGCCATGAAAGAATTAACCATATCTTACGCTTTAGGTCGGATGTTGTTCGGGCAAATTAAATTTAATGGCCCATCTAGATTTATTGATGAGATTCCAAAAGATCTCAAACACTTGAAATATCATGGAAAAGCAGAAGCTTATGAAGATAATTATAGTCAAGTAAGCCAGTATTCTGATGATTCATTTGATGAGTTTGATCAAACTCCCCAATACCAGAAGAAGAGTTATAATTCTGCGAAAATATTTACTCAACCTTCAACTAAGAAAAATAAAAAAACAATAAGTAGCTCTTCGCTGACAAATTCAACTTATTGCAAAGGAAATATAGTTAAACATGGGTTGTATGGTGAAGGTGTTGTTCTTTCTGCAGAGGGAACTGGGCAAAATGAAAAAATCCTAATAAAATTTAAAAACGGTACTAAAAAGAAGTTTATGGTAAAGTTTGCACCAATTGAGCAAATGTAAATCTCTGGATGGTTTAGGAAAATAAATTAATCTTTTTCAAAATATGGTGATAAATAAATGAGTAAAAAAGTTAAAATTCTCGGTTTTCTATTTGGATTGTTCTTAGTTTGTCTAGGAGGAGTTTATTTCTATGTCTCAACGGTTATAAAACCTGAATTAATAAAGCAAAAATTGATAGAAGTTGTCGAAAGTGAGCTTCCTGAGACTAAACTAGAAATTAATGAAATTGATTATTCAATCTTTCCAACGATCAAGGTTAATCTCAAAGATTTTAATTTAACCCTAAAAAAATCAGGAGAGAAACTATTTAATGTTCATGAAGTAAACGTAAGCATTCCAATTCTGGCGATTTTGACCAATGGAGGGAATCTTGAAGTGAATGTTTCTTCCCCGGAAATGCACTATAAGCAACTTTCTCAAAAATCAGATAATTGGTCTTTGGCACTAAAAAGAAAAGATAAAGTTGACACAAACCAAACTATAACTTCTGACTCAAATAATGATTCGGAGAAGAAAGACTCTTCCAATTCACAAAGTGAAGATGATGGGAAGTTTGAATTACCTCCTTTGATAAAGAAATCTAAAATAAACGTTCGTTTTGATGATATCCAACTTTTTTATACTCCTTTAAAACAAAAATCTTCCACCGTAAATATTTCGAAATTTTTGGTAAAGGATATTAATCTTGAAAGCACGACCGCTTTTGAAATTGCTTCAGATATCAATTTTAATTTATCAGATTCTCAAATGCTTAAAACCTCTCTTCTTGTTATAGGGCAGGTTGATATTCCTCAATTCTTAAAGAAGAAAATTATTGAGACTTCAATCAAAGTGGATATATCAAAAACGAGTCTGACTGGTTTGGAGTTTAAGATTCCGAATGTTAAGCAGAATATTAAATTAAAAATTAATCCTGATGGATCTATTTTTGCTGATATTAAATCAAGCCTCGATGACTTACTTGATTTAAAATTTAACGTCGATTTAAAAAATAAAAATGTCGAAGTTAGAGACTTTTCTTCATCTCTTCACTTGAACAAAGTAGCAGGATATTTACCACCCGAGATGGTAGAGCAATTAAAACAAATTAACTTTCAAGGTTCAGTGATACAAACGAAAGGTAGTGTTCAAGTGAACCTTGAGCCCATGAAAATAAATCCTAATTTAAAGATTGAAATGACGAAACCGGTTTTACTCGAAAACATTATGGGACAAAAATTCTCTAACTCACTAATGGTGAGTTTGAAAGGAAAAAATGTAGTGTCTGAAGTTAAAACTGAAGGATTTGAAGGTGTCATCATAACTAAAGTTAGTACAGAGGTTGACCCTTTAAATCAAAGCTTCGAATTAGATAAGCTTTCACCCATACTTGTAGATATTGATGGATCAAACCTACGATTAAGAAAGGTCTTTATTCAAAAAATGCTTTATGGCGGAAAGAAGGGCGCAGGAAAAGCTCAAGAGAAGTCATCTGGTAATAATCAAGCTGGTTCAGACAATACGACACCGGCCCCGATTGATAACACTCCTGGAGAGAAAATTAGTCTTCCAAAAATAACGACAAATATAAAATTTAATCAGTTTTTTATAGGAGATGAGCTATTTAACTTGGATGCTAAAATTTTAGCTAATAAAAATAAAGCAAACTCTGAATTCTTTAATTTTGGAATAGGTGCAGGGAAGGGGTCAGTTGGTTTTAATACTCTTATTAAAGATACTAAAAATATAGATAGTGACTTCAAAGTAAACCTTAAGAATATTAACTTTAACTCTTTTGGAGCATTTTTACCCCCTATGCTGGGTGGTGTTTCTGGGTTTTTCCATGGACAAATTGATGGGAAGGTTCAATTAATGAGCTCTGGGTTAAGATATAATATTAATTCAGATGTAAGCGCTGTTAAGGGTGCATTTAAGGATCTAGATTTAGCTCAATTTATTATGCCATTGATTGATAAAGTTGATTTACTTAAAGGTAAGGTTAAAAAGGAAGATCTAATTCTATCTGATAAATTTGATACTTTTGCTTTTAAAGGAAATGCTTCTGAAAAAAGAATTAAAATCGAAAAATTAGAGTTTATTGGTCCTCCTAAAACTTTAGAGGTTAAAGGTAAAGGTAAGGTTTCTATGAAAGAAACGGATCCTTCGCTAGTTGACTTAGAATATAAAGATAAGACCGGTCAATTAACTCCGCATCTTAAAGCAGTAGGTAAAGATACACTACCGATTAGGTTAATTGGGAATGGTTTTGTTATCTTACCAGATCATAACTATACAATTGATAAACTTGCAGGTGAATTTCTAAAAAATCAATTTAAAGCCAAGAAGAAAGAAGCTGAAGCGAAATTAAAAGCAGCTGCAGCAAAGAAGAAAAAAGAGCTAGAGCGAAAAGCTAAAAAAGCAGCTGATAAGAAGAAAAAAGAGCTAGAGCGAAAAGCTAAAAAAGCGGCTAAGAAAGAGAAGAAAAAGTTAGAAGATAAAGCTAAAAAAGCCCTTAAGGGTTTATTTAAATAAATTTTTCTTTTCATTCTTCTTCTAGTTTTTTTTTTATCACGAGCGTGGTAGATCTGTAATTGTAGTCATCTAAATCAAAGGTCGTTTTATGAATCGAAATGAAATAATTTCTTTTAGTAATGGTAAGTTAAGTTTAATTGATCAAAGGTTTTTACCACATAGCAAAAGTACATTTGTTTGTGGTAATATTGAAGACTGTCATTATGCGATCAAGGCAATGGTAACGAGAGGTGCCCCGCTTATTGGTTTTACCGCTATATATTCACTTGTAGTTTTTGCCTATAATCAAGAGTCATATGATTTCGAAAAGTTTGTTCAAGCAGCAAACTACTTAAACACAGCGAGGCCAACTGCCGTTAATTTAGCTTTTGAATTAGATGAATCTTTAAAGTATTTATCACAGTTAAATAACCCTTCAATTACAGAGGTCAGAGATAAATTATCGCAATTTGGCTTAAATAAAATGGATCAATTGGAAAAAGATAATACCTTTTGTGCTCAGCAAATAGAAAAAGATCTTAAAGCTCATGTGAAAGGGCGAGAAAAATACAACATTCTTACCCATTGTAATACTGGCCGATTAGCCTGTGGCGCGCTTGGAACAGCATTGGGTTCTATTGAGTATTTAGCAAAGAATAATCTTATCAATAATGTTTTTGTTTCTGAAACACGGCCTTACTTGCAAGGTTCACGTTTGACTGCATTTGAACTGGCTGAAAATAATATTCCTCATAAAATTATTGTTGAAGGTTCTGTGAACTATTTATTAAGAAGTCGACAAATAGACGCAATTTTTGTTGGTGCAGATAGAATTACACTTAATGGAGATACAGCTAATAAGGTAGGAACATCAAACTTGGGTTTAATGTCATCTTATTATGGAGTTCCTTTATATGTTGTTGCCCCAGTTTCATCATTTGATAATAAAATGTACTCAGGTGATGAAATCGAAATTGAACTTCGTCCGAAAGAAGAAATTAGTCAAATCAAAGGTGTGCAGATCTCTCCTTACGAGTCTGAAACTTTTAATCCTAGCTTTGATATAACCGATAATAAATTTATCCATGCGATTGTTAATGAAAAAGGTTTATTTCATCAACCTTTTTATCCTAAACTTAATAAGATTTTAAATAATGTATAGAGCGAGTATTGATATAGGTTCAAATTCTATCTTATTACTGATTGCAGAGGTTAAAGGTAAAAGTTGTCATCCAATATTAGAAAAAAGTTATGTTACTAGTTTGGGTAAAGGAATCGATCAGACGAATAAATTCTCAGAAGAGAGTATGGGTGAATCATATATTGCTTTAAAAGAATATGCCTCAGATATAGAATCTCATCAAGTTCCATTAAATGAAGTTGTTGTTACAGCGACTGAGGCCAGTCGTGTTTCTACGAACGCACCTAGTTTTTATAAAAAAATATTTGATGAACTAGGTTTGCATGTGAAAATCATATCCGGGGAGGAAGAAGCTTTTTATTCAGCAAAAGGGGTATTGCTAAACTCAGAGGAGCCTAATGAGGAAGATCAATTTTTAATGGATATCGGAGGAGCTTCAACTGAGTTTATTCGATGTGAAAAAGATCCTTTCTCTCTTAAAGAAAGTATATCTTTACCTATAGGGGTCGTTCGATTAACGGAAAAACTGGGGAAATATTATGATTATGCCATTCAAGATCTTAAGAATGAATCTGCAGATATAATTAAAAAGAGTATTCGGGGCTTTTCCTTACAACATTTTGTTGCTCCTAAAATAATTGGTATTGCGGGAACGATGACTTCATTGGCCATGATGAAATTAGAATTAGATGAGTTTTCAGAAGAAAAAATTAATAGCTTTGAATTGAGTTCGGAAATACTCCAAGAACTTTTACTGAAAGTTCATACATTGAATCCTGAGGAAATAAAGAAAAAATATCCAATCCTAGGAAAACGATCAAGTACTATTGTTGCTGGAATTTTAATTTCTCTTTTTTTTAGTAATGAACTAAACTGTGACACATATGTTGTTTCAACTCGAGGATTGAGGTATGGGACAATTCTAGGCTTAAGAGCCTAGGATAACTAAGGAGAGTTTGTTATGGCCGAGATCGAATTATCATTTGGTGGCGGGAACAACAATAATAATGTAGTTAAAAAAGGTGAGTTCTTATTTATTCAAGGTGAAAAAGTTTCTTCATTTTTCCTCGTAAAGCGTGGAGAAATCTGTCTATTTAAAACAAATGAAAAAAAAATTATTCCAGTTGGATATGAAAAGTCGAAAGGGATCGTAGGAGCAGATTGCGTTCTTACCAGCGATGAATATTTTTATACTGCTTTGGCCATGGAGGATTCCTCCGTGGTGGAAATTAATCGAAATGAGATTATGCAGTACCTAGCTTATAAGGATGATTGGGTTCGAAAACTTCTCATTGATCTTTCAGGTAAAATTGATCATACCATGAATATCGTTAGTGAGCATAAACTTGTTGACCCGTCTTTATTCGGAGACCAAGACTTTAATCAAGAAATTGAGCGGCAAATTCGAATTTTGTTGGAAGAGTAAATCTTTGTAATTAGACCTTTTAGAATTCTAATCACATTCATTAACTATAGAATGATGATATGAATAATATACGACAGTTTTATTCTCATAAGTTCTATTTTTTATACAAATTATGACTCATATGATACCGGTGGAGTAAATTTTCAAAGGAGAAAAAATGAGATTGTTGTGTCTTTTATTTATTACAGTTTTCTTGCATTCATGTGTGGATACTTTTCAAACAAGTTTATGTGAAAAACATATTCAAGCTGATTACTTAGTTGGAGAATATGATGTTGAAGTTCTAGGAGAAAAAAGTGGGGCTAAAATTGAAAAAACAAATTCCGGTTATGAGTTTGTATCTTTAGACGAAGAAGAAGATGAAACTTTATCATTTAATGTTTGTAAAATTGGTAAGCATCTTTATATGGAGACTGATGTAAATAATCTTGTTCAATTATTTAAAACTGACGAAAAGTCCTATCTTCTCGGTGGTGTAACCATTAATGAGGAAGTTCTAAATGAATTAGGAATTAAATTTACTAAAGAAGAAGATGATGATTTTGGAATGGAATCTAAAATTATAGAAAATGTTAAATCAGACAGAGAGAATTTAATTAACAACTTTACTATTAGTTCACTTCGATTAACTATTTCAAAAAAGTAAAAAACTGTAGGGATAAGAGCTAAGCGCTTATCCCTATATATTTTTTATAGTTTGAAGTTTTGTAACTCACCTCTAAAGAGAGCGTTGAGAAAACCACTTAAAACACCTGTATCAATTCCAGCTGTAATATTGAAGCTACATCCACCTGTGTAATCAGTATTTTCTAATATATCGTCAATTTTATAATATCTCATTCCTGCACTAACATTTCCTAATCCAAGAATAAAAGAAGACTTAAAACCAACTTCAAAATATTTTTGTTTGTAGTTGAACGAATTGTTACTCTCTCCATTAATATAAGGACCAGCAGCATTGGAATTTCCAAAGGTAAAAGGATAAGCAATAAATCCTGCTGAATATATTCTTGAAGTTGTAATATCGTTTTTCATAAAACTGGCTTGAGCGTTCGCAAAAATTTTACCAGAGTGAGGATGACTATTCTTTCGATTTTCCCAAGCTTGGTTGATATGATTTACTGTGAAGCCGTATCGAAATCCGCTTGTTGAGTTAGAATAGTCTCTGTTCGTTGCAGCTTGATCAGTGTACCCGTCTGTTCCCCAAGAAAGATCACAAGATACAGTGGTTAACTGTTTTTCATCGTGACTGATTGTGTACCCCACGTTTCCACCAAGATTAGACGCTCTACGATCGAGTGTGTAGCTTGGGTCAGTTGGGCTTGGAGTAGTCGAGCTAGATTCATTTATTGTAATTCCGTAAACAAAGTTTAAGTATTTTTTATTGTCGGCTTTTCTTCCAGCCAGAATGTTGATCCCCATAAATCGATTTTTGAATTGACCACCATTTCGATCGTTTAAGTAAGACCAATTATAGGGTCCTTTTGCCAGGACGAAATAATCATCTCTTCCACTTTCTTCACTCATATCATAGAATTCAAATGAGCTGCCTGGAGGTTGCAAGCCAATTTGAGAATGAGCATAATGTGCATTTATTAATAAAACAAATAATACAAAAGTAATTTTGAAATTCATGTTTAGCTCCCGATTTTTAATTGTCGGAAACGTATCTTTAAAGTCGAATTTCACAAGAAAATATAGTGTATTGTGAAAAAAGTAATAACTGAAAATTGTACACTGGTTAATGAGGTTCCTAAAATCATAGGTTTAAGAATTTGAAGTTAGAGGATTTACCAAGCGGCAAGAATGATAAGATTCATTTTACAGTAAATGGGTTGGATATTGGTCGCAAAAAACAACATTTATTTTTTTCTGAATTTAATTAAAATTAATTAATCGGCGTTTTTTTAGTTCAATCGCAACTTCTAAAACCTTCTCTTGAGCACGATTAATCTGCTCCTTTCTATCATATAGATTTTGTTGCAATAAAGAGAAGGCTTTTTGGGCTTTTGTTTTAGTAATTCCCGATAAAACTCTCTTTTGGAATCGTGTTGAAGAATAATATAATGCAAGTCCAGTTAGAGTTGGATCAAGCATTTCAAATAAACGATTTATATCATGGTCACTAAGTAGGTCGAGTGAAGCAAAATTTAAAGAATGATCTTCTAGGTCCCTCGTAAGGGATGAGTTTCTAACTTGCATATTCCTCAGAAGAGTCTTCTTTGTGCTTGGATCGAGTGCTCTTAATAAATCGATAATTTGTTTTCTTCCATTCAAATAAACTCCTCTTTGACTAGAGGTCGTTTCATTATCTAAGTTTTTTTGCAGGTTTTGATTTTCATTTTGTATCATGTGTTTTTATTCCTTATCTCTGAAAACTCTATTCTTCCATTTGCTGTTCAGCTTTTTGTATATAAGCTTGTTGCTGTCGTTCAATTTTTTCTTTTTGACTTTCAAAGCTCTTTTCCACTTCAAAAAGTTTAGCCTCATTAGATTTCTTAAGGTCGGCTAAGAGTTCTTCATAGCGAGCATTTTCTTCTTTTATCCGCAACTTATTTCCACTTTGGATTTTAGACAATTTTTTTTCCATATCATTTTTTTCATTAATGATTCTACGATCATAATCGCTTTTTAACCTTGCCGTATCTTTTTGATAATTTTGTTTTGCCTTTTCCACTTCGGCCATATTCTTTCGCTTGGTCTTTTTTAGCTGCTGGACATGTGTTTTTTCCAGAGCTTCCTTTGACTGGTTGTATTTTTGTACTGATACCCCATCCATTTTAGTCCCTTGTTGTATTTAGCGTGACCTTTTTAGCCCACTTTAATATAATACTACCCATAAGAATTTGGTCCAAAAGGAGGCAAAAATGACGGGAAAAAAGATCTATATAATTGCTGGGAAACGTACACCATTTGGTAAATTTGGGGGTTCTTTAGCCCAAATGACACCAGTTGATCTAGCTGTAAATTGCTCTCAAGAAGCCATGAATGAAGCGGGCGTCAAACCTGAGTCAATTGATCACGTAATATTAGGTAATGTGGTACCAAGTAGTACTGACACTCTTTATGGAGCTCGCCATTTAACCTTAAAGTTAGGAATTCCGCAGGAAGTACCAGGATATGTTCTGAATCGATTATGTGGGTCTGGAATCCAGGTCATGTGGGAAGCTCGAAATATGATTGCCCAAGATGAAGCCAGTTGTGTTCTTGTCAGTGGAACAGAGAATATGTCTATGGTTCCACATCTCACTTATGGTGGACGATTTGGTACAAAGTATGGTGCTCTCAAAAATGTAGATATGTTATTGGATGCTCTTCGTGATAAATATACTGGAATCACTATGGGAGAGACTGCAGAGAAGCTAGCAAAAGAGTATGGAATATCACGAGAAGATTGTGACCAATTTAGTTATGAATCTCATAAAAAAGCAAATATGGCTTATGACAATGGTTTTCTTCAAGGTGAATTAACAAAAATCGAACTTAAAAAACATACTTGTGAAAGAGACGAGCATTTAAGAACAGACGTTTCTCTTGAAGGAATGGCAAAGTTACGGCCGTCCTTTGAGTCAAACGGAACGGTTACTCCTGGATCTGCTTCTGGAATAGTCGATGGTGCTAGTTCAATAATTATTGCCTCAGAAGACTACTGTAATAAGCATGGAATTACACCGCTTGCAGAAATCTTAGATTTTTCAGTCGTGGGAGTCGATCCAACTATAATGGGTATTGGCCCTGTCCCGGCAATCAGGCAATTATTAGAAAAAAATAATAAGAGTTTATCTGATATTGATTTAATTGAAATAAATGAAGCTTTTGCAGCTCAAGCTCTTTCTTGCCAAAAAGAATTACAAATTCCTAAGGAAAAATTAAATATTTGGGGAGGAGCAATAGCTCTGGGACATCCTTTAGCAGCATCTGGAACAAGAATTGCTTTTACCTTAGCCCGACAACTTAAACAAACGAGCTCAGAAATAGGAATTGCTTCTGCTTGTATTGGCGGAGGGCAAGGAATTGGTGTTCTCTTAAAGAACGTAAAGTAGCATGGAAAATATTACTTCTGAACCGACTAGCGATATTAGTCATATTGGCATTTCCAAGGATTTATCCGCTGCATTTCAAGACTGGCTCAATCTTGATTTGCTGAATATAACTTGGGAAGGTCGCTATAAAGACAAATTTGAATTTTTTTGGAATGCAATTTTCACTGAAGAATCTCCAAATGCTGAAGAAGTAATCAATCGATTAAATATCCTTATTTCTACTGCAAAAAATGGCCCCGTTGAGACTTGGTTTAAGTGGTTAAAAGAAAAATTTCTTATATTTATTTTTATAAAATTAGACCTTACTATTATGGAGCTTTATAAGATATCCGGAGAAAGTATTGCTTTTCTCTCATTAGTTTTAAGAGATTTTTTGTTAGATAAAAATCTTCATCGTGAAAATGAATTGAATGAGTTTTTTCAAATAAACTATTTTCACGATAAGAAAAATAATGTTTCTTACTCGAAGCTTGTTCAAGATTTAAAGTTGTATAAAGAGGTTAGGGGCGAGAACAGTTATGAGGTTCTCAATTCTCTGGAAATTACACTTTATGAGGATTGGAAGAATATTTTAAAAAACTTAAGAAGAAATCAGGCCATAAAAAAGCATTCTAAACTTCCTACGATTAATAAGTACAAATTTAAAACACCATCTAAGTCTGTAAGCTTAAAATTTATTTTAGAGTTATGTTTACTTTTAGGTTTAAGCTATATCAGCATTTTTGGTTTAAAATACGTTAATGTTTGGTATGAAGATTATATCGCTAAGAAAATTTCTCTTTTTGAGCCTAACTTTTTTTGGCTTGATAAAAAACTCACATTTGTAGATATAACAAAAGATCGAGAAGTTAAATTAGACATTTCTTCTGAAGAAATCCAAAAATTAGAAAGTTTAGAATCAAAAACTATTTTTAATGAAGAGCTGAAGGCGGCAAATCGTTATGCTCCTGAATCAGATGTTGTCTTATCTTCATTAGAATCACTTCCCAATGATATTTCTTTAGCAACTAAAGAAAAGTCAGAATATGAAGAGATTAAAAAAGGGGGGTACCGTGATTATCGATATGGAAGAAGGAAAGCTTATCGGGTACTTTTAAAGTCCGTTGATCCTAGTTTGGAAAAAGATCATATTCTTAATTTAATTAATACTTATAACGTCTCGCAGGTGGGACAAGTTGCCCCTGGAACAGAAATTCCAGGTGGGGTTTATTTTAACTTGAGTGTTCCACTGAAAAATTTAACTGGGTTTATGGAGTCACTCTCTGATGTCAATGAAGTGGCAATTTTTGAGTCAACACCGAGAGCCGATTGGCCATTAAATATGGGGCGTGTCTTTATCTGGATTAAAACTATTTAAAATTTTTTAATATTTAACTTAATAGAGTTTAATTTAAAGAGAATATTAATGGATAGATTACTTTATAAAGTTTCACCTGTGATAATTAGGATATGTGCCTATTTAGTTTTTCTAGTTCTTGCGACTGCCGTTCTTTTTTGGTTTATATCGATTAGAGAAGTTCCTTCTTGGGTACATACTTTCGTAATATTCACATGGAATATCTGGTCATATAAATTCATATTATTAGCCCTCTCGATAACGTGTTTTGTCTATGTAAAGTTATACGAATCAAAAAAGAAAAAATCTAAAAAGAAAGCTAATATACTTCTCCCAATGGTATTTACTGTACTAACAACATCATTTTCATTATTTGACAATTATTATGCCGAGAATAAGTCGAATGAAAGGATGAGAATTATAAATGAGAATCAGAAAAAGATAAAAAATCGAGAAGAAGAATATGAGAATAAAGAAAATGCTTTGAAAAATCATCCAGATTATAAATTGGCCCAAAAGCGTTATGCTCATATTATTTCCAAGCTTAATTATTCTTTGGTGATTGGTTGCCCCTCCGAATCTCGAGCTGATTTAATTTTAAATGGAAATATTAAAGTTATCTTAGGCGAAGGTGAAAAAAAGTTATTTCCCGAATTTTGTTTAGAGAATTTAAAGGGAAACAAAGTTAAAGTTTTATATCCTCCAAAATTTGATCTAAATTTTGTTGAAAACTATTGTTGCTTGAACCAGGGGGAATCATATGATCAAATCAACTCGCAGACTACTTATAACCAACTAGATGTCTTAAAAATCTATCAAAAATATTATATTGATCAAAGAGAAGCGAGACCATTGCAAGCAGGGAAAGTTTATTCAAGTATATTTTTAGATAAAGTGAAAAAAAGATTTTTGGAGTTAGAGGGAAAATTTAATAGTCCTCAAGTTGTGCTTACATGTGCTCAAGAACCAGATTTAATAATTGGTCTGGAAAATGGATCTAGGATTTTACTAAAAAGTGGTGAAATTGTGAATTTTAATAAGCAATTATGTATGGATAATATTTTAGGAAAAAAAGTTAAAATTGAATTGCCTAATGATTATATTCAAAATATTGAGAATTATTGCTGTGGTGAGGGGAAAAGTAGCAACTTGATCAAGGCTAAAGTTTATCTTAATGATGAACTTATCTCGAACTCAATATAAAATGGGAAACGATTTTTTTATTCTTTGAGGCAAAAATATTTAGCCCCACCAAACTCTCTTTCTTTAATCCAATTCTTTTTTGATTTATAAACACGATTTATAAATTTCTTTTTTCTTTTTGCTAGAACTTCAGGATAAAGAGATAGACCTTTTACAATTCTTTCTTCTCTTTGGGGGTTATCTATGATTAGGCATTCGCCCACTTCAAAATATTTCTTTAAGTGATTTTTCACCAGATCAAGATCTGATCCATAATGCTCAATTGGTGGCATCATGGTCTCTTTACATTTTAATGTTAAATTCTTATCTCGAGAAATGTAATGGAGGACTTGATTTCTTACTCTACCACCTGCAAAAACAAATTCGATTACTTCCTTTTCGCTTTTTTTAATACTTACTTTTTTGGAGTTTCGTTTTTGTCGCGTTTGGGATAGTTCACAGTAGTGGGCTCCTTGAACCGGTAAACGTAATTTACTAAAATCTTTAACCCAGCGATCTTTTTTATGGAAATAGATTTTTTCATTCTTTTTAATCTTTAGGTTTTTCTTACTTAGTCTTAAATAAATTGATTTAAATTGAGGTTCAGCAAATAAGCCTGAGGAAATAAACATAAAAACTAATATTGATTTAAGCATGTAGCAAGAACTCCTAAAGGGAGTTTAGACAAAATATAATTTGAACAAAGGAGTAGTGAAAAAATTATGACATATTACTAATTTTAATGCCTTATCCGTCAAATTCTTACTTTTAAGTATATTAAGGTGTGGCTGAGTTGGGTGAAGGAGCTGGTTTATATGCATCTCGAGTAAAAAATGAACTTAAAATGTTATCAATTTCATTTGTTGATAGAGTTGAATTGCTATTATTGGCCCTGGATGATCCATCAGGAGTACCTAAGTATTGGAAAAGCTCTTGCTCATTTTCTCCTTGATTCTCTACTTCTACCTTAAGTCCGATTAAATTTCTCTCTGTGACGGTTCCAGTAGCTTTTAGGTTTTTATCTTTACTGGACTTATTATTTGTTTTCTTTTTAGGATCAGCGGCTGGATCAGCAGCTGGGTCAGGTGTTGTTACAGTGACTCCAATGAAACTTGAAAGAATATTCGCATACCTAACCATGTCTTTCATTTTTTCGTCTTTCTGGTTTAAATCTTCTGTGATGTTTTCTTTTACATTTTGTTTAGCTGCTATGGCCATGTTTGGATCGCTTAAATCTTTCTTTTTTAAGCTTTTAGCTTCAAATTGTTCTTTAAGTTCTTTTAACAAGGATTTTTTTTCAGCGATATGTTTCTGGCGTAATAAAGTTAGTATTTCTTCTTGATTTGTACCTTTTTTTAAAGCCTCTAACTCATTAGTGTAACCATTATCTTTAAGATATTTTTCAAATTCAGAAGGATCTTTTTTTAATTGATCAAGCTGTCTTTGTTTTAATAAGGCTTGAGCTTCTATTTGTGCAGTTATATCGTGAAACTCTTTAGTTTTATCATCAGCGTGTAGAAATACTTTACACTCTTCTTTCGTTATATCCTTATCACACCCTATTTTCTTAAAAGCTTCAGCGTCTTTATTTGCTAAAGCCTCTTTGGCTTCATTTGAAGAAATATTAACTAATTGATCAATCCCTTTTTCATTCGCTTTATTCCCCCAGCCATAGAAACGGTCTTCAAAAGTTATAAATGAAGGGTCATCTGGATCTCTTTTATAAATTTTTTCAAATTCCTTATAAATCGCATCGTAATTCGCTAGAGTCGTTCTGTAGGAACGTATTCTTTTAGAAATTATACATGAACGCTTTCCTTCTCCGTCTACAATATTGCTTGTGGAAGCAGCCGCGCCCGTCGTTCCTGCGGGAGGCATTGCTCCATTGACGAGATTCAATTTAGTTATTCCAGTGTTATTTGGATCAACAGTAACAGATCCTTTGAATTTATCTTCTATTTTTTCACACAAAACATTTATCGCTTGGAGGCAAGTTGCGAATGAGCTTTTTAAGTAATTTCCAACGTTAGGATCTTTAAATGTTTCACTTAAATGTTTGTTAACTTCTTTTTGAGTCCCTTTTTTATTATCTTCTTTTAAGTCTTCTTTCGTGAGTTCATACCAGTCAAACCCAGCACTATTCGGTCCACCTGGAATTTGGGCAATTCCTCTTAATCCATCCTCAATGAAATAAAAATCATTTCCTTTATTTATTCTAATATTCTCGAGGCAAAAACCAGAGACATCAGATAGAAAATTTTTTGAAAGTTGAGAGTGGTACCATTTAAAGTACATATCTTGCCCTATAATTTTTTGCTTACTACGATCGTTTTTATAATCTATATTTCCATAGACTGATGCTGCAAACCTATCTTCTAAGTATTCACGTATCTGTTTATTATCTTTATTTGAGAGAAGTTTATAATTTGGTGAATCAAGGGCTTTCCCTAGGGCTTCGATTCCTTTGTCATCAGTATTATTCAGCCCGTCTTCAACACAAGTTAGAATTTGATCATTCCTAGCCTTATAATCATCATCGGGCATACTTTTTTCAGCTTCGTCTTTACAGTCATTGAATAAGGTTGAACCTTTAATATGATTTTCCACTTCTTTTTCTTTAAAGTAGTTCACATAATATTCACCCTCTCGGCGAGGATCATAATCAAAGCCTAAGGCTGAAAAAGCGATGAAAAATAAGAGTGAGTAATTAACATTTTTCACTCTTCTATTTTAAGGCAAATCTGAGATTTTTGTTGATGTTTTTACACAGGCAAAAAGTTCTTTTTCAGGTAAAAACTTTACATTGACTGATCTGGTATGGAAAACAGGGACTTAATCTCTCTCAGTAGCAAATGAGCTTTTTTCAGATAAATCCATTGTTTCACAAAACCTATGATAAGAGCGGCAAAAAAACCAAGCACAACTCCGGAATGGGTAGTTTTGGCCACCATTCCCGTATCATGAGCAGCTCCTAGAAATAGTCCTATGATTCCCAAAGTTAAGATTATCATCACCCAGGGAATAACTTGTCTTTTTGATACAGTGGAAACATGAACAAAATGGATTAGTTTTTTCTCGTAAAACGTTTTGTCATCATCAGGAATCTCCTGATTTTCTTGATCCTGAATTTCTTCATGAAAACTGTGCTGAACTTTTTGAGTCAGCCTTGAGACGCCAATGAAGTAAAACATAATAAAAGCTTGGATGAAAATTGTTAGAATGATGGTGGGAAGGGCCAGTTGAACATGGTTAAATTCCAGATTTACATAACCGAGTGCGGCCAAAATTGTTAAAACTACTATACCGAGCATCAAACAATTGAGTAATCTTAACAAATAACCCATAGAACATCCTTGAAAATTTTCATCGCTTAAACTAACATGACCACCTTCGTTTAGGAAGGCATACAGAGGGGTTTTGCATAAACTTTTCAGCATCTAACCAGCTCCCTTCTACTAGGAAAGTTAAATGAGTGAATCTGACTTAAATTCTGCTCCGGCAAAAAAATTAAAATTGAAAAAAACTCAAGATGTGATGGAGGAGTCCAAGGGATCAAATATTCTGATTCCCATAGGGATTATCGCCTTGGCAATAGTTCTCATTGTGGGAATTACTCGTATGCTCTCTTCGGAAAAAACATATCAAGATCTAGTTCAAGATCTTGAGAGTAAAACTTTCGGAAACAGATGGGTAGCCGCTTATGAATTATCAAAATACATGGCTTCAAATAAAATTGGAGATGAAGATCGATTATGGCTAAGTGAAAATTTATCTAGGCTTTATTTAAATGAAGCAGAGCCAAGGACTCGGCATTTTCTCATTCTATCTCTCGGGGCATTAAAAGATATTAAATTGGTACCAATCTTTGAAAAGGCAATTTATGATACCGATGAGAAAATTCGCTATTCAGCTGTTGTTGCAATAAGTCAGTTGCCTAAACAAAAACTCTCTATGGATTGGTCTAAAATTATTTCATTACTCGAAAGCTCGCAAAGTAATGAAGATACTGGCTTGAAGCACGTAGTTATGCTGACATTGTCTACTCATCAAATCAGTGATGCTAAACCGGCTATACGAGCTATTCTTCGATCTGGTGGGTCTAGGCTTGATAGGTACAATGCAGCATTAGCCTTGCTTAATTACAAAGACCCTGAAGCACAATCTACCATTGAAGAAATTTTAACATTTCCCTTTAGCTATTTAAATGGATCTAAGAATGATGTATTAAAAGGGCAAAATATAGCACCAACTCAGGATTTAACCGATGCTCAGCTCGAAGCGCTAAAGCTTAATATACTGACGATCATCGGAAAGAAGGATCTTCAATCATATCTAGGTATCGTGCAAAAAATACGTGAGGATAATGCAAATATTAAAGTGCAAACGAAAGCGATTGAGGTTTTAAATAAGTTGAAAATTTGATGCATTCCAATCATAATGGGGTAAATTAGACAATATTAAATTTTGATAGCAAATTGGTGCACTTACAATTTAAATTCATTGGAAAAATAGCTTAAAATTGGAGTTTTGGGTTTAACCAATCCGATTCCGAATTAAGCCAGGAGTTATATAACTATGAGTGAAACACGTCTCAACTTAAATCGGAGAGAGTTCTTTAGCTACCTTGCTGTTGGATGGATTACCTTTGGGGCAGCAGTGGCGGGAATGGCCAGTTTAGTTTTTCGCTTCCTCTATCCTAATGTAGTTTTTGAACCACCAATGGACTTTATCGCTGGGAGACCAGATGAGTACGAACTTGGTGTTGATGAACGCTGGAAGAACGTTTATGGAGTTTGGATTTTTAAAGAAGAAGGTCGGTTTGTGGCCATGTCAAATATTTGTACGCATCTAGGTTGTGTACCAACATGGTTGCCTGCAGAAAATAAATTTAAATGTCCTTGTCATGGTTCTGGTTATTATCCGAACGGGATTAACTTTGAAGGTCCAGCGCCAAGACCCTTAGAGAGATTTAAAGTTTCTCTAAATAGTGAAGGGAAAGTTATTGTGGATAAAAGTAAAATCTATCGTTATGAAAAGGGCGAATGGAATTATCCAGGTGCTTTCATAAGCGTTTAATTTAAAATTTAAGAGATAATTGTTTAAGGATATAAAATGGCCGAGAAAAGTTTTGCTGAAAAAGTTGCCAACACACAAGTTTGGAAATCAATTTTTAGACATGGACCACCCAACAACGCTCGGAATAGAGCGGCTATTGTTGCGGGAAATGTTTTTCTACACCTTCACCCAATTAAGCTTAAAAAGTCAGGCGTTCAATTAGGTTATACCTGGTGTATGGGGGGATTAAGTTTTTTCGTCTTTCTAGCACTGTCTGTAACAGGTGTTCTATTAATGTTTTACTATCGACCAACAGCAGAGTACGCCTTTAATGATATTATCGGGATGAGAGAGCACGTTCCCTTGGGAATAATGCGAGAACTTCATCGTTGGGGCGCTCATGCCATGGTTATTACAGTATGGATCCACATGTTTCGTGTTTTTATGACTGGTTCCTATAAACCACCACGTGAATTTAACTGGGGAGTTGGAGTTATTCTTCTTGTTTTAACCCTTCTTCTTTCCTTTACGGGATATCTTCTTCCTTGGGATCAATTAGCTATTTGGGCAATTACCGTTGGGTCGAATATGGCAAAAGCAACACCATTTGCTGGACATGGTGGCCCTGGAGCAGCGCTCGCCACTATAGGTGATTTTGTTATGGTAAGTGACAAAAACGATGTTCGGTTTCAATTACTCGCCGGACGATTTGTGGGAGAGGCAACTCTTCTTCGTTTCTATATTCTTCATTGTGTATTTATTCCGCTCGTGGTGTCGGTATTAATTGCTATTCATTTTTGGAGAATTAGAAAAGATGGTGGTATCAGCGCACCATTATAAATTTAATTTTAGTTAACTGAGATATATCTCAAGGATTAGGGTTTAATGAAAAATATAATTGATATGATCATGGCGCCGGAGTATTCCTTCACGGCGGTAGTCGTTCTCTTCATTTTAATGATTAAATATGTCGACAAGATAGCCACTAAAAAATTCGGTTATTCTTTATTACTGGGAATGACAGTCTTTATAGGCTGGCTGTTTACGGATAATGTTTTTCGCTTAAACTTTTTTGCTACTAATGATAATGTTCCTATCATTTTTCTCGTATTCCTAGTTGTTTGGTCTTGTTGGTTTTCTTTATATAAAGGTATTCAAAATGATAATCGGATAGCAGCTGGAGGAGTACCGCTCGAAGCGGAACCTGAAAATCGAGAAAAAGTTTGGTCATGGCCAAATCTTGTTTATACAGAACTTTTTGCCATTATTGCCTGTACTATCTTTCTAATTGTTTGGGCCATCGTTTTTAAATCACCTTTAGAAGAACCGGCCAATCCGACCTGGGCTCCAAACCCAGCAAAAGCTCCATGGTACTTTCTTGGCCTGCAAGAAATGCTGGTATATTTTGATCCTTGGCTAGCGGGAGTTCTATTGCCTGGTCTAATTATCGTCGGGCTAGTTGCCATTCCCTATATGGATGTGAATCCGAAAGGTAATGGATACTACACTTTTAGAGAAAGAAAATTCGCTATTACTACATTTCTTTTTGGATGGCTCGTTCTTTGGGTTTTCCTTATTATAATAGGAACATTTCTGCGTGGGCCGAACTGGGTTTATTATGGACCATTTGAAGTTTGGGATGCACACAAGGTTCTTGCTGCAAACAACGTCAATATTTCGGAATACTTTTGGATTAAATTATTGAATCAAGGATTACCGAAGAACATTCTTGTTCGTGAGATTGCAGGAATAATTATGACTGTTGGCTATTTTGTGGTTGGGATTCCCTTATTCAATAAATTTTTTGGAAATAAATATTTAAAGAGAATGGGAATGATTCGTTATTACTTAATGGTCATGCTTATTTTCATGACTCTAACTCTACCGATAAAAATGTATTTGCGATGGTCTATCAACCTCAAGTACATAATTTTTATGCCTGAGTTTGAGTTTAATATTTAGCGAGCTAAAAAAAATAAAAAGTTATTAAAACAAGGAATTAGATAATTATGAAAAAAGAACCAGGTATGGCTTATAACATGAAGACCTTGAACAAGGTTTTCGCCGTTTTATCCATTCTTTTTCTCATCTCCACAATTTGGATCGTGCTGGATGACTACATTCGTCCCTGGAAAGCTGTTCAAATAAAAGGTCTTGAAGTTAAAGAAAAGGTTTTATTAGAGCAAATTAAAGAGGCAGAGGAGTCTACCGATGGAGATAAAGTTCGCTCTTTAAATGCTAAAATCATGGCCGCTAAAAAAGATATCGACTCAAAAGATCAAGAGGTATCTAAGGTTAAAGAAAAGTTGGCTGAGGTTCAAAAGAAAATCTATATCCAAAATATGAAAAATGGAGAGGATGGATCACGGGCCAGTGAGTATCAGTTTAAATACGAACATGCCTTTTCTCATAATCACCCAAAGCAGGCAGCCAAATATAAAATTAAAATGGATTATTACCGAGTTCGTTTTAACGAAGGACGAGATCAGTTAAAAGTTTTCCAACAAGAAGAAAAGAAAATTAATAATGAGATGAAAACATATACGGATAAGAAAACATCTCTTGAAAAAGAGTTGGAAAAATTAACCGGGACTAAAGATCTGTTATTAACTTCAATGAAGTCTTCACAAAAAGGACTTGTTTGGTTAATTCGAAATATGCCCTTTATTGATTATCTGGATCCAACAATTAAGATTCATCAATGGGAAGTAAAAAATGTTACTGAAGATCGATATTTTCAGCAAGTTCCGCGAGTGGATCGTTGTAAAACATGTCACCTTTTTATTGATACACCAGGCTTTGAAGCTCAAGAACAACCTTATAAAACTCACTCCAAGTTGACTGAGTTAGCGGTTGGAGCAAACTCCGCTCACCCTGCGAAACTGTTTGGATGTTCTTCATGCCACCAAGGTGAGAGTCATAAAGTATTTGATTTTAGATCTCCTGAGCACACTCCTTCCAGCAAAGAGCAAATGGTAGAGTGGGAGAAAAAGTATGATTGGCACTATCCTCATAAAAAACCTCAACCAATGTTTCCTCTTATTTATACGGAAGCAAGTTGTGTTAAATGTCACCAAGGTGTTGAGTACCTTCCAATGGCAAATAAATTAAATGAAGGAAAGAAACTTATCAATACATACGGTTGCTATGGTTGTCATAAAATTGAAGGATACCAAGATAAAGTTAAACCAGGACCTGCTCTTAAGAAAATTGCAGCTAAAGTTACCAAAGAATTTATCACTAAGTGGGTTTGGAATCCGCGATCATTTAACGAACATGCAAAAATGCCTTCTTTCTTTATGCAGGCTCATAACTCTAAAGAAGAGTTCGCTAATAAAAATAAAACAGAAGTTGCTGCAATGGCAGAGTTTCTTATTTCTAAATCTGAAGAATATAAGCCTTTTATGAAATATAAAGCAGGTGATGCTGATAAAGGTAAAGAGCTAATTCAAACGGTTGGATGTATCGGTTGTCATCAAGTTGAAGGGTTGGATGAGCCTTGGAATGCTGTTAAATCTCGGAAAGGTACCTATTTAACTGGGACTGGTTCAAAAGTTGATCCAGACTGGCTTGTTTCTTGGTTAAAGAAACCTTCTCATTATCAAGAAGACACAATCATGCCTTCTTTTAGATTAACTGATAGTGAAGTTTCAAACATTGCAACTTACTTACTTAGTCTCAAAAATGAGAAGTTTGCAGAAATAGAATCATTTGAGATCGATAAAAAATTGAGAGATGGACTATTAACAGAATATTTAGCTCAATTTGAACCGATTGCTATGGCCGAAGCGAAGCTTGCTAAGATGACTGATCATCAAAGAAATATGGAGCTGGGTAAGCGAAGTGTTGGTAAGTATGGTTGCTACTCATGTCATAATATCGATGGATTTTCTCCTGACCGTGCTCCAATTGGACCTGAACTTAATGGTTTTGGTTCAAAGCCTCTTACTCAACTCGGTTACGGTCAACAGCACGATACTGTTGGACACTCTCGGCATGAATGGCTTTTTGCTCACTTAAAGCAACCATCACTCTGGGATAAAGGTGTTCCAAAATCTTTTAAAGATTTGAATAAAATGCCAAATTTTTATTTAAAAGATGATGAAATTCATTCTATTTCTACTGTAATTTTAGGTCTGGTAAGGGATTATGTTCCTCTCGCAGGACAGAAAGTTCTCAATGCTGAAGAAAAATTAATGGCAGAAGGGAAGAAAGTTGCATCTAAATACAACTGCTATGGATGTCATAAAATAGATGGTTTTGGCGGAGATATCCTTGCAGCTTATGATGATTACAATATGGGACCTCCTTTTTTAATGAAACAAGGTCACCGAGTTAATAGTGATTGGTTCTACAAGTTTTTGAAGAACGTTCATCCAATTCGATCTTATGTTCAAGCGAGAATGCCATCGTTTAACTTTTCTAATGATGAAATTAATAAATTAATTACTTATTTCAATGCAACTCACAAGGATGCTAAAACTTTTCATGAAAAACCAAGCTTTTTGGATAATCGTGGAATGGTTAAATGGAATCCAGGAGAGAGAGATGCTGCTAAACAAATGTGGGAAGAGCTAGCTTGTACATCTTGCCATACAGGTGGTTTTAATTCGGAAGAAGCTCAAGCACCAAACCTTCATTTTGCGAAGAAGCGTTTAAGAGTGTCCTGGCTGCGTGATGTTTGGTTAAAAGATCCTACAAAGGTTATGGACTACTCGATAATGCCTAACTTTTGGGAAAATGGAACAATTTCCGCAGTTGAGGGTGTTCTTGATGACGACCCGAAAAAGCAGATTAATGCTATGATTAAGTACTTATGGGAATTTGGTTACGATAAGTCACCAGAACCATTTAAAAAGTAATTTAAAGCAAAATTAAAATGTTATAGGGCATGAATTATTTCATGCCCTTTTTTTTTGTTCTTACAAGTAAGTATATTTATTCGCTCAATCTCAAGAAATTTTTTCACGATTAATGGTTAGTCATTAAGAAAATTACATTTATCGATATAGATTTATAACTTTTAATTAAATACTGGAGATCTTCAAATGACTTTAAGTCTACAATCTTGCTTTTTATTCTCTTTGTTTTTTTCAATATCTATTTTCTCGAGTCCTAGGTTTTGTGGTAATGAAGAAATACGTAAAAATATTCTTATAAGAGCTTCTTTATCAGAAGAGAATTTCCAAAACTTTAGTGAAGTTGAAAAAGTTCTGACCTTAAAGTCTTGTTTCTTTGGATTTAAATTATTTAAAGCGACGAGCTCTTTACAAAAGTATGATAAATTGAAAGAGCTTAAAGAGCTTGAAGCATATAAAATTAAAAAACTTAAACGGCTTAAGATAGAAAAAATTGTGTCAATTGCCTGTGAAAATCGTATAAGTGGATTTCAAGGCGCACTAAAGAAAGATTCGAGTTTTTTACAAAGGATTTGTGAAAATGCTTACCTGTATAGTTCCACAAATTAATATCAATAGAGATTTTTAAAGAGAATGATTTTGTTGAACTAATTTCTCTAGTAAAGGGATTAGCTTTTTGTAAAATTTATTTTCATTTTCTTTTACATTCATAAGTGCTTGCCCTTTGGTTAAATCCTTTAGGGTGACAAGTTCGTCATAGTAATTTGTTAAACTAATCATTTGTGCAAATAAAGAAAGCTGACTTCGATTTTTTTTCATTTTCCCAGAGCGGTCACAAAACTCTTCATGATTCTGAACCACTTCAATCAGCTTTGCATCAATATCATTCATTTCTCTAAGTAAGTTTGCTGCTTCATGGGGGTGTTTTTCTTTGATATAGGCTTCCGTAATCTTTTCAGGATCCTCGAGTGCCTGAGTTTTTAATGAAATCTCGCCTAAATCATGAAGTAATCCGGCCATACATAAAATTTCTTTTGTATCATTATTTGAAAAAGTCACATCTTTGAAAGCGGTTTTTGGGTTTTCCTCTCGATCTTTTTCAATTTGTAAAAAAAGTCCCCATGTTAAAGCAGAGACATTAATACTATGCTGATATAGGCCTTTTTCCTCTTGCACCTCTTCAAAGAAACTATTTATTGCTGTTTTAGAGCTTGCAAAAAATTGAGTCATATTTTTTTGAATTTTTGCTAAATCTTGAATTTCTTGAGCAGTCGGATTAAAGAAAGCTGATTCAATTCTTGTTAGTGCATAGTCATTTAATTGACCTGCTTTCTCATCTTCACCAGTTTCGCTATCTCGGAGTATCTCTTCGATGGATTTATCTAAATAACTTAAAAGTTTATCGTTATCACAGTCTCTTATGTAAAGAGTTTTTAATTCTCTTTTTTTGCAAACTTCCTTGTGCTCTTTAGTAAAGAGAGCTTTTTCGTCTAAGAAAACTTTAAAATTAAATTCTTTATATTCATAAAGTGCAAAGGGTATAGGTTTATTGACTGATAATAGATTTCTTCTCACAGGAACAAATAATTGTTCATTTATGGCCAAATAATCAGTTTTTTTTACCCATAAATATTTAATACCTTGAGAGTAAAACTTATCAATATTATCTCCCTCACGTTGTTGGTCCTTAGGAAATATTTTTAGGTACTTTGAGGCATTTAGCCTGACGAAAATATCAAATGGATACACAATATAATTATTCACAAAATCGATATGAAGCTGGAAGTATTCCTCAGCATTTCCATCTTCTCCATCAATGGCTTGAACTAGTTCGTCGTAGTCAAAAGGTTTAGAGAATATATGGGAGACTCCAAGTATTTTTCCAGGAGCGAGTTCTCTTTCATCTGGAAATCCGGACATAAGAATAATTTTAATTTTGTGGTTTTCTCTTTGAGTATGGCGAGCAAAGTCGACTCCAGAACTGTTCGGGAGTCTTATATCACACAAAATATGTGTAATTTCATTGGCTTCTAAGGCTTTTTTAGCACCTGCCTCAGTATGGGCAAAAATTAATTTGTAATCAGGCTTTCTTTCAGTAATTTCCTCTCTGAGGATTTGGCACAAGTCTAAATCATCCTCTACCACAAGTAATTGTTTTTCCATAAATTTCCATCCTATTGCCTCTATTATCGCTAATAATCTAAGGATATAAAACCAGGTAAATTTTAATCATTATCCATGGTAAAAATTGAGGATAAAGGTGGAATAAAACCAAAAAATCTAGTATCTATTAATCAACAAATCAATTCGAGAAAATTAAATGAAGAAACTTTCATTAATCATGCAACTTACAAAACCGAGATTATCTTTAATGGTCTTTGTGACAGCGTTTATTGGAATGTATTTGACTCCGTATAATTTAGAGATTTTGCCAACAGTTATGGCCCTAGTCGGAATTTATTTATTGGTCTCCGCGGCGTGCGCCTTGAATTGCTTTATAGAGATAGATGAAGATTCAAAAATGGATCGTACAAAAACGAGGCCTTTGGTAACAGAAGAAATTAATCCAGTATTTGCTTTCTTTTTTGGCGTCTCCTTGTGGATTTTATCTATGATGATTCTCTATTTCTATTCGAATACTATGACTATGCTTTTAGGCTTAATAGCTTTCTTTACTTACCTTTTTGTATATACTCCATTGAAGAAAAAGACTCCTTTTGCAGTATGGGTTGGGGCCATACCTGGCGCGCTACCTCCGCTCATGGGACATACAACTGTAATGAATGATATTGATATCGTTGGTATTTCGCTCTTTAGTTTACTTTTTATGTGGCAGTTACCTCACTTTCTTGCAATTTCTCTTTATAACAAACTTGATTATCTAAAAGCGGGTTTTAAAATTTATCCTAATTCAATTGGGAATGAAAAAACTAAGAAGTTGATTCTAATTTATACTGCCATACTAGTATTAGTACCTTTCGTTGCCTTTTCCAGAACTACTAATCAATGGTTTTATTCTTTTTCTATTATTTGTATTGGTTTGGTCTTTTTCCTTTACTCTGTTCAAGGCCTTATAAAGAAAAAAGAAGATGAAAATATTTGGGCAAAAAAATACTTTCTTGGAAGCTTGATTTATTTGCCTACGATTTTAGTTTGGATGGTTTGGTTTATAAATTAATCTACTTAAATTGGGGATGTAAGATGAGTAATGCTCAAGCAATTAACGACAGATCTAAAAAAATAAATAAATATATTTTTCCAGTTGTAGTCGCGATTGTATGTGTTTCCTTAGTTATTCTGTTTAAGAAAAAACGCGTTGAAAATAACACTGCTTCAAATTATGTATTACCTACATACTATCGAATTCCTCCCTTTAAACTGCTTAGTTCAGATGGAACTATGCTTGATTCAAGAGATTTAAAAGGAAAGGTTTATGCTGTGAACTTTCATTTCACGAGCTGCCAAACGATTTGTTACAAAGTAATGGATAAATCTAAAAAACTACAAGATAGGGTTCTTGATCATCAGACTGATCTCCAAATTCTGTCTATAACCGTTGATCCTGAATATGATACACCAGGTATTCTAAGTAAAAAGGCATCTGAGCTTGGTGCTAAAAAAGGTGTATGGCACTTTCTCACTTCTGACTATGACTCTATTAAAAATTTGCTAATGAACGGTTTTAAAATGCCTATTGGGAAGAAAATGAGAAATGCTGAAGATGTGTATGACATTGCCCATTCAGGTAAATTTATTTTAGTTGATCATAATCAAAAAGTACGTGGTTTTTTCGAAAATATGGATGAATTGTATACTTCATATCTTAGGATAAAAACTGAGTTGTGATTAATAAAATTTATTTTCAGAGTATTTCACAAATTACTGAATATATTGTTAGTTTAAATGAAGCAGAGCAAATCGTTGTTGCGCCTTCTCCTGAAATTGCGGATTTTATTAGAACTAGCTTTCAGACAAATGAAGGAACAAACAACCTTGATGTTATAACCTTTTCTAACTTTTTAAATACCTTGAAGAAAAATTTCTCTTCTTTAGATGAGCAGGTTATTTATAGAAAATCGCAACAAATTTTAACCTTGGGAGCTGCTTATCGAAAACTTAACTCTTCACCACACATTAGCTTCACCAGTTTTGAAAATTGCTATACAATTTTAACGGATTTAAAAAGTTATTCGACAAATTATGAAGTTTTAGAAAATGTCCTAGAAAACTATTCAGATGAGACTAAGGATTATGTTTTAAAACTATTCATGTTACAGAATAACTTAAACCTTATTGATGAGCATCAAGCTCTTTTTGAATTGAGTGAATGCATTAGAAGTGAAATCCCTTTTGAGTATAAACAGGCTAAAAATTTTCACTTAATAGGTTTTGAGCATATATCTCCAGTCCAAATTGATTTCTTCCGATCACTTTCATTAAGAAGTAAATTGTCATTTTTCATTCCACAGTTTGTGAAACAAAATTCAATTAATAGCGATTGGTTTAATTGGTTAGATGGTGATGAGGAGTTTCTTCCATTGAGTGAAATTGATACTTCACTAATAAGGTTCTGCAAGGTTAATCAAATCGATTATGTTAAAAAGATTAATCAAACTGAAAATGGGGACAAACTTTTTATTGCTGGGAAAAACACTGATCCGGCTATTTTTGATATATTTGGGAAAAAGCAAAAAAATTATAGGAAAAAAATAAATTTATTTGATGGTCAAATTAATGATTTAAAAATAATTTTCTTAAATTTAGTAACTAACCATGAGCTTAGTTTGAGTCAATTTCTTGATAATATTGTTGAATTGAGTCAGAAGAGTATTAAAGAAAAAAAGTACTTATCGGTGAAGATTCTTTCAGAATTTCATCGAGTCGCAAGAGATTGGGGAGAGTACTTTAGTGAAGAAGAATTAATAAAAAAATTTGAACTAGATTTATTTGAAGAAATAGTTCGTTTAGATCTGCCACGACTTTATGATATTGAAGTTCAAGAAGGTGAAACTTTTGGAAAAGTAGAGTTATTGGGAAGCTTCTCTGCTTCAAATGGCCAAGGAACTGTAACCTACTTTGGCCCAAATAGTTTAAGCAAAGGAAATAGTGTTAATCATTTAGGAAAAGTTTATTCTTTGTTATCCTCCTTGGGCCCTATTCAAAGACCTGAATTATCGAATTACTTTACTTTAAGTGGAATCTCTTCATTGTTTTCAAATAATTTTTCAAAATCGACGATCTTTATTGATGAAAAGTTAGATAAAGAAACTGATATAACCGAAAGTTTAATAGATATCATTGGAGAAGAGTTTCAATATGAGGAAATTCTTCTCGAGAAAAAAGAGATCCCTCTTCCAAATAAGCTTGAGAGAGTCGATATTCCTCAAAAAATTCTAAAGAGAACACATTCGGCAAACTCTTTACAAACCTATCTGGATTGCCCTCAACAGTATTATTTAAAATATCGTATAGGCAGCTTTCAACCATTGGAAATTGAAAATCAATTAAACCCTTTTGAGATTGGGCGGTTACTGCATTTCATTGTTGAGCTATATTTTGCGAATGAGTTTAATCAACAAGGAAATAAAGATATTCAGAGCTTTATTGAAATGGAAATTGAAAAATATTTCGAAAAGAATAAAAAGAACTTTAGTGCTAGTTTTAACCAGGATTTAAAAAGTGAGTTGAGCTATAAAGCAAAAAAGATGATTCTATTTATCCAGAAAACCTTAATACAAATGAAAATAAAGCACTGGTCGACAGAGTATTCGCTCAGTAATGAGACAAGCAGTTTTAAGGGAAGTATTGACTTCCTAGCTTATAACGATGACACGGTAGTGATATTAGATCTCAAATCAAGTGTTGGTACGAAGTATAGCAAAAAGAATATATTAGATTTTAATCATATCCAGCTATGGATTTATCTTTTATCCATGCAAGAATTCATTGGGGATCGAAATATACTCTTCGGTTATTTTGGTTTTAGGGACATTACAAGCTCTACTGCTTTTTTTGTGAATAAAAATAATCGAATGAATTCTGTTGAAGGTCTTTTATCAGAAGAAATGATTGATACCACAAAACTAACGATTGAAAAGTTAACTAGTGAGGATTTTCAAGACTTGATGAAGGACTTTGATGCTTATCAAATGAAAATATCTGAACAGATTGAGCTGGATCAAAGATTCATTCCTCTTCCTACGAACAAATCTGTCTGTGAATACTGTGACTTTTCACAATTGTGTAAAAAAGATGGAGAGTCATTATTATGGTAGCTCCAAATTCAGAACAAAAATTAGCGATTGAACATCATGGAGGAGTTCTTCTTGAGGCTGGAGCAGGAGCAGGAAAAACTTTTGTCATCATTAATCATTTACTTTATTGCTTTAATCTAAAAATTAACGAGATAAGTAATATTGGTGATTCTTCAGAGAAAAAGAAAATATTAGTTGATTATCTAAACTCTATTGTTGTTTGCACATTTACAAAAGATGCAGCGGGTGAGTTACAGAAGAGGTTAAAGAATGAACTTAAGCAGAAGTTAGAGCGAGTTGATAACCCAGATCAGAAAAATATGTGGTTATTGCTAATGGAGAATTTAAAAAGTTTAAATATTGGAACTATTCACTCATTTCTCTATAACTTGGTTAGGTTAGGTTTGATTGAAGGGTTGAATCATAATTCTGGTATTATTTCTCAAATAGAGTGGGAAGAGAAAATTAAAAAATTAGTTATGGAGGCGGATTTTCACAATCAAACTTTGACCGAAACAGAAGTGCTTGAAGCTGCCATCAAAATATTCTCCAGCCCCTTAATAAGGATCGAATGGTCTAATTATAAGTTAAGAACTCCTGAGATGATAGAGGAAGTTCGTGAAGTCGTTGAAGGCCAATTCAATGAATTATTTAAAGAAAACAATATTGATCTTCATCAAATAAGTTTACAGGGATATGATGAATTTCAGGATAAAAAATGGTTTATCTTCTTAAATGATTTTCAGAAAATTTATTTCAATGGTGATCAAAGCTTACTTGGATTAAAACAAGTTGTTGAGTTTTTTTCAAATCTAAAGAGAATGCCTCCTGCCCCTCGTCAAGAGCAATTGCAAGAGGTAAAATACCTTTTTGAGCAAATTAAGAAATTAAGAAAATTTCTTAATGCTTATTATGATGACTGTATAAGTTATCTTGAAAATTACCATTTTATTTTTGAAGACTACCTTAAACCTTTAAATGATTTATTCCATCAAGTGGAAAGCAATTACTTGAGTTACCCAGGTATAGTGTTTTCTGACCTAGAATATTATGTTCACCAATCTATTCTTAATTCTAAAAGTCTAAGAGAATCATTACAAAGCTCTTATAACTATTTTATTGTGGATGAGTTCCAAGATACTTCTAGCATTCAATTTGATATTTTACTCAATATACTTGGAAACGATTACTCTAAACTCTTTTGTGTCGGAGATCCTAAACAAGCAATCTACGGATTCAGAGGAGGCGAACTAGGGGTAATACGAGATTGTAAACGGAAGGTACCCCAAGTTCTTAGTTTGAAAATGAACTATCGCTCCCTTCCTGGTGTTGTTGATTTTAATAATAATTTTTTTGATCATGTTTTGAAACTAGGTAGTGGGTTTGAAGGTGATGACCACCATACTGTTGAGTTCTCCTCCCAAGCAACAACCCATGAATTTAATGACGAAATTAATAATAATTTTGAAAAAATAGATATTGAAATTGAAAATGAGGAAGAGCTTGATTCATTCAAATCTGATCAAATTAATTTGGCTGAGTCACGCTATTTTTGTCATAGAATCATCCGCGAATTAAAAGAATTTCCAGAGAAAGATATTGCAGTCTTATATAAAAAGCTGGCACCATCAAATTATTTAATTAAGTTGTTAATGGAAAATGAGATATCTTTTACTTCTATAATTAAGGTTCCTTTCGCTGATGAGCCTTTAATTGGAATCCATTATGTTGTTTCCCGCTACTTAATTGAAGAAAGTGATTCTGTTGAATTAACTTTTTTATTTTTAAATGAATATTTATCATTTTTTGATTCAGAAATTTCTTATGATAAAGAGTATTTTTCTGGATGTATTAAAAAAGTTCAAATAGACCTGAAGTATTTGAATATTGAAACTGCTTTTAGAAGGTTTCTAAATTCACTAGGCATTACGAGTTCGAAAG
>JAOHMI010000200.1 GCA_028101965.1 Bacteriovoracaceae bacterium
ACGAGAGTACGACCACCGCTGCAATCAATACATTGGTTGAGGATATTATCTCTCCTCAAGTTACTGTGACAAATGTACTTCCCATTGATGGAATTTATTCAACGGGGTCAACTTCAAATCACATTCTCTGGACAATCCCACAGATACTTCCGGGTGAAAGTGCTTTGTTGCAAATTAAAATTACGCCTGAATCCCCTGTTGGGCCGAGTTGTTTTTACGATTTACCAAATACAGCAGAGATTATTAGTACTGATCTGCCAAATGTTTCTCAAAATACGTCTAGTAGTGTTTTAAGTCAGGTCGAAGGACAGGATGGAGTTTCATTGGAATTTGTTTTTGACCCAAATACAGATATTAATCATGCAGAAAGAATAGTCGATTTTACAGTTAAGGCCCATGGAAATAATCAAACCACTTATTCGAACGTTGAAATACAATTAACCATTCCAAGTAATTTTATGGCCGCACCTGTCTCTCAACTGCTTACAACGGGAAGCTACAATTCGAGTAATAATATATGGAGTCTAGGTGTTTTAAACGCTGGGGCCATTGAAGAACTAACCTTAAGTTTAAAATTAGAACCTAGTTCCACTTTAACTAGTTTTACCATCGGGGCCATGGCCAATACACTCACTACTCCAATAAATTGTATTAACTCAAACCCTAAGATTAATGGTGAGTTTAATCCATCAAATGTTAATCTAGTTATAGAGAAAACATCATCAATTGTAGTGGGTGGTTATGATGATCAAGTTGTCTATACCATCACAGTCACAAATGAAGGGACGACACTTGCAAGTGATATTATCGTTAATGAAGTTTTTGATATCACTTCACTGAATATTGATGAATCGCAAGTAACTTGGACAGCTGGATCTTATGCTGGAGGAGTTTGGGAAGGGTTCAACTTATTACCAAATGAGACAGCAACTTTGATAATTCCGGCACAATTAACCACCTATGCTTGTGAGGGAGAAGTTGAAAATACCGTAATGATTACACAAGTGTTTCCAGCTAATTCAAATAATACCAATAGTGCTAATGCTTTAATTGAATTGAATAACGATCAAAATGTAAAAGTTGCAATCGTTGATGTTGTTGAGAATCAAGCAGACTTTACGGCCATTGTTAAGCTCGAAGTAACGAATGACTCTAGTGTCCAGTTAACCGGTGTGGAAATAAAGAACACAATAAATTCGGCTGGTATTGAATTTGTTAACCCAGCTGATGAGACCATGATTATAGCTGCCATGGATCCAGGAGAGGTGAAGTTACTTGAATACCAAGTTAAGCAGAACTTGGTGATACCAAATTTTAACCACCAAGTTCAAGTCGATTTTATCAAAGCTAATCAACCAGAATGTAATTCTGAAGGGGACAGTTCTTTTTTTGAATTCGATTTTGATCCACCACCAATGATTGATATACAAGTGGAGAAAGTTGCAAACCAGAGTGAAGTATCTTTTGGAGACGAAATTATCTATACCATTGAGGTAAAGAACTTAGGAAATATTGATGCAAGTGGTATTTTGATTCAAGATTTATTAAGTCCTTATATTACCCTTACAGATGTTTCGGATATTACTGTGAGTTCTGGAAATTTCACAGTACTGCCAGTTGCGGGACAAGAGCAAGTAAACTGGACTATACCCAGTATCGCTCCTTTCGATGGAACTTCTTTTACCATAGAGAAAATGTTCATTAAAGTCACAGTCAACTCAGCTGAATGTGAAATTCCAATCTACAATCAAGCACAATTTATCGATCTCAATGATGTGGACTTGAACAATTTAAATGATCAAGATGCGGTTATTATAAATAACGTTAATAATAATGATTTAATTATCACATCAACTCATGAAGTACCTTATGTGGAAAATAATCAGCAAAAAGTTAAAGTCGTATTGGCCGTGACAAATAATTCTGCGATTACATTTAATAATGTGTTAGTGCAAAATACAATTAACCAAAATAGTTTTGTTTTTGAGAATATTACGGACGAATTGATTACATTTCCTGAGGTTTTACCAGGTGATACTGCTCTTATGGAAATGATTTTGGTGAGAGTCTCAAACCCTAGTACAAATCATTTAAGTTTAGATTCTATTATTATTGGCAGTGACCAAGAGCAATGTAATGGTGATGAAGATCTA
>JAOHMI010000201.1 GCA_028101965.1 Bacteriovoracaceae bacterium
AGCAAGCAATCTCAACGACCTTCTTGAAGCGCACATTCGTCCACCTAAGGTTGTTTCTTTTAAAAGCGAATACACAGAAACAACTCACTATATAAGCCTAGAAGATGATCCAAATTTATATGCTAATGAATGGAGACTAATTAATAAAGAGAAGTTTGGCGAAAAATATTACCCATATCTAGATTTTAACTTTTCCGGCTATGAACTTAATACTTCAACCAGAGAGTTAACTCTCTATAATGTGTATTACATTTTCTTCGGAACATATTACAATTATTTCTCGGAAGATTCTTTAGATTTCGTTTGTTCGAGTCTAAACTTTGAAGTGTCACACATGGAAAAAGGTCTCCCTGTTCCAGGAATAGATAGCATATCAAAACTTACTTATGACACCAACGAGGGGTATTGGGATAGAAGTAATATATCCTATGATGAGAATGATAACCACATTCCTCCTAAAAATGTTGTTAAGCATATTACATGTAACATTGGAGAAGATCTTGGCAAAGTTTACGAGGTCATCAGCCAATGGGATGAATATGTTAAAAAAGTTGAGAAAGCATCAGCTGAAAACGATAACTAGTTCTATTTAGATACATAATTTTTCAAAAAATTATTTGTCCATCTTTTCATTCTATAAAGGCTTTGAAGAAAGCTGGAATACATGATGTTAGCAGCACTCATTTCTTAAGGCATTCAAGTGGTAATTTAGTGCGAATGAGCACTGATAGTTTAGACCTAGCACAAGCTATGACGGGTCTTAAGAGCCGATCTACGGTTGAAAGAATCTACACTAAGATGTCTATCAGAAATCAAATTAAAGCAGCTAAAGAGCTTGAAAAGTTAATAGAAATAGAAGTTAACGTCGGGTTTTAAGAGCTAGAAAGTGAGCAAGAGTGATCAGAAGTGAGCAAGGACGAGATAACATTTTGTATTAATTAAAAATGGTGGAGCATAGCAGGATCGAACTGCTGACCTTTACACTGCCAGTGTAACGCTCTCCCAGCTGAGCTAATGCCCCACAAGCTGATCGATTTTTTACTTGAGCGAAATTATAGGAAAATTGCCTGTTTAATTCAAGTTCTATTTTTGGAAAATACCTGATTTTTCATGATTCCCTTTGACCTTCGGTGGTCTGGGCATGACAATTTTCACATGAATGTATTTGTAAATCGAACTCTCAACATGAAAAGAATAAAAGTTATTGGCTTTGATATGGATTACACTATTGTGCGTTACAAATCCAAGCACTTTGAGCAAGCCACTTATGACATAACAATTGATAAGCTAGTTAAATCCTTTGGTTATCCCAAAGCTTTAAAGAATTTTAAATTTGACTTTAATCTGGCCATCCGAGGGCTTGCCTTGGATCGAGAGCTGGGAAATGTGATTAAAGTTTCTAAGTTCGGAAAAGTAAAACAAAGCTTTCATGGAACAGTTGAACAAGACTATGAGTCACTTCAAAATCATTATAGGGGACTGTCGATTGATTTAGCTTCTGATCGGTATGTTACTATTGATACTAGTTTTTCCATCGCTCATGCTGCTCTTTATTCTCAGATGGTTGATTATATGGATGCAAATCCGAATAAAATTCTTAAGAGCTATAGAGAAGTGGAAAAGGAAATTAAAGCGGCCATCGATATTGCTCATCGAGACAATACATTGAAGTCTGTGGTTATCGATGACATTAAAAAGTTTATTATTCCCGATCCAGATACAGTTAAAGTGCTTGAACGTTTTAAGAAAGCGGGAAAAAAAATTTGGGTCATTACAAACTCGGATTATGAGTACACTAAGGTGATGCTAGACTATACGATTAATCCTTATTTAAAAGATCATGAAAATTGGATGGAACTTTTTGAATTGGTCATTACGAGTGCACAGAAACCACGGTTTTTTACTGATTCTCCAGAACTGTTTAAAATTCATCCAGAAACAGGTTTTATGAAAAGCTTTTTTGGGCCCATAGAGCCAGGATGCTATCACGGGGGCAATGCTACTTTATTGCAAGAAGAATTTAATTACTCGGGGGAAGATATTCTCTACATTGGTGATCATATTTATGGGGATATAGTAACACTAA
>JAOHMI010000202.1 GCA_028101965.1 Bacteriovoracaceae bacterium
GCAAGACAGAAATACCTTGATGCTAAGAATTCGTGTGTCGATCAACTAATTCAAAAAGGGTTCCATTATTTTCTTGAAATCACTCAAAGTGTGATTTCTCACAATCATTTAAACCTATCGCTAAACGTAAATGAACGTTATCTTCAAAAATTACAGTTTGAAAAATTCAACTCTCTAAGCTCTGTTGAAAAAAGTCAGATTTATCTGGGATGGAGAGACGCAATTCACAATAAGTTTAATATTTTTGAACAATACATTGAAGAAACTTTTCCCCAATTAATTTTTGAAGCTGTGAAAATCTCATACTATGCCGTCAATAAATCGCGAGATCTCTTTAGCTCGAATGAGCTTTACCAAGGAAAAGGAGATGCCTATAGACATATCCTATGGGCAGCGTTAATGACAAAGTTCATAGGAAAAGATTTTGCAGCTCTTTGGTCCACAATCCACGAGTTTGAATCATTTGATCCAGTTAAGTGTAAATTAGAAGAATCAATCCTAGTCTCACAAGACAATTTAATGGACCTAGAAAATAATAAGCTAGGAATTGATATTGGAGAACGATACAAATATACACAAAATAGCTTAATGGAAAACTATATACTGCAATTAGTTAATAACAATCAAGCTTGTACTATCGAAAAATGTGAATAGATCTACAATCAATACTTTTTAACTGTATTTTTAGGTACTTTGAAAATAAAATAGTCCTTTTTAAACTTTTTCACTTCTTCAAATTTTTTAAAGACTATATTAACTCTATTCTTAGATTTTTTAACTAGAATCATACTCTCCATCTGCTCAACAAATTGTAATCTCTTAATCCCTTTTTTTACCTTAAGTTCCACAGATTCAATATCAATGTCTTTTTTCACATTTTCTTTAAGCTCTAATGTCACGATACCATCCTTAATTTTCTTGATGGAGAAGTGAGGATTCTTTTTGGATAAATCCTTGGTGAGTGAGTCAAAAATTTTCAGCAGACCAAACTTAGGAGTATCTTTAATTGTTACTTGTCCCTGCTCACCTTCAATAAAAGGTGGTCGATAAAACCAACTTCTTTGTGCATTTGAAATAAATTGAATGGGACTATTTCCATTAATTTTAAAATTGATGGATTGGGGAAATTGATAATAGATCATTCCGGGGCTGACTTTCTTTCGATTCGATACTTTTGAAACGAAGACTTGCTCTATTTCTACTTTAAATTTATTGGGTAAGAATCCCCTAGAAAAAACACTTCCTTGAAAGAGAAAGATACTAACAAGAAATATTTTTTGAAAAAACATGAGCATCCTCAATTCTTTATTGCACCTGAATCGATACGGCCGAAGAAACACCAGGTTCTTGCATGGTTACACCATAAAGAGAATCGTTTAGTTCCATGGTTTTCTTATTATGAGTAATTAAAATAAATTGTGACTCAGAGCTCATCTCTCTAAGTAGTTCATTAAACCGCCCAACATTTGCATCATCTAAAGGGGCGTCAACCTCATCCAGAAGACAAAAGGGAGATGGCTTAACTAAGAAGATAGAGAAAATTAAACTAACAGCAGTCATAGCTTTTTCACCACCTGACATTAGATTCACAGACTGCATCTTTTTTCCTGGTGGTTGGGCTACAATTTCAATCCCACAGGTATCTTCTTTCAGGCTACCCACAACTTGCAGGTGAGCTGACCCCCCTCCAAAAATTATTGGGAATACTTTTGTAAAGCGGGAATTAACCTCATGATAGGCTTCTTCAAAACGAACTCGGCACTTCTCATCAATGTGAGCAATTGCATCAGTAATATTTTGCAAACTCTCTTTTAACTCTAACTCTTGCTGTTTGAGAAATTCATGACGCAATTTTAATCGTTCATATTCATCAACAGCATGCCAATTGATTTCACCTAATCGAGAAAAATCTTTTTTATAGCGCTTAAACTTTTCTCTCGATTCTTTTATTTGAGCTGGATATTTTTTTTCAAAATAATAAGATTCAAGGACATTATTCTCTGAATCAATGAAGTCCATCTCTTTTAGGGCCGTTAATTGATCCATATCCATTTCTAAGTATTCAGCAATAA
>JAOHMI010000021.1 GCA_028101965.1 Bacteriovoracaceae bacterium
TGCGAGAATTGGTGCGCGATTCACATCTACAACTGTTATAGAAACAATTTCTTGATCATCAAGACTTGGAGAACCATCATCAGAAGCGATGAATGTAACATCGTATTGCCCGGCCTGATCGTACCCAGGAGTAAAGCTAAATACGTTTCCAACTAATGTAGCCCCTGCTGGCATATTTTGAGCAGAGTAGCTTATAGCATTACCATCTGGATCTGTGGCCGAAAGATTGAATTCTAATGATTCATTTTCATTGACTGTTTGTGAACCTATCGCTGCGAGAATTGGTGCGCGGTTTGTGTTTGAAACAGAAATTGAGACAACTTCATCATCCATCAAAGATGGAATTCCATTATCTGCCGCTTGAAAAGTTACACTATAGCTGCCTTCTTGATCATAACCAGGAATCCAAGAAAAAGTTTGAGTCATTGGATCAAAACTTGCTCCTGCCGGTAAACTTAATGCACTATATGTTATTAAATCGCCGTCTGGATCTGTTGCGCTTATGGAAAATTCTAAAAGATCATTTTCTACAACACTTTGAGAACCAATGGAAGCTAAAACTGGAGCTTGATTGATATTGCCAATAACTAAGTCGATCGTTTCGCTATCATTTAAGTTTGGGTTACCATCATCTGTAACAGTGAATGAAATAGAGTAAGTTCCCTCATCATCGTAACCTGTATTCCAACTAAATGTGTTTCCACTAAATGTTGCACCTGTTGGAAGATTTGCTGCTGAATAAGTTAAGCTATCACCATCTGGATCAGTAGCACTAATACTAAATTGAACCAGAGAGTTTTCATCTCCACTCTGGCTGCCTATACTGGCCAGGATTGGAGCTTGATTAATATCAGCGACAGTTATGACAACAACTTCTGAATCACTCATAACAGGAGATCCATCATCATCAACATTAAAGGTCACATTGTAAGTACCCGCTTGATCAAACCCTGGGGTCCAAGTAAATGACTGACTATTAGAATCAAAATTTGCACCACTTGGTAATCCTGAAGCAGAGTAAGATAAGTTATTTCCATCTGGATCAGTTGCCGAAATATTAAAACTTAAAAGTACACCTTCATCAATTGATTGTGCACCGATAAGGGATAAAACTGGAGCACGGTTTACTTCTTCGATAGTGATCGAAATAGTTTCAGAATCGCTCAGCATTGGTGTTCCATTATCATCAACATTAAATGTTACTGAGTAAGTCCCTGCTTGATCAAATCCTGGTGTCCAAGAAAAAGTTTGATTAGAAACATTAAAAACTGCTCCGCTTGGTAAACCTGAAGCTGAATAGATTAAAGAGTCTCCATCTGGATCAGTGGCAGAAATAGTGAACTCTAATAAGGCATCTTCATCACCAGTTTGATTTCCGATGGCCGCAAGTACAGGAGCTCGGTTAACATCCCCAACTGTGATGGATACAATTTCAGAGTCAGACATGGATGGACTACCATCATCACTAACTTGAAAAGTTACATCATAAGAACCAGATTGATTATAATCAGGTGTAAAGCTAAAAATCTGAGTATTAGGATCAAAGCTTGCACCACTTGGTAAATTGCTGGCAGAGTATGAAATTGTATCGGCAACATCTGGATCACTACCAGAGATGGTGAATTCTAATAATTCATTTTCATTTACTGACTGTGGACCAATGTTTGCGAGAACCGGAGCTTGATTAATTTCATTGACTGTTATGATTATAGTTTCATCATCAGATAAATTTGGGTTTCCATCATCAGTAACCATAAATGTCACTGAAAATGTTCCTGATTGAGTATGATCAGGGTTAAAACTAAATGAGTTACCACTCAAATTTGCATTCGCTGGTAAATTAGTTGCGGAGTAAGTTAAGCTATCTCCATCTGCATCAGAGGCTGATAAATTGAAACTTAAACTTTGTCCTTCATCAACATTCTTATCGCCGATGGCAGCAAGTATTGGTGCTTGATTGATATTATTAACTGTTATGGTTACCACTTCACTATCTGAAAGTACTGGGGAGCCATCATCGGTTGCCGAAATGGTTACATCATAACTTCCTGCTTGATCAAATCCAGGAGTCCATGAAAAAGTTCCCGCTGAAAAGGTAGCTCCACTTGGTAAGTCGCTAGCTGAGTAAGATATATTATGCCCATCTGGATCCGTAGCAGACGCAGAAAACTCTAACAACTGATTTTCATCCACCGCTTGTGCTCCGATACTAGCAAGAACTGGAGCTCGGTTAATATCATTTATAATTAAACTTATTGTCTCTGTGTCTGAAAGATTTGGATTTCCATCATCTGTTACTGTAAAAGTAATAGAGTAAGTTCCCGCATCATCATAGTTTGTATTCCAACTAAAAGTTGAACCAGAAAAAGTTGCACCAGAAGGTAAATTTGTGGCTGAGTAAGTAAGTCCGTCACCATCTGGATCGGTTGCGCTGATGCTAAAATCAACCAGTGAATTTTCATCGCCAGATTGATTTCCAATAGCAGCGAGTTCAGGAGCTCTATTAACGTCACCCACATCAATTGTTACTACTTCTGAATCTGACAGACTTGGACTTCCATCGTCACTTACTTCAAAAGTTACTGAGTAATTTCCAGTTTGATTAAAATCAGGAGTCCAACTAAAAACTTGTGTATTCACATCAAAGCTAGCTCCACTTGGTAAGTTTGATACTGAATAAATTAAGTTATCTCCATCTGGATCTGTGGCGGAAATTGTAAATTCTAATAATTGTCCTTCATCGACAGTTTGTGCACCTATGGCAGCAAGCTCGGGAGAACGGTTAATATCATTAACAGAAATATTAATGGTCTCAGAATCATCCATGTTTGGATTACCGTCATCCGTTAAAGTGAATGTAACCTGATAAGTTTGTCCACCTTGATTGTAATCAGGAGTCCAAGAGAACTGTAATGTTTGGTTGTCAAAACTTGCTCCTGCTGGCAATCCACTAGCAGAATAAGTTAAAGCATCTCCATCCGGATCACTTCCAGAAAGAGTAAAGTTTAATGCAGTATTTTCATCAACCGTATGATCTCCGATAGAAGACAAGTAAGGAGCTCGGTTGATATTATTAACAGTGATAGTAATTGTCTCTGATGCACTTAAAACAGGAGAGCCATTATCTTGAACATCAAAAGTTACATTATAACTTCCCGCTTGATTATAATCAGGAGTCCAATCAAACTGTAGTGTATTTAAATCAAAACTAGCACCACTTGGAAGACCTGTTACAGAATAGCTAAGAGTATCACCCGCATCTGGATCAGTTGCAGAGATTGCAAAACTTAAAGCCGCATTTTCATCCACTGACTGATTTCCAATGGAAGCTAAAACAGGAGCCTGATTAATATTTGCCACGACTATATCAATTGTTTCAGAATCTCCCAAAGAAGGAGACCCATCATCATCAACATTGAAAGTAACCTGATAAGTGCCAGCTTGAGTATAACTTGGAGTCCAAGTAAAAGATTGTGTGCCTGAATCAAAGTTAGCTCCTGCTGGTAAACCAGAAGCAGAGTATGTTAAGTTATGTCCATCAGGGTCAGTTGCAGATATTGAGAAACTTAGTAAAACACCCTCATCCACATTTTGATTTCCAATAGCGGCAAGGTTTGGTGCTCTGTTAATATCATTAACAGTAATAGTAACAATCTCATCATCTGATAAACTTGGATTACCGTCATCAGTTACAGTGAATGTAACATCATAAGATCCAGCTTGATCATAATCTGGCTGCCAGGTAAAAATTTGAGAATTAACATCAAAACTTGCACCTGTTGGTAAATCTGAAGCGGAAAAAGTTAAATTATTTCCATCAGGGTCTGTTGCAGTTACTGTAAATTGTAAAACTACATCTTCGTCAACTGATTGAGCTCCGATAGCTGCTAAAACAGGATCTCGGTTTATATCATTAACAGTAATTTCTATATTTTCAGAAACATTCGCTGCAGGACTATAATCATCCTCTGCCACGATAGTAACTGTATAAGGCGAGTTTGCGGCCGCATCGTAATCAGGAGTCCAACTCAGAACACCAGTATTTGAATCAATACTTGCTCCTGCCGGCAAATTTGGAGAAGAATAAGAAATATTATCGTTATCAGGATCAATGGCCACAATGGTATAACTTAGTTCAACATTTTCATCCACTGATTGATTCGCCAATGCAGGATTAAACTCAGGAGCACGATTAACATTACTAACAATCAACATTAAACTTTCTTCGCCAAATGCCCCATCAGGATCTGTTGCACGAAATGTAAAATTATACATCCCAGCTGAATCATAATTAGAAGTAAAAGTAAGGGTACCAGTATTAGCATCTAAACTAAATTCTGGAGTTGAACAATCATTACCAATACAAGTATAGACTAGTGGATCACTATCTGGATCGTAGCCAGGAATATCATAATTTAAAACTTCATTTTCATTTATAGTTTCAGGAATCATACTCCCAATAGATGGAGTTTGATTAATATGTGTTACGTTAATAGAAAAAGTTCGAGAGGCAGATGCTTGCCCATCTGATATGGAAATTCCAAAAAAGTAAACTCCAGACTGAGTATAGTCCGGATTAAAAGAAATATTTCCTGCGGTATTTCCAGTAGCATCAAAAGTTAAATTTGGAATACTACAACCAAAGTCACAGGTCCAAGTTAGAGGGTCACCATCTGGATCAAACCCGAGCGGATTATTGTCCATATACAAAGTTTGCCCTTCATCGACGTCTTGATCCGCAATAAATTGAAGAACAGGAACTTGGTTTAAATCATTAACCGTTAAAACAAAATCATCATTTACTGAAGCAGCTCCATCATTAACCGTCATGGTAATAGTTAAAGATTCTGGCCCCTGATTAAAGTCAGGACTAAAGTCAACAGTTCCTCCTGAAAAGGACATATTTGGATATGCACCACAACCATAATTTTGTGAATTGCTATCCATAACAGAACATGAATAGGAAAGAGTGTCTCCATCAGGATCAGTTACGACAATAGATTGCGTATAAAAGTTTCCTTCATCCACACTACCATCTGCTAAAGTTGGATTAACCACCGGGGGACGATTTACATGAAAAACAGTTACAACAAAATCATCAGAGTCTTGTAAGCCATCTTGATCTTCTATAGTAATAGCAACTGTATAATTTATTCCGCTGACAGAACCTTGATCGTAATTTAAACTCCACTCAAATAAACCAGTAGAGGTCGAATACGTTATCCCCAGAGGAGCATTGGGATCATCACAAGCAACACCATCCACAGTACAAATTGGAGCAGTAACCGTATCTCCCATATCAGGATCTGAGAACACTGGTTGGACAGTATAAGTTTGACCCTCTTGAGCATTGGTAATATCAGCGAGAGCGACATCGAATTCAGGAGCGCGGTTTACATGATTAACAGTTAATTCGAATGACTCCATCGCACTTAGTGGTTCAGCATCACTTACCGTAACCTCAATATCGTAGACTCCAGAAGCTTCATAGTCAGGTTCAAATAAAATGGTTTGCGCATTATCATCTAGAGTTGCCCCTAAGATGCCTTCACAATTTCCTATGTTACTTCCATTATCATAAACCTCACACTCTATCGTTAATGAGTCACCGTTAGGATCATTAGAAACTAATTGAAGAGTATGGTTAGCCCCTTCATCCATTGCGATCGGATTAATCGGATCAAGAGTAGGAGGAAGATTAACAGGCATAATGGTTAATTCAAAAATAGTATCATCAATGGCCAATTCAGGATCTTCGGCAATGAACCGAATTTCAAGGGGGGAAGTGGCTTGTGGTGGAGGAGTGTAACTAAAATCTCCAGTCGTAGGATTCATGGTTGCACCAAAACCTGAACAGGCATTTGTTTGAGCAACAGATCCATCAATATTGGTATCATAGTAACAAGTAAAAGTTAGTTGTTCATTATCTCGGTCTTGATAAGTTTGTGGAGGATGAATATCTTCCGCTAAAAGATCTAGAGTTAGACCCTCATTAACTGATTGATTACTAATCTGAGCAATTTCTGGAGCAAAGTTTACATTAGCAATATAAAGCTCCCAAATAAGTTCATCACTCAATTGAGAACCGGAGCTATCGGTCGCAATTATTTTTACTTCATAATCACCATAATCAAAATTATCCGTATTAAAAGTAAAAACACCAGAAGAATTATCGAAAGTCATACCTGGACGAAAGCCATCACAAGCAAAAGTATTGGCGACACTTCCATCAATGTTTGAACCATCTGTTGAATAATCGATTAAACATTCATATGAGATAATTTCGTTATCTCTATCATAATCAGGATCATTGGTTTGTGTTACATAATCTTGAAAATCAACAGTATAATTTTGCCATTCATCCATCGAATGAACATTAGTTGTATAACCTGGAGGCAAAGCACCTGCTAAAACCGGAGCAAGATTTACATCATTAACTAAAATATCAAATTCTTCAATATCTGATCCACCAAATCCGTCATCAACTGAGATGATAATAGTATGGTTTCCAATCTGAGCAGAAGTGGGTGTCCAGCTCATATATCCTGTAACAGAATTTATGGTGAAACCTGTCGGCGCTTGATCGATAGAATAAGTTAACAGATCACCATCCGCATCCTCATCTGTTCCATTTCCAGGAGTAGGATCGTTAATATCATCGATGTCGTAGTTCCAGTTACTCTCTTCATCCACTGTCTGATTAGCCAAATCCTCTAAGACAGGAAGCTGATTAAAGTTCTGTACATTAACGTCAAAAGTTAAAGGTTGAGTCGCAGGATTGTTTTGGTGTGCTTCTTGATTGTAGTCACTATGAGGCTGACATTTTGCCTGAATCTCAAATTGCCAAATCCCTTGTTGGTCATAATTTATATTCCAATTGATGGAGCCATCAAAGGAATCCCAAGTTAAGCCAGCAATACTTGAACAATCCACAACATTGTTATTTGGATCAGTCACCGAACATGATTCATAAATTATTTGTTCGTAGAAGGGAAAAGTTAAATCTAAAATCGGTGGATTTTCATAATCATGATTATCAAAGCTAAAACTGTTTCCTTCCATCGGATTCAGTATGCCTGGATCAGGGCTTATCAGCTGTGGTGCATCCGCCTTGACGGTTGATGCAACCAAAAGGCTAATCACTAATGATAGAATCATGATTAGGTTAAAGTTATTAGGCATAATATTCTCCCTCAGGATAAAAAATTCTCACAATATACCAATATTCTATCTCGGAAACTTGACCAAAATACTTTAGTGCTAAATTCTCGAATGATTCTAAGGGGATAACTTTAAGTCAATAAAATTACATTACCACGGAAAGTGGTCAGGTTTTTAATAATAAAAGATGGCACTTTTCCTAGCCAAGAATAATTGGCTATTTTGCGATTTCTTATTTGATGATCTGATTCACCGATCAATGTGGGTTTTATCGGTAAATCAGCTCTTTTCTATCTTATTTTAGGGGTATTTAGTCTAGTTGGACTAAAGCCCAACTTCTCCATTTCAAAAAATTCTTTCTCTAGTTTATTTTCCCTCTCGATCCACCTCTTCCAATTGTCTAATACCATTTCTTCATTTTGAGTTAGTTCACCTGAATGACTATCAATAAAATTAAATATTTCATTGGCAATATCTCTTCCCATGATAACACCCGCTGTACTTAACTGACGTAAAGGTTGGTTTTTCTTAATTTCTTTTGTCGAATTATTTCGAATCATTTTACCATTTTCAAAGCGAACATCGGGATAGACAGAGTCAATCACTACCTTCATCATCTTTGCTTTAAGTAAATTGGAATGATTCGAAAAACTTATCATATTTAAGTTTTGAGCCGCAACCGTATCTAGGGGATCAAAAACTTCTCTTAATAACTGAGCTATCACTTCATGATAATCAAGCATCCCAATTCCTAAATACTGATCAGACAAACTTTCACGCAATTCATAGTCCATTTTAATACTTGTTTGAAAATTTCCATCTTCATCGATCCAATTTGTCGGTAGTAATTCATTTGTTTTTGTATCATATCTGTTTTGCCAATCGAAAACATTTCGATACAAATGCAACCAGATTGGATCTATATAATTGGGACTATCCTCTCTGTAAGTTTGAACTGCTTGTTCTCCAAGATCATGTATGGTGGGAATAAACTCACTCTTTCCTGTTCTTTTATAATTTTCTTCTATATGAATCATAGCTTCATCTAATATTTTAAACTTTTCTATTAGACCACGGGCCATGGTAGGGCTTATCGCTTCAATAGGAGCTAATACTATTTCTCTCAATTCATCTCGTGTAATAACTTGATTATTGATTCCCTTTAACCAGTCAAAACCAAAATTTTTAAATCGCATCATATCGTATTGTTCATATTTCACTAAAGAATGTTCAATAAAATACTTTGACATAAATATTTTAACAACATTTATGTTATATGAAACAATCAAACCTCCGCCATGCCGAGAAATTGAAATATGATCTTTTTTCAATTCATCCAATTCATCTGTGGACAATTTCCCGTCTAGGGCCAAATTTTTATAGGGATTATCATCGATTGAAAATGCATCACAATTTCCACCACCATCTCCCTTTACTGCTGTCTTAGCTACATCTTCTTGATCACCTTCACGACAATTCCCTGCTCCTCCACTATCTCTTTGTAAATCTATCAGACCTTTTAAATCTCCATTTCGACAATTTCCGCCACCATCTCCATTAGTTTTAGCTGCAGCTAAAACTTCTTCAACAACAGTTCGACAATTACAACCACCATCTCCGTTGTTATCATCCTTTCCTGACTTTTTATCTTCCTGAACAGTACTAGCATAATCTGGATAATTGCTATTGAGTTTTTTTCTGTTGACCAAGTCAAGAAAACTCAAGGGTGTTTCAGAGTTTTCAATTTCCTTTAAAAACTTAGCTTCATAATATTTTAGTAATGCGACAAATTCTTCACTACTCAAGTTTTCAATTGTCTCACCTAAACGACAATTGCATCCCCCATCTCCATTTATCTCCATATAGAGATATTCACTTATTATTGCGGCCATGGGTCCAGTTAGACTGGGGCCTAAAGTAGCAATCTGAGCAGATAAATTAAAACAAAGAATTATTAAAACTAAATATATTATTCTTTTCATCATTCTCCTATTGAACTTTTTCTGAGTTTGAAATTAAAGATTGATTATATGTAGAAGAAAAAAACTGAACGTTAAGATGGTAAGTTTCACTTGATGTATTTTGAGCTGCCTCAAATTCTTCCATGAAGTCCACCACAAATCTGCGAATTTTTTCTTTGGCTTTCTCCATACTTTCTGGTCGAATATTAAAACAAAAGCTACTATATTCACGGTTATTCATATCTTGCAGATGAATTTCTCTTCCTGCAAATTCGGCCATGTTTCGATGAAATTCTCGGCCGATATCACTTGGAATATCTATTTTATTTTTCACATGACGATAGGTTTTAACAAGTGTTCCCTCTTTAAATTCAGCCAAGCCTAATTCCACTAATTTCTTAATCGTCATCTCTATTTGTTCATTAGTGACGTCTAAGCGAATTTTACTTTTGATCCAATCCAAGTCCAAAATAAAATCTTCTCTCTCAAGCATTGTTCGAATTATTATATATAAAGGATCTTTCAATAATAAATCACTATTCATCTCGTGAGCTGTAATTCGAGAATGAGATGGTCTCATAGCTTCAATTTTCTTTCGAAAAATTTCTCTTTGATCAGAAGTTTTACTTTTTTCTAAATCAATTAAAGTATCAAGATACTCTATTTCCTTCTCATGCAATTCAAAAGACTTCCCAAAAAGAGGAACAAATTTTTTTGGAGAGGTACGCTTACCATTTATAATTTGCTGCAAATTTCCGTGCGAATTTAAACCAAGCTGCTTAGCCCAGGACCGAATAGAAAATGAAGGATTTTTCTTTTTCTTTTCTAAGTATTTATGACAAAGAAAATCTGAGGACTTTTCGAATAAATAAATTTCCATAAACTCTTCTCTAATTGTTGGAATTACTCAGTACTATTGAGTAAAAATAAACTTAGGGTAAGAAAAGTGTAAGATTATCTAAAAAATTATTAAGAGTTAGTTCTTAACTAGGTATTTGTTTCATACTTTAGGATAAAAAAAAGGCCCTTTGTGTTTCCAAAAAGGGCCAGTAATTAAGTATATTGATTTACATCAATTGCTATGAAGTTTTTACAAAGAGGGGATGAAGTAAAACATGATTAAACTCACAACGGTTGGAATCAAGGCCGCAACAAGTAGACCTAAAGGTGAGATCCCCTCTTCACCGAAGTCACCTTTTAGAATACCAAATCCAGCAGGGTTCGGAGCATTCGCAATAACAGTTAAACCACCCCCGGCGACCGCCCCGGCGACTAAGTAGTACTTAGCATCAGCAGAGAGATCTACAAGAGAACCTAGATAGGTTAATGCTGCGTTATCAGTTATCGCTGTTAGACCAGTTGCTCCTAAGTAAAGTGGAATTGTAGAGAGAGAGCTTAAAACAGGTTGCAACCACCATTTTTGAAATGAACCAAGAATGACTAATCCACCTAAGAAAAACCCAACTAAGAGTGATTCTTTTAACTGTACTCTTTCATCTTGATACTCTTGAGTAACCGTTACAAAACCTAAAAAGAAAAGAAAAATTCCCATAAAAATAACTGGATGATGAGCAGTTAAGACTACTAAGCCAAGAAAAATAACATGACTCAATGTAATCCACCACCTTGGATGCATTTTAGAAGTATCCTCTTTTCTTAATTCAAAACTTCCTTTAAGTTCTGATTTAAAATAAAAAGCATACATAAAAGTTGAAACAAAAATCGCAATGACTGCTTTAAAGCCAAAGTTAGTAATCATATGAGTTAAGCCCCACCCCCATTTACCAGCTACCATTAAAACGGGTGGTGCCGCAAAGTGAGACAAAGTTCCACCAATGGAAACATTAACGAAGAGAAGACCAAGTGTGGCGTATTTAAACTTTTTTCCCATGCCCATTGAATAAAAGTTTTTCTGCAAGATTAATGCGGTTACAGTCATGGCCGCAGGTTCAGTTATAAAAGAGCCTAGAATTGGTCCCAATATTAAAGCGGATATATAAAAAGCCATTTTTCCTTCTAAAGGAATAACTTTAGAAAAACCTACAATTATCTGCTCTGCAAGTTTGATGACGGGGCGAGTAGCGGCCATGGCCATGATAACAAAGACGAAAGCTGGTTCAGTGAAATTAACATTTTGCGGATTCTCCACGTAGTTAATCATATTTCCAAAGCCTCCTACGGCTCCAAAAATACATAAAAAACTCGCGGCCCACATTCCAAAAACGGCCTCAACTTCTCCTAAAAAATGGAAAAAGTTTTCTCCAATAGAGCCCTTTGGGTATTTATGGGCAAGTTCTTGAAATTTCTTAACTAAGAAGGTGTGAATTACCGCGCAACCAAACATAGTGGTGGCGATGATTTCAATGGTGGTTGGGTTCATAAAACATCCTTGTTCATGAGTTCACAAATGAGTAAATAATTACGCTTACTTAAAGTGTAGAAAAGAAAATTGCTTTAGGCAACAAAAGAGAAAATAACCAATCTTTTCAATAGGTTATTTAATATTTATCCATCTTCCCCAATAGAGGCAACAGGACAAGCTTCAAGTTGTTCCATGCAAAGAGCTATTTCATCATCTGAATCTGGTTGCTTAATAACAAAAGCATTACCGTCTTCATCTTCTCCAAAAAAATCAGGGGCACCTGTATAACAAACATTACAAGCAATACATCCTTCCCCGTTTTCATCATCGGGATCAGTACAATAGAATTTACCATCAATATTTTTAGCGTGCTTAGCCTCTTTATTGGCCATAATTCCTCCAAGGTAAGTGATCAGTACTTGTACTACATATATAAATCTAATATATTCAAATGGCCATGGTAAAGGAGTGAAGATTCACTTTTTTATAGGGCTAAAACCTCGAAAAATTTGAATTCAAAATATAAAGAGAGCTTAACATTATGACAGAACAAATCAGTGAACAAGCACAGAAAAATTTTAATAACTGGATACAGGACTCTTCTGTTAGTCAACCAGATAAAGATCAAATACAAAGTCTAAAAACCAAAAATGATATAATTGAGATCAATGATTCTTTTGGAAAAGATCTAGCCTTTGGTACTGGTGGAATGAGAGCTGTGATGGGGCTAGGCTCAAATCGGATGAACGGATACAATGTGAAAAAAGCCTCCCAAGCCTTGGCCACGGCAATACTCACAAGTTTTCCAAAAACCAAAGAACCTAAAATTTCAGTTAGCTTTGATTGCCGACATCATAGCCAAGATTTCGCTCAAAAAGTCTGCGAAGTTATGGCAGGAAATGGAATTCAAAGTTTTATTTTTAAAGAATTAACTCCCACTCCCATGCTCTCCTATGCAATCCGCCAGTTGGAAGCTCAAGGAGGGGTTATGATTACTGCATCCCACAATCCTCCTAAATATAATGGCTACAAAGCCTATTGGGCTGATGGAGCTCAAGTTACACCTCCAAATGATCAAAAAATAATTGATAACTTCGGTAAAATTAATTCATTTGCTGAAGTTAAATCCATTGAGTTTGAAGAAGCAATAAAGAAAGGCTTAATTAAATATATTTCAGATGAACTTATTACTAATTATGACAATATGATTAAGAGGTTTTGTCTCGAACCTCAAACTTGCTTAAATCAAGGACATCAGGTCAGTATTATATATACGCCTTTGCACGGCACTGGCAAAGTACCTTGTGAGAGAGTTTCTAAAGCTTTAGGCTTCTCCAGATTTCAAGTTTTTGAACCACAAGCTTCATTTGACGGAAATTTCCCTACAGTAAAATCTCCCAATCCTGAAGATGCAGAAGCGATGGATTCATCGGTTAAGGAAATGCTTGCAACCAATGCAGATGCAGCTTATGGAACCGACCCTGACTGCGATCGTCTCGGAGTTGTAGTCAACCATCAAGGGCAGGCGATTTACTTAAATGGGAATCAAATCTCTCTTTTAATGTTGGACTATATCATTAAATCCAAAAAACAAACGTCCACATTTCCAAATAATCCTTTAGTGATTAAGAGTATTGTCACAAGTAAACTCATCGATCAAATATGCAAACATCACGAAATTAATTTAATCGAAACTCTTACTGGTTTTAAATGGATGGCCAAAGAACTTTATGATTTAGATGAAAAAAATGAAAGTTACGATTATCTTTTTGCTTCAGAAGAGAGCTTTGGCTTTATGCCATCGGCTGAAGTGAGAGATAAAGATGGAGTTCATGCTGTTGCTTTAATGAATGAAATTATTCTTCACCATAAACTTAAAGGAAGAACTTTAATTCATGGATTGGACCTAATCTATGAAAAATATGGATTTTGTGAGGAATCTCTCATTGCAAAAACCTTTGAAGGTAATGCAGGTACAGATAAAATTAATCGCATTATGAACTTCTTTCGAGAGGGTCAGGTAGATCAAATTTCAAATATTAAATTTGCCATTACCTTTGATTTTGATTCATTAATCGAGACTGATCTCGCCTCAAAAAAAGTTTCTGAAATAAATATGACCTCTTCAAACGTACTCGGCTTTAGAATGGAAAATGGAGATTATATCTATTTACGCCCTAGTGGAACAGAACCAAAAATTAAATTTTACCTAATGACCAATGAAACTGAAGGCACCTTAGAGAATAGAAAAATTTCTACGAAAAACAGAATTAAATCCTATACCGCAGAGATTGAAGAAATCATTGCGAAAATATAAAATATTGAAACTTTTTGGCCAATAAATATGCAAAAAAAATCTCTTATTCTTGTCTCAGGTGGAATGGACTCAGGTGTTTTATGTTCTATAGCTGCTCAAACTAAAGATGAGCTCTACTTTCTTCATCTGAACTATCATAATAAAACTCATATAAAAGAATTATCTTGCTTTAGAAAACTCTGTACCCATTTTAATATTCCAGCTGAGAGGCAAAAGATTATAGATTTAGCTTTTCTCAAAGATATCGGAAGTAGTAGCCTGACAGATTCTTCAATTGAGGTATCTGATTTTAGTGAAATCAGCTTACAAGGGGAAATCCCTTCAAGCTATGTACCCTTTAGAAACTCCATAATCCTCTCTCTGGCGGTTTCTTGGGCCGAATCAATAGGAATTAGGTCAATTTATATTGGAGCGAATGAGGAGGATTCTCCTGGGTATCCTGACTGCAGACAATCTTACTATGATTGCTTTAACCAACTTATCAAACAGGGAACAAAAGAAGGAGATATTCAGATTTTGACCCCTTTAATTAGTCTAATGAAAAAAGAAATTGTTGAGCAGGGAAATCAACTACACACTCCTTTTGAACATACTTGGAGTTGTTATAAAGAAGCAGATATAGCATGTGGAAAATGTGATTCTTGTGTTTTAAGATTAAAAGGATTTGCACAAAATGATCTAAAAGATCCCATTGATTATCAAAAGGATTAAAAAAATGAAACTCTTACTATTAATTATACTTCCAACTTTAATAACTTTTGCTGATAATCACGAAAAAAAAATGGTTGATAAAAAAGTGAAAAAAAAGGAAATGAAAGATGCTAAAGCTGAAGCTAGACAAAAAATGTTTTTAGCTAGTAAGCAAATGTTTATCGATGTTAAGAAAAAGCAAATGGCCAGACATCAAGTTGCCATTGAATGTGCCGAAAAGGCTCTAGACCAGGAAGCTCTAAAAAACTGCCGTAAAGAAAATCGCATGGCTAAGGATGAATTAAAATCAGATAACAAGGCCAGAAGAGAAAGCATGCAAGAATTACGGAAAAATATGCGTGAAAAATTAAGATCTAAGAAGCGCAACCAAAAGAAGAGTGAATAATAGTTAAAGTATCTCTTCTCCCATTCCTTTTAATTTATTTGTCATGTTCCAGTAACTCTAAGTTAAAGATACTTGATGAAGATGAACTCTTACATAAAATTTCTATCGGGCAAATTTACCCATCAGGAAATATTTATGTGAAACAATTCGGTAAAACTTTAAAAGATAATAAGAAAGACCAATCATTTAATTTCTACCCACTATTAGTACCGAGTGATCTAAAAAAATTAAAGAGAAAAATAATTCAAGCAAATTTTATAACTGAACTTTCAGATTCACCTGACCCTCATCAATTTGCAATAAGAGTTTACCATATCCCTAATAAGGAGTTGATGGATGAAAATCATATCGATTGCGGGTTAGGAAAAAATAAAAAAGAAAAGAATTATCAATATTTTGGTGCAGAGGATTTTTATAATTCAATAAATGATCATTGTGCGAGTTTAAATGATATTAATCAATACCAAAGCAATTATAACAATAAATACTCGTTTAATGTTATTGGATTAAGTGATGAGCTCAAGAAGACCAATGTTACTTACTTAAGCAACAAGGTAAGACCCTTATCAAGCGAGGAAAAAGAATCCATAAAAAAAGATAAAGAAAAAAATCAATTAGAAAAAATTGAATGTACCACAATAGTTCATAGACTAGATTCAGCTCAAATGCTCTATTCTATTCAATCACCATCTATTCAATTTGACTTAAGGCTTTCTGAGTACATAAACCCTGGTTGTCTGGGGCACCTTAATAGAAACATTGTTTTAGACTTTATAAAAAATAATCGTGTAACTAAAACTGTTCTCTTAAATTTCTATCAAGGCGCTCTCTAAAAAATGACTATATTTTACTGAGAATCGAATTCAAAGTTTCACTTGGTCTCATCACTTCAGAAACTTTTTCTTGTTTTGGAAAGTAATAACCATCCACATCCATTTTTTTACCTTGGACTGAAATTAACTCTTCACAGATTTTTTGTTCATTTTCTTCCATAGAAGAAGCGATCGTTGAAAAAGTCTGCTTTAAGGTTTCATCTTCTGTTTGATTTGCCAATTCTTGTGCCCAATACATGGCAAGATAGAAATGACTTCCACGTGTATCTAATTCGTTAACTTTTCGAGAAGGAGATTTATTATTTTTTAAAAACTTTGAATTAGCTTTATCTAAACATTCGCCTAAAATTTTTACTTTTTTGTTATTATTCTTCTCCCCCATTTCTTCTAAAGATACACTTAGAGCCAAAAACTCTCCAAGAGAGTCCCAACGAAGATGATTTTCATCTAAGAACTGCTCAACATGTTTAGGAGCCGATCCCCCTGCACCGGTTTCATATAATCCTCCTCCAGATAAAAGAGGAACGATAGAAAGCATTTTCGCGGAAGTTCCAAGCTCAAGAATTGGAAATAAATCGGTTAGATAATCTCTTAGAACATTTCCTGTGGCAGAAATAGTGTTTTCGCCTTTTTTAACTCTGTCTAAAGTCCATTCACAAGCTTGTGTAGGATTGAGAATTTTAATTTCAATTCCATTTGTATCATGACTAGGAAGGTACTTTTCAACTTTCTGAATTAAGTTATTGTCGTGAGCTCGTTTTTCATCGAGCCAAAAAACCACTGGCTGCCCAGTTGCTCGACCTCGTCGAATAGCAAGACCGACCCAATCAGAAATCGCAATATCCTTTGTTTGGCACATTCTCCAAATATCACCTTCTTCTACATTATGCTCCATAATGGTTTTTTCATCATTCAGAATTACTTTGATTTTTCCTGAACTAGTCGCACAAAAAGTTTTATCATGTGAACCATATTCTTCTGCTTTTTTTGCCATTAGCCCAACATTTGAAACATTCCCCATTTTAGTTGGATCAAAAGCTCCATTTTTTTTACAAAAATCAATCGTTGCTTGGTAAATTCCAGCGTAGTTTCGATCAGGAATTAAGGCTTTAGTATCGTGAAGCTTCCCATCTGGCCCCCACATTTTTCCAGAACTACGTATGGCCGCTGGCATGGAAGCATCAATGATTATATCACTTGGAACATGCAAATTGGTAATCCCTTTATCAGAATTTACCATTGCCAAATCTGGCCCATTTTCTAAACAAGATTTTATATCTGCTTCAATTTCAGCTCTCTTGCTTTCATCACAATTGGCTATTTTAGCAATAATATCTCCAAAGCCATTTTTTGCATTAACTCCTAACTCTTTAAAAGTTTCACTATGCTTTGTAAAAAGATCTGCGAAATATATTTCCACAGCATGCCCAAATATTATTGGGTCACTAACTTTCATCATAGTAGCTTTCATATGGAGCGACAAAAGTAAGTTATTATCTTTTGCATTTTTTATTTCACTTGTAAAAAATTCTCTTAACTTAGATTTACTCATTGAAGATGAATCTAAAACTTCTCCTTCTAAAACTTCAAAATTATCTTTCAAGACTTCATTTTTATCATTGCCTTCGAAAATAATTTTTACTTTGGAGTTATCTGGACAAACAAAAGATTTTTCTGAACCATAGAAGTCTCCTTCATTCATATGAGATATATGTGTTCTGGAATCTGACTTCCACTCTCCCATTGAGTGTGGATTTGCCTGAGCAAATTCTTTTACTGCATTTGCAACTCTCCGATCAGAATTCCCTTCTCTAAGAACTGGGTTTACTGCACTACCTAACACTTTTGAATATAATTTTTTAATTTTTTCTTCTTCTTCACTATTAGGTACTTCAGGATAAACAGGAACCATAAATCCTGCTCCTCGAAGCTCATCGATTGCGTTTTTTAATTGGGGAACAGAAGCAGATATATTGGGAAGTTTAATAATGTTTGCTTCAGGGGTTTTCGCTAATTCCCCTAATTTAGATAAGGAATCTTCTATCTTCTGATCAACTGTTAAATATTCAGATAAATTTGCCAAAATTCTAGAGGCAAGTGAAATATCTTTAACTTCTATTTCAATCTCGCCCGTTTTCGCAAATGCCTGGACAATGGGTAACCAAGAAGCTGTTGCCAGCATTGGAGCTTCATCGGTTCGAGTATACCAAATTTTATTTAAAGACATAGAGGATCCTTTTTAAATGCATGTTCAAATGAAGCCAGCATAGCCTAAAGCTAGTTTTTTGACTAGAGAGGAAAATCAAATCATAAAAATTATGCTCTAATGGGTAATTTCATACTGAAATCGTTTTAGGGTTGGGAAAATCTAATTTCGATTAGGTTCCAAACAGGCAATTCAATGAGTTTCCCAACTCGAAAAAAATGAATATAAATGGATTTATAAAATGATTGAAGGATCTGTAAAGCAGGCTTCTTTAGCATAGAGCTTACTTTCAACCTGTTCATCGTAATTATGAATAAATGCCGCTGACATTTGAGTAAGATTAAAATGAATATTCACTTTACCCCAAGCATCAGATACTCCTGAGAAAATTAAGATAGTCTGATTAGGCTTAAGATAATTTACTTTGCTAAGTTCAACAGTATCGCATGAAATATTATCAGAAAGACAAGCCAGCTTGAAATGAGTATCGATAAATATCTCATTGTCGGCCTCTCCCCCAACATAGGGGCAGCGATATTTCAGGGAATAGCTTGAAAATGAGACGAGCAAAAAAATTATAAGAATTGAATGCTTAAGCATTTTAACTCCTCGCTATAAGTTTGATCTTAAGTTAGTTAAAAATTTGAAGAAGAGAAAGGACGAAAATTTAACTAAGAATTTAGGGAATGAATTCAGGAATCTTCGACGCTATTGTCAATACAATCGTACGTAATCACCCTCTGCTACAGAACCGCCTGAATGTAGAATCGCAATTGAACCATCTTGTCCAAAATATTCAGTAATCTCTAAGGTCCCTTTAATCTCGCCTTGGCTAACACCAATATGGCCACCAGACTCAGGATCAAAAATATCCTCACCTTCAGTCATCACTTTTAAAATATCGCCTACTTGAATACCTGAGAAACTCCCTGCATTAACATAAATCTTTGATCCAACTATCTTTGCTACACGTCCTGTCCACCCAAGCTTATCGCCAAGCTTATGCAAACGAGGAATAAATCGGCGCACCGCAACTTTAATTGAGTATCGTAACAGCTCCCTTCTATAAGTTAAGTTTGATGAGGGATCTGTCATAAAAAATCTAAAGGAAGAATCATCAATATTTCCATCCATTTTATCCACATACAATTCTTTATTAGCATGAACATCAAAAATTCTGATTTCAAGGATGCTTTCTGCATAAGACTTAGTCTTTCTCACAAAGCCAATCTCATCCACTTTTTGTCGCACACGGGCATGAGTAATTCTCCCTAATACAACCAAATTAATTCCAGCAATTTTAGCTTTTTTCTGTAGCTGAGTTAACTTGACTCCCCCTCCTGTATATACTTCCTTTGAAGATCCAAAAACAGCTGAAGCGTTAGGATCAACCACAAAATCTCTGGTTCTTGAAATTTCTTTTCTAAACTCCTCTGTCGCAGTAATGGCCAGGTCTTCTTTACCGTAAGGAGATTCATTAAAGAAAGGTAACAAGGCTACCTTCTTCTTTATTGGGGATAATTTGGGATTAAATTTACGCTGAGATTTATATTTTCTCGAACCACGATAATTGTTGTAGTAACGACTACCTTTATGTTTTCTTTTTATTGGTGCTTGTGAACAGGCAGTAATAAAAAAAATTGAAATAAAAATATTGCAAATCCAATTTGTTCTAATAAGTACCTCTTTTCAAAGAGCTTTCTAACTCCAAGTTAATTATACTACTCTTAGAAAAATTTTATCGTAAAAGCACTATCTGTTTCAACAAGGTCAAAAGATACAGATTTTTGCCCTTTTATCGACTGTAGTAGACTTTTTAAGTCAACAAAGCTTCCATTAAAAAACACTTTAGCGTTATGAAAATTCTGATTAACATTATCAAGTTTATAATCTAGTCCTATATCCATACCTCTGAGCTTTAAATCATCTAAGATCATTAAAGAACTTTTAATTGATTTTGAATTAAAAAACATTAAATCAACTATTTGATTGGATTTACTAATTTTAGCAATTTCCAGATTAATTTGGCTAAAGTTTGTTAAATAAAGACGATATAAGTAATTGGCCAAGGTGCTACTAAAAGCATTGTAATCGATGTCCCTAAAAACCTTTTCCTTAATTTCGATATCTTCCTCTACATGATAACGGTTTGAATAATTATCCTTAAGATAAAGACCACCTGAAATAGAGAATTGATAATTTTTTAGTGGATTAATATCAGATATTTTTTTTATAGTTGTGCTTACTTTTAGCGTAAGTCCATTTGAAAGACTATGGCTCGCTTTCTCTTCTTTTGGTAAGTTTAAAAACTCATTTAGTTTTGACTTAATATTTTCATTCATGATTAAAACATTTTTAATCGTCCCAGGCTTATTATTATTAAACCACTCCAACCAATTCTTACTCAAAACTTCTGTTAATTCACTATAATCGTTAACTCCCATATCTAGAGGGGTTGTCTCTGGAAATAAAAAATCAAATTCTAAATATAAAGTCTCATAGTGCGATAAGTTTTGGTTAAAAACAAATTGATGATAAAAATCAAAGACTCGCTTCATCGAAATCTCAGTATCTAAAACGATGTACCGGACATTTGGTTTTTTTGAGCTTCTAGATAATTTTTTAACAATATAAGATTTTATATAGTTTTTGATAGATCCAAAACTACTTTTTCGACTCAACCTGGCGACTCTCATCTCATATAAATAGCTCTTATAACGATCCTTGGGAATAACATCATCTTTTTTATATTTATTTTCAATTCTCTTTTCTACCGTCAAAAAAGATTTACCAAAAGCCTCATTATATTTCTTCCAAAACAAAGAAGAATTTAAGTTTAATTCCCCCATTTTCTTTGTCATTGCTTTAGTAAAAGCTAAATATAAAAGCTGACTTTTTATAAAAAGCGAGCTGTCTCGCTCATCAGATTTAAAGGTAGCTTCGACCCTAATTCTTTCATTATTCTGGCTGTAGGAAAAAAGGCTAATCGAAAAAAAAATTAAAAATAATTTCATACTTGATCCATGTTAAACTTAACTGCATCTAAGTTTAACACTTCATTGATTTTTTTGGCCAGCGCTGGAGATGCATTTACTAAATACCTTTCACCTAGCTCAAATTCTGCTTTCCCATCATTTGTTGTTAAATTAAGTTGAACAGGAGTTGTTCCTCTATAACTTAAGAGAAGCTCTTTAAGACGAGGAAGTGAATGTTCATGGAGATTTTCAGCAGGCAGATCCAAAATAAGCTTTCTAACATTATCTGTACCAGCTTTTTCTAATAATTGAATTTTTGTTGGGAAAAATTTCCTCGGATCTTCCTTTAGGTTTACCCAACCAGATGCAAGAACTGGCTCCCCTTCAGTAATCACATGCTCATATTCAGACCATGTTCTTGGAAAAACGATACACTCAATTTTATCTGTTAAGTCTGACATATCAGCAAAACACATTTTATCTCCTTTTTTAGAGATAAAAACTCTAGACGGTATCAACATTCCCGCCAGAACCACATTTCTCTTATAATCGTCATCAGATCGAACGGAGGTCGGTATAGGAAGCTCATTAATTTCATTAATAGGCATTGAACTTAACTCATGTATTATTTTTTCATATTTATCCAGGGGATGCCCACTAACATAGATCCCCATTAAATCAGATTCATATTTTAGCTTTTCTGAGTCATCGAAATCTTTAACTTCTTCAATCTGTAACGGCGAGCTATGCGTTTCATCATCACTACTATTCAAATCAAAAAGATTTCCTTGCCCCATTAACTTCTCTTCTTGTTTACTTTGAGCATAGGAGACGATCATTTCCAGATTTTCGAGCAATGTCTTACGATTTTGAGACTCAATATTGTCAAAAACTCCAACTTTAATTAAAGACTCTAGCACTTTTTTATTAGCAGATCGCAGGTTTACCCTTTCACAAAATTCAATAAAGTTTTCAAAAGACCCATTATTTTCTCTTTCGTTAATTAACTCAATCACTGCTCCTTGCCCAACATTTTTTATTGCTCCCATTCCAAAGCGGATTGTTTTCTCTAAAACATTGAACTCCCAAAGGGATTCATTTATTTCAGGGGCAAGAATCTTTATTCCCATATCCTTCGCATCTGCAATATAAGCAGTAACTTTATCTAAATTATTCATTTCTGTTCCCAGAAGAGCAGCAAAAAAACAAGCAGGATAATAATGCTTCAAAAAAGCAGTTTGATAAGCAATATAAGCATAAGCAACTGCATGAGACTTATTAAACCCATACTTTGCAAATTCACTCATTAAATCATAGATTTCTTCAGCTTTTTTAATATCAAAGTTTCTTTCTTTAGCCCCTTGAAGAAATAATTCTCGGTGCCGCTTCATTTCCTCTTCTTTCTTCTTTCCCATGGCCCTTCTAAGCATATCCGCTTGCCCAAGGGAATACCCACCAACGATCCGAGCAATATTCATAACCTGTTCTTGATAAACAATAATACCGTATGTATCTTTCAAAACAGGTTCAAGCTCGGGGAAAAAGAAATCTGTCTTCTTTCTTCCAAATTTTCTCTCGATGAATTCGTCATGCATCCCAAGTCCCATTGGACCCGGGCGATAAAGGGCGTTGATGGCCGTAATATCATCGATGCTATCTGGCTTTAACCTCTTACATAAATCTTTCATTCCCGAAGATTCAAGTTGAAAAACCCCTGTAGTCATCCCATCTGAGATCATCTTGTAAACGTTACGATCTTCAAGATCAATGGACTCAATATCAAAGGTAGGATCAAAGTCCCGCTGGATAAACTTTGATGCATTTTCAATAACGGTTAAAGTTTTTAAACCTAAGAAATCAAATTTAACAAGTCCGATTTTCTCAGAAAAATCCTTATCAAATTGAACAACCTGCTCCCCTTCTCTTCCCTTATAAAGAGGGCAATAGGAAACCAACGGCTCATTAGTAATTATAACTCCAGCAGCATGAATTGAAGCGTGACGGAGAAGTCCTTCTAAACGTTTGGAGATTTGAACAATTCTTTGAACTTTCGCATCACTTTCTTGAATTTCAGTTAGCTTAGGTTCTAATTCAATGGCCCTATCCAAAGTTATCCCTAACTCATCTGGAATAAGTTTAGCAATGGCATCTGCCTCACTGTAAGGTAGTCCAAAAACCCGAGATACATCTCGCAAAACTCCCTTGGCTTGAAGTTTACCAAAGGTAATAATTTGTCCAACATTTTCCTGACCATACTTTTGGGTAACGTATTCAATTACCTCTTGTCGTCTATCCTGACAAAAATCCACATCAAAATCAGGCATGGAAATTCTTTCTAAATTAATAAATCTTTCAAAAAGTAAATTATAAGGAATGGGATTAATATTAGTAATATCCAAAGAGTAAGCAACTAAAGAACCTGCTCCAGAGCCACGCCCAGGGCCAACAGGAATACCATCTGACTTCGCCCATTTTATAAAATCAGATACAATTAAAAAATACCCAGGAAAGCCCATGGTTATAATTGTTTCCATCTCTTCTTTTAATCTATCGTAATAAACTTGTTTAAGTTCACTTTCCCAATTTGATTCCTGAATTATTTTTCTAAAATGAGGTCCATTAAATCGTTCTTCCAATCCTTCTCGAGAAATTCGCTGGAAGTAGTCGTTCATAGACTCTCCCGTTTCTATTTTAAAATCAGGTAAATGATAAACCTGTTTTCCTTCCTCATCTTCCCACAATATTTCAACATTACACTTATCAGCTATTTTTAAGGTATTGTCACAAGCCTCTTTAATATAGGAAAATGAATCGCGCATTTTCTTAGCACTCTTCAAATAAAACTCATTAGAAGTCATTTTCATACGATCTTCTTCCATCAGAGTTTTTCCTGTTTGAACACAAAGTAATACCTCTTGAGCTGAGGCATCATCTGGATCAAGGTAATGACAATCATTTGTAGCTACCAGTTGATAACCACGTTCTTTTGCGACTTTAATAATCTTCTTATTAACTTCAACTTGTTCAGGTAATCCATTTTCTTGAATCTCTAAATATAAATCATCTTTAAAGATTTTATGCAATTTCTCGATCGCAGAAACAGCTTTATCATCTTGATTAGTAAAAAAGTTGTAGGCAACCTCACCTTTTAAGCAAGCAGTAGTTGCAATAAGGCCTTCAGAGTATTCTTCAAGTAACTCTAGATCTAATCTTGGTTTATAGTAAAAGCCTTCTAAGTACGCCTTTGTTAAAAGCATACATAAGTTTTTATAACCCTGATTGTTTTTGCATAATAAAACGAGATGATGAATGTGATGTCGTCCTTCATTCTCATCTTGTGAGGACACTCTTTTTTTACTTTTCGGCTGCCTTTTTTCAAACCGTGACCCCGGAGTAAAATAAACTTCAGAACCTAAAATTGGTTTAACACCGGCCTTTATAGCTTGAGTGTAGAAATCAATAGCACCAAATAGATTTCCGTGATCAGTCATCGCCACAGCAGGCATATTAAACTCTTGCAAGCGTGAGAATAAGTCGTTTAACCGAAGCGCTCCATCTAACAGAGAGTATTGAGTATGTAGATGAAGGTGGACAAAGCTATCAGAGTGAGTTTCTAGGTACGACTGGTCTTGAATTAAATGATTTTTCATGTGCTCATTCTAGTTGAAACAGATCACATTTTCTATACTCGAAAGCCTCTTTATAAAGGATATTTAGTAATTAATAGATTTGCGAAATAGCGCGACTAACCTATGCAGCAAGTCAAAAATTCCTTCCAAGTCCTAAAGATGCTTCGTATCTATTGGTAAATAAGTAAACACTTTGATTTCGTATGGTGTGATTAATTATTCCGAAACCATATTCGAGATACCATTTCGCTTTATTTGACCAAAAATGCCTAAACTTGTTTCGCCAACTATAGTTTAGACTGAATTTTGATGAATCAAATAACGCCCCAACTCCAAGATTAGAGGCAAAAATAAAATTACGATTTATCAAGTACTCTAAATTCCCACTTAAATAAACCACGTTGTAACTCGTCGTAATCTCTGAACCGTCTTCTTCATCTAAATCATCAAGATCATCGTCATTTACTACAAATGAAACGCTTCCAAAATTTGTTCCTGCACCTAAATTAATTCGTCCTTTATCAAAATTTATTTGCAAAGGCAGGATATTTAAATATTGCCCTGCTTGAGTATAGGTATTTGCTTTTTCAGCCTGATCTAAGCCTAACTGAAGAAGAGTTGATCCACGTCGATATTCCATATTTATGCCATAGCTATTTACCTGGCTAATATTTATATCTGTAAAAGAAAAACTATCTTCATATTCAAATGAAATCGCTAGAGAGGAAAACCCTCCATAAGCACTAACCAGCAAATAATAATCTAAGTTTTCTTTAAATATTTTCTCTTTAAGCTCTTTCTTGGCAGCGGTTTTCTTATAAGAATAGGGATTTTTTAAAGTAAAAGAATGGAGCTTAGACTTAGTCTTTTCATTTTCAGGATAAACTGCAATCACTTTCCAATAATACTTTCCTTCGGCGAGAAAAGTATGAAAGTAATTTAAATCTGTTTTGTTTTTAAGAATTAATTTCTTTTTTTTATTATAAATTCCAATAAAATAATGTGTACTCGACTCAATTTTTTCCCACTTAAAATTAACCCGTAATGTATCTTTACCAGCTTTTATTTTAAAAATCTCCTTCTTACTAGGCTTCTCAATTTTAACCTCATAATTAACATTATATTTTTTCTGCAATAACAACTTTGACCTATTAGAAAATTCGGAAAGACTACCCTCTTCATCTGTATAAGCATACTGGAAGTAGTATGATCCTTTTTTATTAATCCGCCATAAATAATTCAATTTAGTTGTTTGATCTTCAAAAATGATATTTTTTTTCCTATCAGTTATTTTTAAATGGTAAAATTTAGCACCATCAACTTTCGGCCAAGACAACTCGAGAACATATTCTTTTCCATTTGCGATCCCTGCTAGTAAGAATAGAGATAAAATAAATGAATTTAAATTTATAAAAGTCATCTTTTACCTTACGAAGTACTTAACTTTTGTTCGTTTCTTTAATTTAGGAGCAGGTTTTTTTATGATTTCTTTTGTTTTCTCAACATTCAATGCTTCTTGTTTTACTGATGGCCCAGCAGCATTTTTCAAAACTTCTGGTTTCGGTGTTGATATTGTATTTGGATTATCAGCAGTCGCTAATTTTTCTTGAGTGACACTATTATTTATTCTTTCAGGCTTAAGTATTTCATCTTTCTGATATGTTAAATAAAAAGATGAAGAGTGATAAACTTTTTCATTGTCACGTCCAACTAATCTTAAAAAAACCTCTTTTTCTCCATTTAATTCTTTTTTCAAACTTAATTTCATTGAATTTCGTATGATCTTCTTGGAGAAAAAAACATTTGCAAAAGTAATTTCTTCGGATAATTCGATTTTAATTTTGGGTTCATTTTTCACTTGAGGATTCACTTGATCAACAATAAGCTGAACATTCATTCTGTCTTTATCTAAAAATACTTTGTCTTTATCCCCTGGGTAGACCAGATAGTCAGGCATAATAATTTGTTCTTTTTCAATATAGATTTTTTTCATATCAATTATCTCTTTATTTAAATCAATAATTCTTAAAAAATATTTACCATGCCTTTTAATGCTAATCACATATGGATTATCGTTCAGAGTAAAGTCATTTTTTTTAATGAAATTTTTATCACCTGATATTTGTAGTTGAAACTCATTCACGGGAACTTTCAAATTAGCAAACTGAACATTGACCTTCTTTTTATTTTGACTCCAAATAATATCACTAAACTTCTTAATCATCGGTTTTTCGATAATATTCTCTCTCACAATTGGCTTTACAATAGGTTTATTTAGATGAAGTTCGCTTTCACGATAGACTCTTCCTTTACGAATCACTCTTTCAATATTTTTCTTAACTCTTTGATTATTAATAATAATATTATCTTTTTTAGTTGTTACTTTGATTGAACCGAATTTTATATCAAAAGAAAAATTATCATTATTTTTAGAAAGACGAAATAATGATTCTTCGTTATCTAAAGTGATAATTGAACCTTCAATATTCATAACCAGTTTGGAGTCTTTCCCTATGTAAATAAGAGAATTATTTAAAAGTTTTAACTTCCTCTCCCGCCAATTTATTTGATTAGGGTATTTAATTTTTACTGTATTCTTTAGGTCAACGATCTTTCCTATTTCCAATCCTTCGATATTGCCTTCGAAATCGTATATAATTAATCCAATTCCAATAATTGCAAGCAAAGCACACGAAAAATAATACTTTTTGAAAGAAAAATTTTTAGAAACCTCTAAATTAAAGTTTATAGTGTCTATTTTTTGCATAACTGTTTAGTCTTTTATATTTATGCTAGCATATATATAAATACATGAAGTTAAAGAACAAATTATTACTATCTATTTTGATTTTAATTCTCCTATCTCTAGGATCCTTATCCTATTTCTTTTATAAAACATTGATCTCTGACAAAATTACTTACTTGCTCGAAGTGAACCAGAATACTTCAAAACAGCTCGTTTCTGACCTTAATGGGCAAATACAACAATCCATGGATATGGCAAAAGTAATATTAAATTCTGAACAAAACCCTTATGTCAATCAACATAAAACTCAATTTTATTTAAGCTTACCAAAAAATTATTCATTTAAGTATTATGAGATTCAAGATAAAAACCTTAACTTAATTAGTTCCCATCCAATTCAAAACAACTCTCTAAGAAACTTAAATTACCAACAAATAAATAACTTATTTCTCAAAGAGCATGATGTAAAAGAAGAAGAGAATAGAATTGCCTCTTCATTTACCTTCAAGAAAGATAAAACAATCGTAAATGTTTACTTTTATGATCAAGGTGGAAGATACATACTGCACCTTTCAAAACTCTCACCTTCAGTGATTAAGTCAGAGCAAAGTTTTTCAGGTTTGAGTATCAACCTATACAATCAAAATTCACAATCAATCACACCTTTATTGGGACAAAACTTAAAAATAACGGCAAAAGATATTAATAAGCTAAAACATTTCTCGACACAAAAAGAGAAAATAAAAGGAAAAAGTTACTATTTAACATCAACCCCTTATCCAAATGGACGTTTAATTATTTTAACTTTTTTTAAAGAAAGTATAATTTTCGACGCCTTCTCCTCAATCTTGATCAAAGTTCTAGGTATAATTATTTTAATAGCAGCATTTGGAGTTTTTAGCTCTACTATTTTAGCCAAATCTTTTTTAGCACCAATTTATGAAATTATCGACCACACAGATAAGATTGCCCGTGGCCAACTAGACCTTAGAATTAACTTGAAAAGAAATGATGAATTAAAAATATTAGAAAACTCTGTAAACTCTATGTCTGAAAAGCTAATACTTTATTTAGAGTCAGTAAAAGAAAAAGCCAGTATCGATAAAGAAATTGAAATTACAGGGCAAATACAGCAAAAGTTTTTTCACCAAAATCAAAAGCTTACCTTTCCCTCTCTAGAAGCTTACGGATCATATTTTCCTGCAAGCAAGTGTGGAGGTGACTGGTGGGCAGCTCGTAGGATTGATGAGCACAAGTCTCTTATTATGATTGGGGACGCCACAGGACATGGACTTCCAGCCGCCTTTGTAACAGCAACGATTCATTGCTTTTTTATTCTCTACAAAGAACTTGAAACCTTAAAAAAAGAAAAATACTCAAACCCTGCTTCAATTATGGCTTTTTTAAACCAAGTTATTCATACACTTGGAGGAGATATACTACTCACCTTTTTTATAGGAATTTTTGATGAAAGGGATAAAAGCCTCAAATATTGCAATGCAAGTCATAATTTCCCAATTGTTTATAATCAAGAAACTGAAAAAACAAAGCAGTTAAAGTTTTTAGACGATTCCTTTAACCCTAGGCTAGGAGAATCGAAACAATCAAAATATTCTTCAACAGATGTTACTCTCTCTCCTGGGGATTCTATTCTTTTCTATACTGATGGTATAACAGAAGGCAGGAATGCAAACGATCAAGAATTTGGAGAGAGAAGGCTTGGGAAAATATTAATCGAAAATAAATTAAATGATGTGCAAACTGTGGCCACGAATGTCTACGATTCTGCTCTAGTTTTCTATAATGGGATTATTCCTGATGACGATATAACATTATTATCAGTTCAAGTTAAATCCTAGCGTACATTTTTCCTCTTTATGACGAACGGTAGTATGTTAAAATAATCACTAATCTAATGAAATTGTGAGAATACATGGAATATAACTTCGAAGAACTTTTAGTGGTAAAAGAAAATGATGGAGAATCTACTATCTTTCATTTTTCTGGTGTCATTAATGAAGAGTTTCTGCAGCAGCAAATTGAAATTCCAATATCTCCAAATATTGTTTTAGATTTAGATAAAGTAAAGCTGATTAACTCTTGTGGCATAAGAGAATGGATACGTTTTATTCAAAGAATGGATCAACAAGAAAAGATTATTTATCGTCAAATTCCAAAAGTTTTTATCAATCAAATGAATATTGTAAAAGGTTTTGTAACTAAAAACTCTCTCGTTGAAAGTTTCTATGCACCTTATTTTGATGAAGACAATGACCTTGAAATGGATAAATTAATTTTCACAGATCAAGTTGTTGATTCTCAGGCTCCAGTCTTTATGAACGAACAAGGGAATGAACTAGAGTTTGATGCATTTGAATCTACTTATTTCAAGTTTCTCAAAGAGATTGGATCATGAAATAAATGGCAAGTGAAGAAAATAAATTAAGTGAATCTGAACTCATTGAATTCTTAACTTCAAATGACCATGATAAAAATATAAAATTACAAATAGAAGATCTATCTTCTGAAATTTTAAAAAAATATTTCCACCTTATAAGTCGATCAAATTTAAATGTAAAAAATTTTAAAATTTCATATTTTAATTTAAAAAGAGATAAAAAAATTAATATTAATTATCTTGCCAAAGACCTCTATTCCATTCAAAAATTTAGCAAAATATTTATTCCAAAAAACCATGAAAACGAAATATTTTATTGCGACCTCAATAATTACTCAGATCTAAGCATTCACCCATTTTACTCAAACATTCACTATTCAAATTTTGAAATGATATTTCAACCTGTTTTATCAGCAAACAATGCAGGGCAAATTATCTATGCTAATAATCAAGCCTTAGATATGTTTTCCTTAACACCCAAAAAAGTTCTCAGACGAAAAACAAATCTATCTGAATTAATAAAAGTGACACAAGGACAAAATTTAATTGAAGCTAATAAATTTTCTGAAGTTTATCTAAATAATTATGTAGAAATTGATTATGAAAATTTAATCACATCAATCACAAGCAGAATGAGAATTGGAATTAAAAAAGACGACTCTTTTCCCCAACAGGCTGCAAGTATAAACTATATTATCTATCTTTACCCTGTAGATATTGAGGAAATGCTCCAAGAAAAATACAAAACGAAGAAGAGCGAAGTTAAAAACTTAAAAATTGAAAGTGAAGTTAAAGAAGAGAAAATTCATAATTTAAAAAATAAGGCATTAACTGATTCATTAACAGGATTAGCTAATAAACGAGCTTACACTGAGCTATGTAGCAATATATTGAAAAACAAGAATTTTGAAAGTCTGGCTCTCGTCATTATTGACTTTGACAGATTCAAAAAGATTAATGATACCTATGGGCATCCAGTGGGCGATATTTGCCTTAAGGAGTTTGCTAAACTGGCAGAACATACAAAAAGACCAAGTGACTTCGTTTGCCGCTGGGGAGGAGAGGAGTTTTTATTTCTTCTGCAAAACCCTAAATCAGGAGCAGGAATAAAAGCATTTTGTGAGCGGCTCCGTATCAGCACAGAAGAAAATTCGACCGTCGCCTTAGGAGAAGAATTGAAATTCACTTGTTCAATTGGAGCAACACTACTATTTAAAGAAAACTTAAGAGATCAAAGTACATTTGAATATGCACTGAACAAGGCAGATAAAGCTCTCTACTTCTGTAAAAGAAATGGGCGAAACCAATCTTTAGTCTCATCATTTTATGATGAAATGAATATTTCTCAAGAATATCAAAACTCTCTTTTTTTTGAAGAAGTGAATGATAATGAAGAAATTAAGAATCTCATTTTTCAAATTGAAGATGCGTACGTTTCAGCTCCTAAAAATGCCATCAAACTTTCTCCCTATTACTCTCTTTCAGTCAAGTCAGATGAATATATTGAAAAAGTTTTGACTTTCAAACCACAATTAACCTGCAACTTCAAAGATAGTGAATCAAATCAAATGGGAGTCAAAGATTTAACCAACTTTCTAAAGGGACTACCAAACGAAGAGTTTACTATTAGTGACTCAAGTCTAACTTTACCTGAAATAGAGTCAAACATGAATGATGCTTTCGAAAGCTTCACTTATCCTACTCATGTTAAAGAAGTATTTTATCTCATTAAAGATGAGTTAATGAGTAATGCAACTTATAATGCTCCTATTGATCGCGAAGGAAGACCTCTTTACAAAAACATTGAACGGTCAAAAAGCCTCAACTTTATTAATCAAGCCAAACCCTTTACCATAAGTTATATGTTTAGAGAAGAATTGATCATGCTGGAAGTTACAGACTTTTATGGCAGCTTACAAGTGGAAGACATTCAGAAGTTTATGTTCGATAGAAAAACCCCCAGTAAATTCAAAGAAAAAGGTGGTGCAGGTATTGGCCTTCATCTATTATTTCAAAATAGTGATCAATTTTTTATTAAAATTTTAAAGAATAAATCAACGACTTTTCGATGCATTTTGTATCCTAAGTCTAAAAATAAAGAATTTTTAAACGGATTTAGAAGCTTTGCGATGCTTTCAGATTAATGAACAATTTATTCCCACTCAATGGTACCAGGTGGCTTATTCGTTATATCAAGAACGACACGGGTAATACCACTCACTTCATTAGTTATTCGGCTAGCAACTTTTTCAAAAAACGAATAAGGAAGTTGAGAAAAATTTGCAGTCATTCCATCAACTGAATCAACGAGCCTTAGAGCAATAATCTCTTCATAAGCTCTTCCATCCCCCTTTACTCCAACCGTTTTCTGAGGAATACAAACTGTAAAAGCTTGCCAGGTTTTATTGTATAAATTCTGAGAAACTAACTCTTCGTATAAAATTTGATCTGACTCTTTTACTTTTCTTACTCTATCACCAGTCAACTCACCTAGAACTCGAACCCCTATACCTGGCCCAGGAAAAGGATGTCGATACAACCATTCATCTTTTAACTTTAAAAGACTTCCTATTTGCCGAACTTCATCTTTAAATAGCTTATTTAATGGTTCAATTAATTTAAGTTTCATTCTTTCAGGAAGCCCACCTACATTGTGATGACTCTTGATAGTAACCGACTTCCCTTTACCTTTAAAAGGAGAAATTGATTCAATTACATCTGGATACAGAGTACCTTGAAGAAGATGAGTGAATTCAATATTATGAGATTCCTGATATTCTTTTACTTTTTTCTCAAATATATCAATAAACGATTTACCGATAATTTTTCGTTTCTGCTCAGGATCACTAACTCCTTGGAGTTTTTCAAAGAAATAGTCTTTTGCTTCAACAACTTCAATTTTAAAATCTAAGTTCTTCTGTAATAATTCAATATGATGATTATCTTGATATCGAACGAGGCCATGGTCGACAAAAAAACAATAGAGTGATTCGCCATAAATTTCATAAGCCATTTGAGCTGCAACTAATGAATCCACACCACCCGAAAAAGCACATAAGACTTTGGCATTCTCAAAGGATTTTAAATAGACACGACAATGCTCTAATAAAGAGCTAAATTCTAAATTCTTATCTACTTTCGCAATACTATCAAAGAAATAATTGAAAAAATCGTCGCCATTTTCAGTGTGATGTACTTCAGGATGGAACTGTAAGGCCATAATAGGTTTATTAATATGCTTTACCGCAGCGATGTATTCATTTTTGGATTCAAAGATGACCTCAAGTTCAGATCCTGGATTCTCCAAATGATCTGAATGCGACATCCAAACATCGTATTTATCTTTTAGTTCTGAATGTTTTTTCTTAACAATATGAGCTTTTCCATATTCACCTGATATACCTTTCACAACGGTACCACCAAAATATTGTCCAATTAACTGCATCCCATAACAAATACCTAAAACTGGAAGGCTTGGATCTGTAAAGAAAGAGGAGTAATCTGTCTTATCATCAAATACTGATTGAGGACCACCGGATAAGATTAAGGCCAATGGTCTAGATTCCTGAATTACTTTTAAACAGTCTTCGACAGTTATAATTTCAGAATAATATCCAAGTTCTCTTAACCTTCTTGTTATTAGCTGAGTATATTGAGAGCCAAAATCAACAATCCACACTTCATCGATATTTTTCATAAATAGTTTCTCAAGTCATCCTATAATTTGGTGCATCTTTAGTAATAATCACATCATGAGGATGAGATTCTTTAAAAGATGAATTCGATATTTTAACAAACTCTGCTCTTTCAAATAATTCATTAATATTCTCAGCTCCGACATAGCCCATACCAGATCGAAGGCCACCTAATAATTGGTATAAAGTATCTTTTAGCTTTCCTCGATAAGGAACTTGCCCTTCAATTCCTTCTGGTACTAATTTATTCATGTCCATAACATCATTTTGCCCATATCGATCTTTCGAACCTTTATCCATCGAAGTCAAAGATCCCATACCACGATAAACTTTAAAAGCCCTACCTTGATATAAAATCATTTCTCCAGGGCTTGTATCCGTTCCGGCCAATAGTGAACCAATCATAACCGATTGAGCACCGGCCGCCAGCGCTTTAACAATATCACCACTATACTTAATTCCCCCATCTGCGATACAAGGAATACCATAGCCTCGAGCGAATTCACTTATTTCAAAAATTGCATCTAATTGGGGAACCCCAACTCCAGCAATGACTCTTGTTGTACAAATACTTCCAGGACCGACACCGATTTTAAGCCCATCAACTCCGCGATCAATTAAATCTTTGGCCGCTTCAACTGTTGCGATATTACCTGCGATAACATCCACTGGTGCACCCATCAGTTTTATTTTTTCAAGCATACTCAAAACACCAGCTGAATGACCATGGGCCGTATCGATCACTATAACATCAACCCCAGCATCGATTAAAGCTCTCGTTCTTTCGAGTTCATTTTCACCAACCCCAACAGCTGCGGCTACGATTAATCGTCCATAACTGTCTTTATTTGCGAGGGGGAATTGATCAGACTTCTCCATATCCTTGATCGTGATTAAACCTAGTAATTCTCCTGCTTTTGTCAGTACAGGCAATTTTTCGATTCGATGTTGATGCAATAATTTTTTTGCATTCTCTATTGATGTCCCTTCCTCAATTGTAACCGGTGAGGCCGTCATAATATCTTTAATTAAGAGTCCATAATTAGTTTCAAACCTGATATCTCTATTCGTTATAATTCCAACAAGTTGGTTTTGTTCATCAACGACTGGAAAACCACTGAATCCATGCTGATCTTTTAGTTCAATTACCTTCTTTAGATTATCTTCAGGGCTAACCACGATAGGGTTCATAACCATACCTGATTCAAATTTTTTAACTTTATTTACTTCCCTTGCTTGATCCTCAATCCCTAAGTTTTTATGAATAACCCCTATTCCTCCTTCCTTTGCCATTGCAATGGCCGTGGAGCTTTCAGTCACTGTATCCATTGCTGCACTTGAAAGTGGTATTTTTAATTGTACGTTTCGACTAAATTGGGAGCTGATATTTACCTGGTTTGGAAGCACTTGCGAGTGTCTTGGTCTCAGCAGTACATCATCATAAGTTAAATACGTTTTCTCAGTAATGATTCTCATTGGTATATGTCCTAAATGATTAATTTTAAAATGTATTTTCTTGCTTTTGAACTTCAAAAGCAGGTCTCTTTACTTCAGTTTTGGGAAGTGGTTCACTCTTATTAATCTTACTCTCTATTTTTACTTGATGAGTAGAATTGTGAAAGTCAATGGAGCTCTTTAGTGAACTTTTTTCAGGCTTTTCGACTTTGGGAAGGATAGAGAATTCTTTTTTAGGCGCTTTTTTTAAAATAGTGAATTCTTTTTTAGGTGCTTTTTTTAAATAGGTATTTTTCCTCTCAAATTTAAATAACTTTCCTGAAAAACTTTGATCTAAAATTACTCCCTTAAACAGATATTGCCTGAGAGCTTTATTAATACAATATATTTTTCCATAGGCGGTTTTTAAATCAGTTTTTTCCCCTTTAGCATAAGTTAGACCAACGGATTCAATTTGGTGAAATAAATCCTTAATTGCGCGACAAAAAGGGCGTTTAGGCTTCAACTTACAACTCATATCTTTTCGATAGTAAATATCTTCTCCTAAGAAACCATTTGTTTTAACATGAACTAAATTTTTGCAATAGTTTACTGAGTAACTCGAAGGTAGAAATCGATGAAAGGAGATGTTTACTTCGCAATCCGTCTTTTTAATAAAAACATATTGTGAAAACATATTGAAAACACCAAATTTGGAATTAATCTTTTCATCAAAACCGCTACTTAAGCATGAAGTTGTTGTAACCCCTAATAATAAATTAGGGAACAAAGATAAGCCCAACCAAAGGGAAAAAGTAAAATAATTAAACTTCCAAAACTGCATTTTTATCCACTTCTAAAATAATTGTCGAAGAATCTGTATCAAGAAAATAACCCGTATTTTTAGACCTTAATTGAAAAGCTAGTTCATCAACTATATCTTTGGGGTAAATACGCTGATTATTAAAAATATCTAAAAATTCATTTTCCTCACAATATTTTGACCATAATCGCTTAAACCCAGGGGAATAAACCAATAACCTTTCTCCATGCTTTAAAGTTAAGGTATTTTTGTAGACTTTCGTCATTGGTAGTAAACTTGTTTCTTCTTCTCCTTCAATCAAATTATTTCCAGACAGCTCTAAGCCAAAAGAGTTAGTTCTATAATAAGTAAGGGTAAGATTATTTAAGTTAACTTCCGTTAAGCAAAAATCAAAAGTAATTTTCTTATCATTCTTGAATGTATCCCTTACTTGTAAGTCTAGATTTTTGAGGTAGAACTCCAAATCGACGTCCTTTTTCACAAAAGTTTTTAAATCTAGAAATAATTTCATTAGTAAGTTTGATAGAAGGTAACTATTAGTCGTGGTACAGTATAAATAGAATTTTGAGTTTTCAGAAAATGCATCGAAATAATCCCCTCCTGGAGATCTACCAGCACAATACTTACTAAATAATTGTATATTCTTTACAGATTCTTTTCTAAAGAAGACAACGCGATCATATATCTTTTTAATTTGAATTAAGTGTTCTTCAAATACGTCAACAATACCAGATATTTTCTGATCAAAGTCTACTAATTGATTACGATAATTTTCTTGTTTTTCGACTAAATAATTTATACCTCTAAAGATGGATTGTAGGGTAACATTACTTGTATCAACATCAATATAAAGTGTTTCGGCAGGTAAGAAGCTCTTCGAGGAAATGGATTTTAACTCTTCAATATTTCCAAACACTAAAAGCGCTTCATTCTTTAAAAGCTGATCAATAAAAATCTGATCAGTACTTAAACAGTTAGCATCTATAATGATTACTGTTGATAAAAAGCTTAATTTTAGAAAGTCCTCGGAAGTTACATATTGGAAAGTTATATTTTTTAAACTCTCCTCCTCAAAGAACATCTTTTTCAATCGATGATTATTATCAATTACAATCATTCTTACCTCAAATTTATCTATTTCTTAAACTACTTATAGCAGAATTCTGTTTTTTTGGCAGTATTTATAAAGTTTTGCTGAATTTTACTGCAATCTGCAATCTCTGTATAAACGGAAAAAGGAAAGCATTCTGTTTGAGATTTTCTATACTTAGTAGAAAAGTAATTATTTTCACAAATCGAAA
>JAOHMI010000022.1 GCA_028101965.1 Bacteriovoracaceae bacterium
TAAAAAAATAGTCGTTGATCTCACAAAATGTCCTTCTCTCAAGAAGATTTTAGGACAATGCTAGAATTTTAAAAGTTTGTGAGTAGAATCTACATTAAATAAGTTGTCTAACTAATTGAAAAAGTAAAATTATTCAATCCACACTCGATAATTCTTCCCTTCTTTTTCCATTTCAAATAGAGTTTGAGGTGCGAAGTTCTCTTCTTTCACTCGATCAATAATTTTCCGAATGCTTAAACCTTTTGCTTCTAATTGAGGGATGACTGAGTCTGGCATGATGGTGTCCAAGATTTTAACTGAGGCTACCGGCATGGTGAGATTCACCACATCTTTTTGTTCTCTTTTTATTAGGACTCTTAAGTGTTTTGATTTTTTCATAGGAAAATTATAGCAAATTCAAAAAAGATCATTCTGAGCGGATTAGTTTGCTGCCTAATATGAAAACCTATCTTCAAAACTGTGTTTTTTCTTCATTTTCACACGAAATATAGACAACTAAATCACTCCTTATTTACTGATATAGATCTCAATGACGAAGGTAAAAAAAAAGTCTAAAATCACAAATAAATCATAAGGACTAAAGATCTATGCAAAAACCTATACTTGAGGCAAGAAACATCACTAAAACTTATCAAATGGGGGAAGTGACAGTTCATGCACTAAAAAACTTAAGTATAGAATTTTATCCAGGGGAGTTTGTTGTTCTTTTAGGACACTCCGGAAGTGGCAAATCAACTTTACTAAATATTTTAGGTGGTCTGGATAAAGCAACTTCAGGAGAGGTTTATTTCAATCATCAGCTCATTTCCGAATATAACGAAAATCAACTAACTGAATACCGTCGTGACTCTATAGGATTTATTTTTCAAATGTACAATTTGCTTCCTCGTCTCACGGCCCTTGAAAATGTTCAACTTGTGGCAGAATTGGCGAATGATCCGATGAAACCTGAAGAAGCTTTAATGATTTTAGGTATGGAGCATAGAGCTGATCACTTCCCTTCTCAACTATCCGGAGGTGAGCAGCAGCGAATTTCTATTGCCAGGGCCATTGCCAAAAACTCCCCACTCCTCTTTTGTGATGAACCCACAGGGGCGCTCGATTTCAAAACAGGCGTTCTTGTTTTAGAGGCTCTTCAAAGGGTTAATCAAGAAATGGGGGCAACCACTATCGTGATTACTCATAACTCCAGTATTGCAGAGCTCGCCGACAGAGTTATCTTTCTCAAGGATGGGCAAATTCAAAATATTAAAGTTAATAAAGAAAAGAAATCAGTAAGAGATATTTCATGGTAAATAAATATCTGATTAAAAGTTTATTGAGAGAGTTACTACACCTAAAATCGCAAATTCTTTCCATCAGCCTAATTGTCGGGATTGGTGTTGGAGTTTATTTTGGATTTAGCTCAACTCATCAGTCACTTTTAGAAAGCCGTGACCATTTCTATCAAGAGTATAACTTTCCTCACCTTTTCGCTCATTTGCATAAGACCCCAAACTATCTACTATCACGAATTAAAGATCTCCCTGGTGTTAAAGATACAGAAGGGAGGATTGAGCATGATGCACTTTTGACTCTCCCAAAACTTAAAGAGCCAGGAGTTGTTCACTTTGTCAGTCTTCCCAATGGAAAACAGCCTAACTACTCAAAACTTTTTTTACTTCAAGGAAGACTTCCCTCAGCTCATTCAAATAATGAAGTGGTCATTAGTGAAAGCTTTTTCTTGGCCCATAACTTAAAGTTAGGTGACAAGTTTTCGGCAAATATAAATGGAAGTAAAAAAACATTTGTCATTCGCGGAGTAGGTGTCACTCCAGAGCATATTATAGCCCTCCAGCCCGGTTCCTCTTTCCCCGATGATTTACATTTCACTATCGCGTGGGTTAACCATTCGGCCCTCGCCCCTCTATTAAATATGTCTACTTCATTTAATTCACTGGTGATTCAATTAAATCAACCTCATTATCAAGATTCCGTAAAAAGCCAGGTTGAACAAATGCTAGAAAGATATGGTTTGCTCCAATTACTATCCCGAGATAAACAAATGTCTGCGGTCTATGTGAGAGAAGAGCTCAAACAATTGGATGTCCAGGCGAAAACAATTCCAATCATTTTCTTTTTAGTCGCTGCTTTTATTTTGAATATTGTGATTTCGCGATTGATTCGCTCTCAGCGTACACAAATTGCTACTCTTAAATCCTTAGGAATAGGTAACTATTCAATTTCGACCTATTATTTTTGTTTTTCACTGGTCATTGTTATCCTAGGAACAATTCTAGGTTTTGTAATAGGCTCTTGGATTGGTCGAAATATGGTGATGCTCTATGGCTACTATTATCATTTCCCAATTTTAAAATATAAATTTACCTATCACCAACTATTCATTTCACTTCTTTTTTCAGTCTTAACTGCATTCTTCGGAACGACGAAGGCGTTGAAGAATATTTTCCGCCTTTCCCCCGCGGAGGCCCTTAAACCACCTACCCCCATAAACTATAAAAATAAATGGTTGGAAAAAAGCCTCTTTTTTCAACAGCTAGCTATTCAACTACGAATGATTGTTCGCGGAGTTATCACCACTCCCATAAGATCTCTCTCAGTAGGTTTAGGCTTAAGTTTTGCTGTGGTTCTCCTTATCCTTGGACTTTTTTGGAATGATAGTCTGAATGCTCTAATGTTTAGTCAGTTTGGTATACGTCAAAAAGAGACAGGTCAGATTACGCTAAGCCGAGAAATGGAAGCCAAGGTGGTGAAACAAATTGAACGCTTTCCTGGAATACTAATGGCAGAGGGTTATCGAAGTATTCCAGTCAAAATAAAATTTAATAATCAAGAAGAAGTTTCTAGTATAAAAGGATTCCCCGTAAATTATGCTTTAACAGATGTGATAAACGAAACCTTCACTCCCCTCAAAATTCCCAAAGATGGTTTTCACATCAGTAAAAATTTAGCTCAAAAACTTTCTGCCTCTAAAGGTGACATTCTTGAGATTGAATTACTTGAAGGTCGAAAACGAAAATTAAGAATACCAATTTTAAATATAATGGATTCATTTTACGAAAACCAAATTCTTACCTCACGCTCTCACCTAGCAAAGATATTGCAAACAGATGATCTAGTTAACAGTATATTATTTAGAACTTATTTAGACCCTTCTGAATTATACGCAAAATTAAAGAACCTACCTGCAGTTACTTCTATCACTTATAAAGATGCTGCGGTTAAAAAGTTTCAAGAAACCTCAGCAAAATTTTTACTGGTCTTTGCCTTTATCTTTTCATTATTTGCTGCTGCCATAGGTTTTGGGATTACTTATAATAATCTTCGAGTGACACTGGCCGAACGTGATTGGGAATTATCCACGATGATGATCTTAGGATTTCGCCAAAGTGAAGTATTCAAAACCATGGCCCATGAAATAACTTTGCTACTTATAGTATTTGTTCCTGTAGGTTGGGTTTTAGGTTTTTACAACGCGCGTTGGATTCTCATGAAATTAAGTATGGAAGAATTCCCTATTCCCTTTTCCATCACTTCACTAACTTTTTTGATAGCGACTTTTGTCATAGTCATGTCTACATTAGTAAGTTATTTTATTATTTATAATGGACTCAAAAAGATGGACTTAGTGGCCACTTTAAAATCACGAGGATAGCGAAACTTTATGATAAAAAAAACAATTGAATATATTAAAATTCCAAAAAAAGTTTTTTACACTCTCTTAATCATAATAGTTTTGTTGATTACTTTTAATGCACTAAAGCCAAATACCTACACTGTTGATGTATCATCTTTACAACAAGGGTTATTTCAAAAAAAGATTATCGAAGAAGGCTTTACTGAATTCACCCAAAAACAAATCATAAACGCACCTGCAGATGGAATTTCACCTCATATTAATCTCAAAGAGGGGGATCAAGTAAAAAAAGGACAAATTCTCTTAAGTTTTAAATGGGATCAAGAGATTCAAATCACAGCTCCCTTCGATGGATCAATTCTTAAAATTTTTGAAAAGGATCAACGACACGTTCCAAGAGGAACCCCTCTCCTTGAAATTGGAAATAGCGATGATATCAAAGTTGTTGCCAATATACTCTCGGAAGAAGTTGTTGAAGTAACACCTGGTCAAAAAGTTTCAATTCGTAAATGGGGAAAAGAGCAAGAGCTTGATGCAGAAGTTATCAAAATTGAAAGTGCAGCAAACGAGGTAATCTCGGCCTTAGGTGTAAAAGAAAAAAGAGTTAAAGTTCATATTAAATTATTATCAAAGAGAGAAGTTTGGAATTCACTAGGAGATGGTTTTCGGGTCGAAGTTATCATCGTCACGAAAGAATCAGACAATTCATTATTACTCCCTGTAGGTGCACTGTTTAACTATGATGGCATGCCATCAATCTATTTGGTGAATAAAAAAGATAGACTCAAATTAATAAATGTTAAAGTTGGGGCCAAAAATGATGAATTCGTTCAACTTTTCTCCGATGTTCCTCTCGACTCTAATGTGGTCATGTATCCAGGATCATTTTTAGAAGACGGTATCAAAGTCAAAATTAGAAAATAATATAAGAGTATATTTATTCATAAGTTAAATTAAACTTTTCATAATAGAGTCTATAGTCAATGGGGTAAATCTCATTCTCTTCTCGCTGTATTGAACTTGTTATCCCTGAGCTTCGGCGACTTCTTCCTGCTGAGAAGCGGAAAGCGCCTCCAGATCTTAATTCATCACAAAGAATACAAGGCTTAAGTGTTCCATCTTCATTAACTCTTTCTTTTGGAAACTTACGAAGCAATGCTTTTATCAAACCGTATTCTTTTAAGCATATTTTTTTACACCTTTTTTTAGTTGCCATGGCACTATAGGCCCATACCTCTGAACATACTGGGCTGAGTCCCATAAGATTTATATGACATTTTTTCGAAGAATTTAATCCTTTTTTTAAAGCACACTTTCTACCATTTGTTACTAAATCTCTAGACTCCAAATAAATTGCTAAGTCATGCAAAGAAGAGCATCCCCCACAATGAAACTGATGGGTCACGACATATCCATCTGAGGCCGCGCTTTCTGAGGTTGGAAAAGTTTTTAACCGATATTCAATATTAGTATCATCAACAAACTTTAAGCCGCACACTTCACTCTCTCGATCAAACTTAGATCTTTGGTTAAACCATTTATAGACAACTTCTTGGTGATAAAATGAAATAGATTCATCCTTATTGATACGATAACCAGTTTGACCGTTTATCGCTGAAGGAAGATTAGCTTCATTATCATAAATTGTAGTAATTGGATAATATGGATTTGCCATCTCGAATAGATCAGAACTGAACTTCTTACCTCTTTGAAGGTTTAACTCTGAGACAATTTCTTTGGAATTAACAAGTTTAGTTTTCTTAAATCTATTGATAAGTTCTGGTGAAATTTTAACATTTTGGGCCAATAGTGGAAATACTATAAACATAATCAAAAACAGTAATTTCATGGAATCCTTAATTATTTTCCAAATCTAACCCTTCAACTCGAATGTTAGATGTTGGAAATAATTCTCTCGCATAAAACTTGAATTATTTGCTCGCATTGAACCATTTTCAAAACCTCAATATTTTGAATCTCAAGCTAAAAAAATAAATGACTTATATAAGGATCCAGAACAAAAATTTTAATAAAATAATATTTTACTTACATTTTAGTAGCGAGTGTCTTGGGCTCCACAATAAGGCATGCTCGGGTCATAAGGATTATGAACTCGCTTTTTCTTTTGACTATTCTGCACCCATTTCTTCTTTACCATAGGGCATGAGTAAGCGTTATAAATAGATCCTAGGTCAATACTTTTTAAGAGGGTAATAAGTTCTAAAGAAATCTTGTGATAAGTAATATTATTTTGTTCTCTTTCATTAATTGCTTTAATCTCTGAAAGTAAATTAACAGAGTTTAGCAAAATTTTATTTACTTGCTCGCTTTTAATCTTGGAAATTACCATTTTCAACTCTAATGCACTCTTTTCCACTTGCTCGGCATTATAGTCAAAAAATGATGAGTGAAGTGATTCATTCGTTTGAAACAAATTTATTATTTCTTGTTTTACCTCAGGACTAATCTTGGCCCTTTCGTTTTTATTCTTCTCTTCGCTTTGGCAGGAAACTAAAGTACTGATAATTATAAAAACAAATATTAAAGAAACATTTTTAATTAAATTTCGCATGACGCATCCCTTGATAAATATTTATATATACAATTATTTAGATGAAATTTCGATTTAAAACATAAGAAAATCTCCCCTAACTGGCCGACTATATTTCTGGTCGATCAAATTTCAATTAATTACCACTTTAGAAAACTAAGTATTTCAGTAACTAAGAAGATACCAGAACCATAGTCAGCCAGTTTATAGATTTCAAAAATGTAACTTCCCATATGGTAAAACCTAACTTTAGATAATTTTTACGCAAACAGTTGATCTTTTTCTGACTTATTGTACGTAATGGGCTCAACATGTCAGGAGGCAAATATGAAAATATTTCTATTATTAACGTGCGCACTTTCCCTAAATCTGTCACTAGTCGCTTCCGAGAATGAAACTTGTTTTTCCCGTTACTATGAAGATGATTGGTTTAAAGAAGGTAATGCTAAACAAATTTTTCAAAGTATCAAATTAAAAAGGATTGATCACAACAATGCGACTCATGCTCCTTTTAATAGTACAATTTTAATTGAAGCGTTGCCAAAGGGTTCCGACCGAAATGAAAAGCCTTATCAAGGTGGCTATGACTACAGTACTCCCTATAAAAAAGGTGAGATTTTCTGTGAGTCTACTGGCGGGGATGCGGGCTTAGGTGATAACGGATGTATTTATGCGAGATTCTCTGGAAAAAATTTACTCATTTCTGCAATTGCCTTGAAGGTAGATGAATCTGATAAAGGAGTTTATTTTGACTCTAAAAAAACAGAACTAGTTCGTTGTTTAGGTGCAGTTGGTGATGACTTAGACTGCTATGGGGTTGATAAGGATGGAAATCTAGATCCAAGCCAAATGGGTGTTTTCCAATCAATTATTTGGAACCCTAAAAGTGCAGTTGATAAAACTTACAAGCTATACCCAGTTCAGTGCGATAGCAAATCTTAAAAGAAATAAAATAGATCTTAATACTATTTAAATAATCTCTATCGCTCTCGTTGGTTGAATCGGGAGCGATAGCTTGATAAAGCTTTCGTTTTAATTTTTATCAGTCATTCAATCAAATATTTATTTAGAACTCTAACAATGCCTTAATAAAAGCATCACAATACATCTGTTTTAGCACTATTGGCTTTGCAGACGATTTTTCAAAAACCTTAAACCCTTTTTGATAAGCCTTATTTGCCTTACTCATATGGAATAAAAGAAGAATTTCTGGCATGTAGGGAAATCGCTCAAGAGCATAAACTGCAATTTGATTGTAATAACCATATCGATGCTGATAGCCTCGGTCATCTTTGGAAACCAGATCGATTCTTAAATTATATAGATCCTCTTCATTTTGGCTTTTTACGATTAAGGTTTCAATCCCCTCTGCAATTCCTCTCTCAATCATTCGTTTGTCTTTTTTGCATTGAAATCCCACTTGAGCAAAAGTTAAGTTCGCAAGAATAATGCTTGTGAGAAAAAATAATTTCATATAACCATCTCCATTTAGATTAGTAGAATCCATTCTTTACTAATATTTAAAAGACTATTTTAGTCATTCTGAATCAAAGATACAAATAAAAGCTAATTATCTTCTAAAGGTGTTCCTTGATGAAAGATCATTTTCCATTCTTCATTTTCTAGAATCCAGATAGAGCTGCGAAAATGATTTTGCTGAGAAATATTTGTTTTATAGATTAACTGAACTAAAGAAGCATTCAGCTCGATTGCTTCATATGCGTAAGAATTTATTTCAACTGGTATAGTATCAGGTAAGCGCTGAAGAATATTTTCTTTAGTATAGTATGAACCTGATAACCCGATTTCTTTAAAACCTGGATGAATAAGTTTATCTAGCCGCTCTTGATTACTCCGAGTTTCCTCAGAATGAAGCTCCTTTTCAAGTTGAATAATTTTATTAATTAATTTCTCATCCATTTGCTTAGGATATCAATAAAAATTAGCTTTGGCATTGTAAATCAATATCATAAAAACTTAAAAGGGCTTTCATGATATTCTTTTATAATGAAAGCCCAAATCTAAGATTAATAATCATTAAATTTAAAACGATATTGATTTTTGCCTAAAACCGCTTCATGCAAAACGAGCTGATTAAAATTAAGCTTCCCTTTATCATAGGTAAACTCAATATCTCTAGCCATACCTAAAGCGATATCAATAACCTGGTTAAGCAAAGAAAATTCTGGCTCAACTTCATTTTCTCTCTCAAACCACACCCGCTGGATTTTAACTCGATTCACATACTGAAAAACCTCAAGATCAAACTTTATTTTTCCAAGATGATTTAAGCCATCCCATGAGCAATCTCTCCCCATATGAATATTAAAATAACCTGATAATGGCACCCGAGATTTTTCAAAGTCTCTTTGTTCAACATCTATTCTTACAGAAATAAGGTTTCCGAATTCTTTTAAGTTAATACAATTTGATTCTAAGTCTGTCGCAAAGCTCACTTTAGTGATTAGCATGAGAATTAATAAAATAAATACATTTTTCATCATTACCCCCGAATGAAATTGGTTTCGTTAATTTCTTAAAAAGGAAATTGCCTGACACAAAACAAGGAGTCTAGTTTTAGGCAGCAAAGTGTTGCCTAAAGAATAATTAGAGGAATCAATGTGAAAATAAATTATGATTAAAGTTAAACTATATACAATTTAAGTAATAAATAAATAATTCAGCTTACTTAAAAAGAACTTTAACTAAACTAATAATAAACGAAATCATAGGTAATGCCACTAATTACTTCCCAGATTATGATAAGTATCTATTCATACTTTTTAATTATAAATTAGCTTGATAATAATTAGGAAGACTTTTTCTTCTTCTTATTTTGATTATTCTTTTTTTTAGCCTCTTCTATTAACTTCTCTATTTGACTTAAATTAGAAATAATAAACTTGTTATTACGTATTACTGCCATAAAGTTTCTCCTCAAGGGTCATGCCCCATACTCTTGTTTGACATGTCAAACATTGTCTCATAATATATTAAAAAACCAAAATGATTTATATCAGGCAAAATTCGAATGAAGATAATTATGAAACACCTTTTGCTCGGTTAAATTATTGCTATTAAATTATATTTCCTTAGGAACATAAATATGCTTTTAAAACTCACTAATCTCTTATTGTTCATAAGTTGTCTTTCGATTGCTCAAGCAAATGAAATTGAATGGAAAGAAATATTAAACGAAGACAATATTAAAGTTTATCAAGCTATCGGAGAATTTGACATTCTTCCTTTTAAAGCTGAAACCGTTTTGAATGAAAGTAAAGAATCTATTCTTAAAGTATTAAAAGACATGAAAAATAAGTCTAAGTGGTCACCTAAACTAGATTATGTAAAAGTTCATAAAAAGATATCAGAAAATGAAATAATTTTCTCTGAATTTTATAAAACTCCATGGCCCTCAACTGACCGTGAATTTCTTTTGATCGGTAAAGAAACCCACCTTTCACCGAAAAAAATTAAAATTACAGCAAAATCTTTAAATGACCCTAGCTTAATGAATGAAGATTATATTCAAGCAGATGTTATTAAACTCGACCTACTCTTAACTGAGTTGTCTAAAGACAAAACCAAAATTGAATTTGAGTTTTATGGAGATCTAAAGGGTTGGCTCCCTATTTGGCTTGTCAATCTGATCCAAAAAAAATGGCCGATGCGTTTTCTCCAAGGACTAAGAAATGAAACTGCTCTCTATACCTTACAAGCTAGAAATAATTAAAAAATTATAAACTGGCTGACTATATTTACTTAAATAATTAGTTTTCAAAAGTGATAATTAATTGAATTTTGATCAATCAGAAATATAGTCGGCCAGTTAGAATAAGTTAACATTTAAACTACTTATTTTATCATCTTGATATATGACAAGAAAAACTATCAATTAAAGATTATAATCTCTTAAATATTCTATATTCCCTACCTATATACTGATAACTAGACATTTCCATTTGAAAACAATCATCTAAGATGATGATTATATTTAAGATTTTTTTTGTTTAACTATAGAATTAAATAAAAAAGAGTAAGAATGAAAAAAATAATATTTATTTTAATATGCTTGAGACTTACAAGTTCGCTAGCATTTATTAGTCTCAATCAAGATGGGTTAATGATTATATATTCAATCAAGAATCTGATCGAATCCCCAAAAGAGTTAGTTCTCAAAAGAAGATATTTTAAAGCTAGAAAACGATATCCATTAATTACTAGTGAATTATCAGATCTCCCTTCTCCACAAAATCGCTGTGAACAAAGGTGTCCGAACAACTACACTTTATTTAATCGAAAAAAAGATCATTTTCAACCTCAATCAAATAAACATTTTTTAGCATTCTTAAATATCGATCAAGATTTTGCACAAACATATGCAAGAACCTATGGGTTTTGCTGGGGACACGCAACCCTAACGAGGAACTTTCATTATCTTGCGGAATTCGCCCCACAAAGGGATGCCCCAAACTTTAAATCATCTCGACAATTTAAAATATTTTATTCTAAAATTATTAAAGATATTGCAAAGAATAAGGCCAGAGTTATTCCTGGGTTTGAAAACCTCTATGAATTTTCCTCAAACCCAACGATTCAAAAAATACTAAAAAAAATGGCCGCTCGCAAATGGGCCAATCTAGCATTAAGGTTAAGAAACTTAAAATTTGTTAAAAAAGTTATGAGCCAAAAATTATTTCGTAAAGAAAAAAATAAAATGAGAAATTTTATCGACTCAATGATTAAAAAAATTGATCATAACCATTTCCCTAAAATTGTATTATCAAGTCAACAACAAAAAAAACGGATGCATACTGTACTCGTCTACCAAGTTAAACAGATTGATGCCACCCTTTACCGCCTTTGCTTGCTCGATAACGATGAGTACTCTGCTGGTTTAAAAAACTGCCAAGTCTATGTTGATTTAAATCTAGGCAATTTAACGGGTTACTATACAAAATGGGATACCAAATATAAACATCTAGACGGTTCTGTTGGACAAATTGATTTTAGTACAGAAGATACCTACGAGTTTGTAAAATCATTTAAGTCTGCTCATAAGCTTTGCATGAAAAGATGCCAAGAAGAAAACTAAATATGCACGGCCCGATTCTCTGTGGCCGCTAGACAGGCTTCTTTAAAAGACTCTGAATAAGTTGGATGCGCATGACATATGCGGCAGATGTCCTCTGCACTGGCTTTATACTCCATGGCCACAACAGCTTCTGAAATTAAATCCGCAGCTCTAGGGCCAATCATATGAACTCCCAAAATTTCATCAGTGTCCTTATGGGCCAATACTTTAATAAACCCATCACTTTCATTACTAGCGCGAGCTCTCCCACTTGCCTTAAAAGGAAAACTACCCTTTTTAAAAGGAATACCTTTTTCTTTTAGTTCCACTTCATTAAACCCCACTGCTGCCACTTCCGGCCAAGTGTAAACCACTCCTGGAATCAGATGATGATTGATATGCGGCTTTTGCCCTGCAATGGTTTCTGCCACAAACACACCTTCCTCCTCAGCCTTATGAGCAAGCATCGCACCCTTAGTTACATCACCAATCGCGTAAATATGAGCATGTGAGGTTTGCATTTTCTCGTTACTGGGAATCCTTCCTCTATCATCCACTTCAATTCCAAGGTTTTCTAATCCTAAGGAATCTGTAAATGCTTTTCTTCCCACACTCACTAAACAAATTTCACAATCAACTTCGATCATTTCTTTAGTTTTATTATTTTCTGCTTTCACCGTTACTTTTTTTGTTGTGGATTTAGTTTCTTTCACTCCATGAGAGAGATAAAATTCAATTCCTAGTTTCTTCAAAGTCTTTTGCAACTCTTTTCCCAGATCTTTATCCATGGTAGCTATGATTGAGTCTGCATATTCTATAACTGTGACCTTAGTCCCTAGTCTTGCGTAAACTGATCCGAGTTCTAACCCAATGACACCTCCCCCGATAACCACCATGGATTTAGGTAGTTTCTCAAGGTATAAGGCTTCAGTGGATGTCACCACTCTTTTTTTATCAATGTCAATTCCAGGAAGAGAAATTGGTTTCGAGCCAGTGGCAATAACAATGTTCTTGCCTTGAATTTTCTCTGTTTTTTTACCCTTTACTTCCACTGTATGAGTATCAATAAAGCTGCCCATGCCAGTATAAACTGTTATTTTATTTTTCTTCATGAGATAATTAATGCCTTCACATGTTTGTGAAACCACCTTCTCCACTCTCTCGCGCATTTTCTTGAAATCTAACTTTGCTTCTTTGACATTAATTCCGTGATCTTTAACCGAATGGACAATATCATGAAATCTTTCTGAAGAATCAAGCCAAGCCTTTGAAGGGATGCATCCAACATTGAGACAAGTTCCCCCCAGAGTGTTATACTTTTCCACGATGGCCGTTTTTAATCCTAGCTGAGCACAGCGAATAGCGCTGACATAACCACCGGGACCTGATCCAATAATAATAACGTCATATTCGTTCATAAGTTTTCCTATAGGTCTAAGAAGATAAGTGAAGGATCCTCTAAAATTTGTTTAATCTTCACCAGAAATGAAACAGACTCTCGGCCGTCCACAATTCGATGATCATAAGAAAGGGCTAAATACATAATAGGTTTAATCACCACTTCACCATTAACGGCCATCGGTCTTTGTACAATATTATGCATCCCTAAGATAGCTGATTGTGGAATATTAATAATTGGAGTTGATAGCATGGACCCAAAAATTCCACCATTGGTAATAGTAAAATTTCCACCTTGCATTTCATCAATGGTGAGTTTACCGTCACGACCTTTCAAGGCCAATCGCAAAATTTCTTTTTCAATATCTGCTAAAGTCAAAGTCTCCGCACTTCGAACCACCGGTACCACTAATCCCTTTGGAGTGGATACGGCAATCCCCACATCTGAATAATCATGAAAAATAACATCTTCCCCATCGATTATTGCCCCAACCGCCGGATACTCCTTTAAAGCAAGACAGCATGCCTTAGTAAAAAAAGACATAAAACCTAAACCGACTCCGTGCTTATCCTTAAACTTCTCTTTATATTTTTTTCGAATTTCCATTATGGCACTCATATCTACTTCATTAAACGTAGTGAGCATGGCCGTGGTATTTTTCGCTTCTACCAATCTCTTCGCTATAGTTTTTCTTAAGCGAGACATTTTCTCTCGCCGAGTGGTTCGCTCACCCGTAACTACTACTGGAGCTTCCGCAGATTGAGATGCACTTGCTGTAGAGGGTACTTTAGTTGCCTGTGCATTGAGAGCATCCGATTTAGTAATGCGACCATCTTTTCCTGAACCATTTACGGAACTAGGGTCAATTTGTTTTTCTGATAATATCTTTGTCGCTGCGGGAGATGTTACAGATGATTTATCTGTTTTTTGAGTTGCGCTCTGAGAAGCGACCGGTTCCTCTGACTTAGTTACTCTTTTAGCAGGGGCCTTTGACGCTGAAGCAGTTTGAGAAGTATCTATCTTTGCGATGATCGCCCCTATTTTATACTCTTCACCTTCTTCTGAAAGAATCTGTAGTTTGCCTGAGGTTTCAGCTGGTAGCTCTAAGGTGGCCTTATCTGATTCCAACTCACAAATAATATCCCCTTCTGTGACAATGTCGCCATCAGAGACTCCCCAACTGGCCAAAGTAACTTCAGTTACTGACTCTCCAACACTAGGAACTTTTACTTCAATTATACTCATATCTTTTTTCCCATTGAGTTTTCAATTAAGAGAACTCGCTATTTACTTTAGCTAAATGCCTGCTTGAGGATCTCATCTTGCTCAAGCTTGTGAGTGGTTGCAAATCCAGTGGCAGGAGAAGCACTGGCAACTCTAGAAATAAATTCAAATGAATCAAAAAGCTCATATCGTTTTAAAAAGCTTATTGCTCCCATATTTTTAGGTTCTTCCTGAACCCATATAAACTTCGCTTTTCCATATTTCTTTATCACTTCATTAATTTTCTTCTCAGGTAAAGGATACAATTGCTCTAAACGAACAATGGCCACATCTTTTCTTTTCTCAGCTGCTTGCTTCTCCACCAAATCGTAAAAAAGTTTTCCATGACAAAAAACCACTTTTTTCACTTTTGTTTTAGTTACATAACTATCATCGATAACTTCTTGAAAACTTCCTTTAGTAAAATCACCAACAGGTGAAACACATTTTGCATGCCTTAGGAGTGATTTTGGTGTGAACAAAATAAGCGGTTTTCTAAATTTCCATTGCAACTGCCTTCTAAAAATATGAAATAGATTCGCCGGAGTTGTACAATTCGCCACAATATAATTTTCTTGAGCTGCTAATTGTAAAAATCTTTCAGGCCTTGCACTTGAATGCTCAGGACCTTGCCCTTCATGACCGTGTGGCAAAAGAAGAACTAATCCAGACATTCTTTTCCACTTGGCTTCAGAGGAAGCAATAAACTGATCAATTATGATTTGTGCTCCATTGGCAAAGTCTCCAAATTGCGCTTCCCATATATTTAAACTTTTTGGTGAACCCAGCGAGTAGCCAAATTCAAATCCTAGAACAGCATATTCTGAAAGAAGCGAATTATAGATAGAGAAATCACCCTGCCCTTCTTCAATATCATTAATTCCGCAATAAGCTTCATTAGTCCTCTCGTCAAATATTTTAGCGTGACGATGAGAAAAGGTTCCTCGAATCACATCCTGTCCAGAGAAGCGTACTCTGTGCCCCTCGAGTAAAAGAGATCCAAAAGCAAACATTTCAGCTAAGGCCCAATCGATTTGATCATTATCGAAACGCTTTTTACGCTCATCCAGAATTTTAGTAGCTTTTCTTAGAACATTAAATCCTTCCGGAGCAGAGGATATTTTTTGAATAATTTTTTGCAGAATCTCTTTTTTTACTCCTGTTTTAGGAGAACTATCAAAATCTTTGGGCTTGGATGTTCCTAAGTTAGCCCATTCTTGATAGGGGCCTTTGAGTTTTTTAGGTAAAGATTTTTGCTTTACACTATTAAACCGATCTTGAAGATCTGATTTAAATTTTGCTTCCATTTCGTCAGCCAGGTCTTCCATTTCCCGATTTTGGTTTTTTAAAAAATCAATATACATATCTCGAGGATTCTTATGCTTTGCCACTAATCCATATAAATGTGGCTGAGTGTACTTAGGTTCATCCCCTTCATTGTGGCCATGCTTTCGATAACAAACCATATCAATAAAAATATCTTGCTTAAAAGTTTGCCTAAACTCAACGGCCAATTCACAAGCAAACACCACAGCTTCCGGATCATCTCCATTCACATGTAATACTGGAGCATCAATCACTTTCGCCACACTAGTGCAGTAAGTACTAGAGCGGGCATCGAGAAAGTCAGTGGTAAAGCCAATTTGGTTATTAATCACAAAGTGAATAGTTCCACCAACCTGATAACTTTTAAGTTTAGACATTTGTGCAGACTCATACACAATTCCCTGCCCTGCCACAGCTGCATCACCGTGAATAACAATAGGCAAGCACTCAGAAGATCCTTTTTGATTATCGATATCTTGAACAGCTCGGCAGAATCCATTAGTGGTAACTCCCACCGCTTCCAAGTGAGATGGATTATGCATAATTTTTAGAGTTACATCTTTTCCTGCTTGAGTTTTTTGTTGTGAAGTAAATCCCAAGTGATACTTCACATCATCCTCGCCTCCTTGTGCCGTCTTTCCTCCTTCAAATTCATCAAAGATGAATTCATAGGTTTTGCCGATTATGTTTGCGAGAACATTTAGTCTTCCTCTATGGGCCATACCAAAAACAAAATCTTTGATCCCAAGCTCAGCACCATGCTCAATAATTGCATTTAAAGCAGGAATGGTAGTTTCCCCACCCTCTAGTGAAAATCGTTTTTGTCCAATATATTTAGTTTGCAAGAAATTCTCAAAGATTACCGCCTCATTAAGCTTTTTAAGAATATGTTTTTTCTTATCCACGGAAAAATTAATTCCACCGGCCTCTGATTCATACTTATCTCGAATCCATCGCCGCATATTTGTATCAGTAATATGCATATACTCAATACCAATATGACCACAATATAACTTAGTTAAATGGGCAATGATTTCTTTCAAAGTAGCATTATTTAATTTTAAAACTTTAGAAATAACAAATCTTTGCTCTAAGTCAGCTTCTTCCAATCCATAGGCCACTAAGGTCAATCGAGCATCCCGATCGATTCTCACTCGAATTGGATTTGTATGGGATAACAAGTGCCCTCGAGCACGATAGGACTGAATTAAGCGAAAAACATTAAATTCTTTGTTCATTTTATTCGCGTCAATTTCTCCTGTCTCACTTCCATCTGAATTACCGTACTCAAATCCTTGAAAAAAACTCTTCCATGTGTCATCTAAGCTCATAGGATCTTCTAGAAAAGTTTGATACAAACCTTCAATATAGGATTTATTTGAAGCTGATAGAAAGTTGTGATCTTTTTTAAATTCCACTCATTTTACCTAGGTTAAAAAATTATGTTTAATATGAGTTTGACACGCCAAACCTATTGAATATAGAGAGCAGATTATGCCATTTCAGACTAAATTGTTCACTATGATTTCGAAAATCTATTAACACCTATGAGAAGAGGTTCTAGTGTCATTAGCAGATAATAAGAGATGAATTAATTATTATTAATTATAATTAATCTATATTCTGTTAATCGCATGGATAAAGCTCAATGATTTCGCTCATACTTTTTTGGTAATAGATGAATCAAGTTTGTCGGTTAACTAAGAATTTATTATTATAAGTCTAGAAAAAAGCTAATTACCCAAGAGTAACCGTTTTACTTAGTCGTTTTTAATCGGACCTTAAATCTTATGAAAGATAATCTAACCATGAAAAAAAAGAAGAAAAACTGGGCAGAAAAATTATTCTTCCCCATTCTCTTTATTATTTTGTTTATGGTCGTGGCCCCTTACTTTATCCCCAAAGAAAATGACACTATTAAGAGTAATTGGAAAGTATTAGAAAGATGCAGTCAACATGCTTGCGAATATGCTGCAATTCAAAGAGTAGCTAAATTTGCTGAAATCAACTCAATTTGGTTTAAGGCTTTTATTGTTGAAGGAGAGATCAAAGATGTCATTGAAAAAAGAAGTTTCCCAATTACTATAAATAAATATCAAAGAGTAGATATTATATTCTTTAAAGAGAAAAATGTGATTTTTAAGGTGAAAAATTGGCGCCCGATCAGTCCTTCGAATCTGCAGCTACTTTTCTTTCCTAAACATTCTCCTAAGGGAAAAACTTCTGCTCGCTAATATTGATTATATTTACATGTGACAAACAGTTGCCCCATCAATTTTACAATACGTATTTCTTTAATTCTTGAGGCCGTGTATCTAGAGCTAAATAATCATTTATTCGGAGGTCTTATGAAAATTCAACTTAGTGGTATGATTTTAATCATAATATTTCAATCTGCAATCTTTGCTGGCAACCAAACTAAAGCCGATGCACCAGACAATAGTAAGTATAATAATAAACTATGGGATATTATCCAAAGCAGTAACGCCAAAAAGAAATTTAAGATTAAAAGATTTAAAAAAATCATAGAAAAGCATAAACCTAATTTAAACACTCTAAATGAAGAGCTCTGTGGATGGGCACTCCTTCACTATGCAAGTTTCTATGGAATGAGAAATTACTTTAACTTGCTCTTAGAGAAAGGAGCTAAACCAGCTATTCGCACCAAACGTGGTGATACTCCTCTTCATTTTATTTCCAGTGCAAGGATAGCATCTGGTACCCAAATACTTCTTGATCGAGGAGTTAATGTAAACGAACAAAACAATGCTGGAGCAACGGCCCTGCATGTTGCCGGACACTCTACTGTAGTTGAAGTGCTTAATAATGCCGAAGCTAATCCAAATCTTTTTGCAGATAAAAATGTTCACTACCCTGTGTTTACTAAATTTCATGAATTAGACGAAATAGACATGACCCCTCTGATGATGCAATACGGAGTTTGCCAGAGTAATACTTATATGGCTCATTTAGAAAACCCAGATATTGATTTTTCAATAACTGATAATCATGGACACAACCTTTTGCACTGGGCATCTAGTGCAGGTTGTTTATGGAATGCAGGAAGTCCCTCTGAAGTTAATATGATTGCACCTCTTATTGGTAAAGTTGAAATTAACCAGCTTGATAATTATGGTCAAACTCCTCTTGATTATGCCAAATACAATAAAGTAGCTGAATATTTAAGAAGCAAGGGAGCAAAGCTAAGCTCTGAACTTCCTGTTGGTATAAGAGAGTAGTCAAATTTAAATTATTATCTCAATATAGTCTAGATGAATAAGAAGAACTATAAATTAATATTGGGTACCACACTGTTAGGTAGTCTGTGGTACCTATGCTTGGTGGTTATTTATCGATTCTCAAATATGTATGACTCTAAACCAGTCACGAACCTATCAATGCTTTTCGCGAGCTTGGTCACCGCAGGTTTATTAAACTTATTTTTAAGAAAAAAAATTAAGTTAGAATCATTCTCAATGATAAAATACTCTCTTTTATTAGTTCCAATAAGTGCTCTCATTTATTCAGTTATTTTTTACTTTTTTATCGGGTTGTTTTTTGGGCAAATTTTAGAACTCCGAGATACTGGGGTGATGATCATTTGGCATGGAGCCCTTAGTATTCTTTATATTCCAGTTTTATCGCCGATAACTTATTGTTGTTTAAACTTCCTCAAAAAGCTCAACAACTAAATATTGGATTTACATATTTCACGAATACCTAATTATCCTAATGACAGAAAATGATGGTTTCTTATTTTCAAACTCACCTTCTTACATACTTTTCTCTTATTATTAGTAGGTTTTATCATGTGACGGTATGAAGAGGTCATTAACCTCCAAAATGTTAAGAGAAAGAATTGAACGTTTTAAGCAAAATCTCTATTACTATCGCTTTCATATCAATGAGCGCTTACTCATATGGGCTATTGATCCAAGAAAGAAAGTGGGACAAATCATCCATAAATGTTTGCTGGGTAGATAAATCTACCGAAATAGACCAATATCAAGACATCATGGAAAAACTATCTTCCAAAAGATATAATCCAACTCAACTCGCGGAATATCTTAAAAATCACTCGACCACCATGCCTGTGAAGTATAAAACCCACATCCAAAGAGTCACTAATTCAGAAATTTCTGTACAGAAACTTGGAATAGAGTTTATTGGATGGCAAAGCTGCGATTCTCAGAAAGTTTTGAATGGTGATTATGATCTTCTTATCATTCCAGAAAATCAACCATTATCAGAAAAACATCCAAGAGAGCTTGGACTCGCGGGACACCGTTACCTTCGTGGTGGTAAAGGAAGTAAGATCGATTATATCGAAGTAAATATAAGTCAGTTGGAAACGATTGGGATTAATAAACTTACTCTAATTATGCTTCACGAATTTGGTCATGCATTAGGACTAGATCATGAAAATATACGTTCTCGAAAGGAGTCTGATGGTTTCTGCTTATACTATTACTGGGGAGGCGGCCATGACTATGATGCAACTAAAAGTGATCCGGCGCATACTATGTCGACTAATCCACAAGCCCTAACCTCTTATGATCGCTTTTCAGTGATGAACTACTGTCACTTATCCACAGTACTATCAATGCCGGATGATTTCATCCACGACCTTTCTGTTGATCAATATCGGCAAATTCAAAGTGTTTCCTGGGAAACTAATTTAGGTCCAATGAATGGTTTTTGGAAAAACTTATTTGGGTTACAATCAAAAAGGATCACTGTTTACGGATCCAGTCTCTTTCGATCACAATTGTATCTAAAATCTCAAATAGATGAATTCCAAATACTTTTCAATTTCCAAGCGAAGTTAAGCTCAGGTGACATTCACACTTTAAAGTGTGCTTATGATTCAGGATATAAGGATAATTGCCAAGAACAACTAAATCTCTTCCCCGAACCAATAAGCAAGTTTTACTAATCGACCCAAACTAGTTTCTTTAACAATATCTTCATGTCAGCATCTCATATTTGTAATCATCTAAAATATTTTATTTTATAAATTAGGACAAAATATTCCATAAATACTTGTCCAATAAAATAAAAAAACTATCTTGTAAAACAAAAAGGATTCGAAAAGTGAAATACATAATTATATTATTTTTAATACAATTAACAGGTTTTGCTGAAACCTATGAAGAAAACTATTGTTTAGAGAAACAAAAGGCATTTAAACTCTCCTATAAGGAAACTTTAAATTCGGTGGAAGAGTATATTTTAAGAGACGAAGAATCTAAAGATAGTATGGCAGAAGAAATGTCACTATATCTAAATAAAAATGTAAACCAAAACCTAAACACCACCTATCCAACATATCATTCAAGAGTTACAAATTATATTAATGATCTAACAAGCATAAACTCTAAAACCATACGAGAACATGAAAACACAATAATTGATCTCTTATTGACTTATGATTTACATCAAATTTATCACATTATAAAAAAATCTAGTAACAAATTTATAAAGCAGTATAACAATAATGGCCAGTATAAGAGAATGAAAGATATCACCTACCGAACGGAAGTCTCTGATAAGTCAGCTTGGATAAGTTGGAGTTTTGGTGAATCACTGAGAAGTGACGAGCTTTATTACGATGGTTGGTTATTTACGAAATATTCACTCAATTTAGATAATGTCTTCCGAAATAAAAATGATAGTAACTTTTCAATAAAAGAATTTATAAAAGCAAATCCTAGCCAAGTATCTGCAGCATTAGCGGCAAAAATTAATGTTTCCTACATCGACGGTTCATTTAATTTTTCCGTATTAAGTAAAAAAGTTAAAAAGAATTATAATAATATGATTCCTGTTGATACTTATGTGTATGAAATGATCAAAAGGCGTCATCCAGAATGTCTCCAAGTGCTTGGGTTGAAATAATAAATAATTAATTTGGGTGAAAAATAACGATGTTATTCATTTCTTAAATTATAACTCAATATTATTAGAATAATTATTCTCTTTAGCATAATTTTGAATTTCAGCTTTCTCGTTTTTATTTAATTTAAGGTTTTTCTCCTTACTTAGATAAGTGAGAGCATCTGCTGATTTGTGATCTATTGCATGTTTAAATAATCTTGTTTTGCTAACAAATTTATTAAAAGTATCCTGCTTAATCTGATCTTCTAAGTTTTTAAATAGGTTTAAACATTCTTTACTGTTATAACGAATCATGGTTGAGAATACTTTAGGTAGAATAGTTGCGAAGTATACCTCTCCAATCTCTATTCTTTTAGCTAAAGTTTGATCAAAGTCTTTCGGACAACCAGACTTTATACTTTTCTCTAGTTCATCATCTATTTTTTCTGCCTTTTCAATCTGCATAAAAATACTATTCTTTTGGAAGTGAGTCATTATTTTTGCCATAGGCTCTTTTCCCTCATAGCTTATGCACGATTGAAGACTTTTTTCATCAGCTTGAAACTCAGCGCATTTTTTTACGGTCGTATCAAAATAATCATAACAGTCATTCATAAAAGTTTTTGCCGTACCATGCAGAAGCTTTACTGATTTTTTTAAAAATGTCCCTGATGCTTCTTGAATTTCTTTATAAGATTTTTTAGCTTCTTGCATTTTTCCTATTTTGATTGAAAAATCACTAAAGGATTTGTAATACTCCTTAGTCAGACTCCACGTTGGTCCAAGTTCAGCAATTTCTTTCAACCCAAATTTTTTATTTTTTAAATTCTCTAAACTTTCGAAACTGCCTTTTTTATTATTTAGATTTTTTATACTTACTGCCGTTAATCTCATTGCCATATTTGCACATTGAAGATCCTTATGTTCTGTGGGCATTTTTTGAGCATAGAGAGAACTCATTAATAATAAAGCTATGGCAATTCGCATTTTGACCTCTTTTTTTAAAAGGTCATATAATCAATTTAAATGAATGAATAGACAATTAATGCTCTTAAAGAAATTCCACGTTTTTATTTATTATTTATACCGTATATTAGTGGGGAAATTGGTCAAATCCTGGAATATTTTCTAAGTTTTCATCCCAATTTGCTTTTGATCCACAAAAAATATGCGCATTCGGTTTTATATTAATATCTGTTTGAATCGCCCCGGCGGGAACTTGCAATATTTTACCACCATGATCTTTAGGAATCTTTGAGCCACACTCCGAACAAAATGTAGTTGAAAAGCGGGATTCCTTCACATAAAAATCCTTAATATTTTCTTTCCCTTGCAGAATTGTTAATTTGGCAACTTTCGAAAATAGATTTGCACCATGCGCGGAGCCTGAAATCTGCCGACAACGAGAGCAATGACAGAGAAAAAAAGATTCAAACTCACCTACAATTTCGAATTTAACTGATCCACATAAACAACTACCTTCAAACTTTGACTTATTCATGACTTATCTCCTGGAAAACTATTATCTCTTAGGGTTATAATTTAATAAAGGAAATTTATTATGAAACTAAGAATCTTTCATCGCCGACTAGCAATCGTCCTATCCCCTTTTTTTATCCTCACATCTCTTACTGGAATTGCCCTTTTATTCCGCAAAGATGACTTATACGGAAAAGAAATAAAAAATCTACTCATCGGCTTGCATAATTGGGAGATTGGTATCAAGTATATAGGAGCGATTTTAGGCTTTGGATTATTGGCCGTTACTCTTTCCGGACTAATGCTTTTTATGCAAAAAAAGAAATTTTAAGATGCCAGCAGTTGAACACCACTTCACTCACCGCTCACCTCTTATTCGAGCAGCTGTACTCGGAGCTAATGACGGAATTATATCAATGTCAGGTGTATTGATGGCGGTAGTCTCTGCCGGAGCCGACCAATCGCAAATTACCCTAACCACCATGTCTGCTCTAATAGCCGGTGCTCTCTCAATGGGAGCAGGCGAATATATCTCTGTCAGCTCACAGTTAGATAGCGAAAAAGCCGACATTCTCAGAGAACAAAAAGCCCTTCAAGATCACCCAAAAGATGAATTAAATGAACTAATCCAAAACTATCAAGCCAAAGGTTTAGATCATGCTCTGGCGACTCAAGTGGCTAAGCAGCTCACAAATAAGAATGCTTTAAAAACTCACTTGCAAGAAGAGCTCGGTTTAGAAGAAGGAGATCTTTCTCAACCTAAAACCGCGGCCATAATATCTTTTAGTGCCTTTGCAATAGGTGGAGGAATTCCTGGTCTTTTATCAATATTGCTTCGGCCGGAACAGATTACAACTTGGATCTATCCCCTAACCCTTACTTGCCTGGGAACCTTAGGATATCTCTCCTCAAAACTTGGAGGAGTTCCTCCCTTTAAAGGAACCGTAAGGGTCTTGCTTATGGGTATCGGCGTTTTAATTCTCACTCAAATTATTGGTCAGTATATCTGAATTTATAAACAACCTAATTTTTTAAATTCACAACCACTTTCGAATTCGGTCCATGAATACGAAAATCTACGGTTTAGTCATGGACTCCGGTACAACATACTCATCAAACTTACTTTCATCCATTAAGCCTAATTCAACAATCGATTGCTTTAAAGTTAAGCCCTTTTCAAAAGCATGCTTAGCTACTTTAGCCGCATTGTCGTATCCAATATGCTGATTTAAAGCTGTCACTAGCATAAGAGAATTATTTAAATGCTTATCAATATTTTCTTTATTTGGAACTATTCCCACAACACAATTGTCATTAAATGACTGCATACCATCAGCAAGCAAGCGAATAGAGTGAAGAAGATTATGAATCATAACTGGCTTGTACACATTCAATTCAAAGTTACCTTGAGACCCCGCAACTGTAATGGCCGTATCATTTCCCATAACCTGTACACAAACCATAGATAGTGCCTCACATTGTGTGGGATTAACTTTTCCTGGCATGATTGAAGATCCTGGCTCATTTGCCGGTAAAAATAATTCCCCCAATCCGCAACGAGGACCACTGGCCAAAAAACGAATATCATTAACAATTTTTAATAGTGAGCAAGCCAATCTTTTTAATGCACCTGATGCACCGACAACAGCATCGTGAGCTGCGAGTGATTCAAACTTATTAGGAGCTGTGGCAAATTCATGGCCTGAGATTTCTGAAATCTTTTTCGCCACTTTTACTGCATAATCAGGATGACTATTAAGTCCCGTACCAACTGCAGTACCACCTAACGCTAATTCTCGCAAAAAGCTAAGTGAACCTTCAATGGCCTTTTTCCCATTCTCTAGCTGAGTTCGATAACCTGAAAACTCTTGTGAGAGAGTTAAAGGAGTCGCATCCATTAAGTGAGTCCGACCAATTTTGGTTATACCATCGAATTCTTTAACTTTAGCCGCAAATGTTTTAGTAATATTTTCTAAACTTGGAATAAGAAGAGTTTGAATTTGCTCCACCGCTGCAATATGCATGGCCGTGGGAAATGTATCATTTGAAGATTGAGATTTATTCACGTCATCATTTGGATGAATGGGATCTTTAGTCCCTCTTTCTCCGCCGGCGATTTCAATCGCTCTATTGGATATAACTTCGTTAAAATTCATATTACTTTGAGTTCCTGAACCAGTTTGCCACACAACTAAAGGAAATTGATCATCTAGCTTACCTTCAATCACTTCATCTGCAGCTTGAGAAATGAGTTTCATTTTGTCTTCGGAAATTTTACCTAAGTCAAAATTAGTCATGGCCGCAGCTTTTTTTAGAATACCAAATGCACGGATCATTTCTCTATTTAAATGATCACTACCAATTTTAAAATTTTGCAATGATCTTTGAGTTTGAGCACCCCAATATTTACTGGCCTCAACTTTCACTTCTCCCATGGTGTCTTTTTCTATACGGTAGTCCATTGATTCCTCACTTGTATTTAAATATTTCTTAACCGGGTGACTATAATGGTGAAAACTAGAATTTCAAGTACTTATCAATTCTAATATTTAATTATTTCGACAACTTAAAAGTTATCACCACCATTGTCACCCGGTTAGTAATGTTAATAGTGAGAAGATTATAAGCCGGTGAAATTCAATTTAAAAGATCTATCAAAAATATTATTTCACCAAATACCAAAGGAAAAAGACACAGGAATATAAGTAGCTACTTTCCAACTTTGTTATCACTCTAAAGCATTTTCAAACCGGAACATGCAAAGCTGTTTATACCAATGGTGCTTAACTTCCCTTTAAATACTTTATAAACGAGTTTATTTTCGACTCTATCCAATTCATTGGCCAAATCTCTAATAAACTCATGAGGTTTAAAGTTGTTAAAATAATCAAGATCATAGAGTCGTTCAACTAAAGAGCCTATTTTAATACTAACCGCATGCTTTTCCACTAAATCACAAAAATGCTTCAAGTCTGTTTTAATTTTTGGCAGGGCCGACCTTCCATCCTTTAAAAATATTTTAATTGGGCCAATCCTCTCATCCTCTTTATAATTCTCTTCCCGTGCAATGACTCCATTTTCAAACCATTTTATTAATCTTCCATGAAGCTTTCCGAACCTATAATTATGCTGTGTATGCTTATCCCCATTTTGATAAAAAATAATATAAGGTCCATGATGCTGAGAAACTCTTTTCTTTAGATAACAACCCCACTGGTATTTATACATATTGACACTTCTTACTTTATTATCGCGAAGTAAACTCTCTGGAGGGCATTTTATGGGAGGATTATTTCTTAATTTAATTTCTTTTGCATATTTGCATCCGTCTTGATCTCCGAGATCACATCCCAACTGAAACAAAGGAAGGGCTTTATTGGCGGGGACCGAATCATATGAAGGGTAATGTCCATAACCGGCCTTAGTACACGCCTGCGCAACTTTTTGATTATAACAAAGATTTTCTAAACGTTTACAAGCTTTAGAAAATATTCCATCTGGAGGTGAACCAAATTTAGCACTACTGCAATTAGGAGCATCAAACTTTATACCTTTCACAGCGGTTTTCTCTGACTTGGCATAAATCTTAGCTGCCAAATTGCAATAAAATGAAGTCTCAAATGTGGTAAATTGATAAAAACATAGTTTCTCTAAAATCGGGGCTGCTTGAGCATTTTGTTCAAATTTCGTATACAATTGAGCTAAATGACTGCAAGCATGAAAATCAATATACTTCTCTTTAATATGACACTTTTGCTTCATCAGTTTAACAGCAGTTTCTTTAATCTCTAAACCATCAGAAAGCTCTAATGCCTCATGGCAAGCATGATGGTCTCCTAATAAACATGCTTTCTTAAAATACTTAGTTTTTTTGACTTTTTTTCGCGACATTCTTGCCAAGAGGGTACAATCCCTCATGCTCTTTTTTTCACATGCTAAAGACACTCTCTCAAACACGTTATTTCGCTTAATTTCATCTTGATATTTTAGAAAATAGCTTTCGAAACTATAGAAACAATCCTCACAGAAATAGCATAGGGAGCAACTTTTTAATTTATAATACCAAGATTCTTGAACCTTATCTTCCTTCTCAAACTGTTGTGCGAGCTGAGAACAAGAAGAATATTGCCCCTGATCACATTCACTTTTTAAGACAATACTAGACTTAGACTCTTGTGAAAAAAGCGCGAGATGACTGACCAAAAAAAAGATACATAATATAAAAAATTTCATGCAATCCCCCCTCTATAATTATTTGGTTGGCAATGCGGCGATTCTCACTTATTGTGACAGAAAATTCAAGGAACAATAAAGATATAAATCTATTAACTCAGCATCCCTAATTGGGGCTTAAAAAGGAATAATAATATGAATACAGATCAAGAAAAAGTTAGCTATATTATTGGACGCCAAGTTGGAGGAGATTTTCTTACACAAGGCATCGATGTCAACCTAGATATATTTTTTAATGGAGTTAAAGATGGATTTGCTGAAACTGAAAGCAAAATATCTCCCGAAGAAACCCAAACCATAATGAATGCTTTTCAAGAAAAAATGCAAAAAGCTCAAGCGGAATTAAGCCAAAAACTTGGTGAGCAGAATTTAACTCAAGGAAAAGCCTACTTAGAAGTTAATCAGAAAGCAGATGGTGTAACTGTTACATCAACAGGCTTACAGTATAAAGTAGTTACTTCTGGTACGGGTAAATCTCCTTCCAACGAAGATTCAGTAGAGGTTCATTACGAAGGATCTCTGGTTGATGGAACTATTTTTGATTCTTCATACAAAAGAGGTCAAACCACTTCTTTTCCAGTGAACGGTGTCATTCCAGGTTGGACTGAAGCCTTACAATTAATGAAAGAAGGTGATGTATGGGAATTAGCTATTCCTAGCGAAATTGCCTACGGAGAGCAAGGAGCGGGACAAGTCATACCTCCTCATGCTGTTCTTAAGTTTAAAGTAGAATTAATTAAAGTATTATAAAATATCTTTGCTCCAAACTTAGCGAATCAACCCGAGAGCTAGTTTGGAGCAATTCAAAAAAACATCTATGATTCCCCATTGCTATCTCACAGGGTTAAACCAACATGCAGGCCTTTGTTGAAAAGGAAAGCTATTTTGCCCATGACAGAGATTATAATATTGCAGTTGATGATTAAAAACTGGTAAGAGTCTATCTTTATCACACAAAAAACCGGCCTTAAAAGAATCTAATCGGCATTGAGCAGGAGATCCAGTCAAAACAGTCCGATGAGCAGTGGATGAACTTACTTTATATAGAGATGGTTTATCTTTTCCTTTGTCAAGTTGATTAAACAAATAAGCTGAATTTAGAGATGCTGATAATGTAAAATTGCACATTTTGATTTTCTTTTCATCAATAAAGAGAGATTGGCAGAACTGATTTGCCTCTAGATTATTCTCTTTACTAGAGCTTCCCTTAGTTACATTTATATGATCAAAATAACGTTTCATACATTTAGCTGTTGCATAATAGTCTGCTTGCCCTTCAGAGGAGAAATAACTTCTATTTAAAAAAGGAGGTCCACCTAATATATGGCCAAGTTCATGACAGAGAACCAAAACCAATTCACTTACGCCCATGAACTTATTTTTAAATAATCCACCGTTTACTTTAATAATAAATTGTTTGGGTGAAAGCTGATTAGCAGAAGCATTAATAGTATTATTTTGCCAATTACCTTCAACAGTTAAACTCGAATGAACGAGAGTTCCTAATACTGTATTATAGAATACTTGAAATTCCTTTATAGTATTATTAAATAATCTCTCATTTAAAGAAAATTCAGAAGAATCTATTTGATTGCTTTCATACTTAACAAAAGCAAAAGTTGGTAAACTAAATAGTAACAATAATAATAAACTAAATTTCATAACGACTCTCCTCTTAATGAGGAAAGAGATAAAATGAACTAAAGTAACTGTCAAAGCTGTTCCTAAATTTTGGTACATTTTCTTGCGAAATATGAAAAATAAATTTAAAGTTAAACTATGAATCAAATAAATCATATAACAGTATTTGTAGCCGCAATCGCAGGATTTATGGCCGGAGCTCTTTGGTATTCCCCCCTTCTTTTTCTAAAATCATGGTTAAAAGAAGCCGGGTTAGAGAAAATGGATGGGCATGGATCTAGTGTTTACATTAGTTCATTTTTCTTTGCGTTAGTGGCCAGTTATCTATTTGCCGCATATGCTCCAATCCATAGTTTACAGAGCTCTCTCTTAAGCGGAGTAGTTGTCGGTGCTGGATGGGTTTTAACTTCAATGGGTGTCAATTATCAATTTAGTGGAAAAAGTATAAAGCTTTGGCTTATTGATGGTGGTTACCATGTATTTAAGTTTTTAATTTTTGCTTTGATCTTTGGGTTGTGGAAATAATTTCTAAATATTATTTTGAATTCTCCAAGTATTTTTTAATATCTTCCAAATCCTTTATGAACGCTTTACGAATCATCCCCTTCATAAAAAACATTAGAGGCGACAATAGTTTTGCAAACAAACTTTCTGGTTTGGCGGTAAAAGACATATGTAATCTCACTCCCTTACTTTCTTCCTCAAGTCTAATTGTTGAATGATATAAAGTACCAGTGTTTCTGGCTTCCGAAATATAGTATTCATATTCTTTAGCTTCAATAATCCACATGGTCTCAACCGCTTCTTTGCCAAACATATCTCGCGTCTCTTTCCACTTAGTGCCGACAAAGCCGCTATCCGATTTATTCAATACTTCAATCTCTTTAATCGATTCGATTCGATCTTTTGCTTGTTCAAGGTCAGTCACCACATCCCAAACTTTTTCCTTTGTAGACATGATAAATTTATTGGCTGATGCTTCCATTTTAAACTCCAATTTTAATTATTGTGTGGGCCGTAGACTATTGATAGAATATTACCTTAAAAGTAAAATTGAAATATCTTTCTTACAAGATTAAATTTTTTCGGAGAATATATGATTAAAAATAACTGGATATGGCTCAGTTTAATTGCAATTCAAGCAGTCCGCATGATATTTTTTGAAGCCCCGAAGCTCTATCAAGACTCCCTTCCCCAAGCCATCCTCTTTTCTGGTTTCTTATTCTTTTCAATTCTCTTTCTCTGGTTATTTAATAAATTCAAAATAAATAAACCGAATGTCTTTTCAAAAACGGCTAATGGCATTGTTGGTATTATTGTCATTTTAGTTCTTCCCGTAGCCCTTTCAACTTTTGTTATTATGCAAACAAATCAGTTTCAAAATAAAATTGAAACTGTGCCAAAGCAAGAGAATAATAAAATGGATAGAATACAGGTTGAACTAAATGCAGGTTCGTTTTTTATACACTTAAAAACATATTGTGCTATGAATTTGAAAAAACCAAACCAAGAGGAAATAGAAAGAATTCTACAAGATATTCATCTGTCTGATGCTATAAAAGTCTTAGATGTTTCAATCGATGAAAATTTTGAATGCGGAGGAAAGTTGCAACTAAAAGATAAAAAAAATAAAACCTCCATCGCTACACTTCAAACCGGTGCAGAGGTAACAGAATTAATCATTGAGTAAAACTAATTTACCAATGGTTTTTCCTGATTCTAAATCTCGATGAGCATCAGCAACATCTTTCAAAGAATAGGTTGTTATCGTGGGACATTGTAATTTTCCATTAGCATACCAAACTAAAAGATCAGTCATGGCTTCATCTAGTAAGTCAGTCCTGTCAAACAAGAAAGACAAATTAAAGGTCACAATACTCTTATTCATAGAAGTCATATCAAGTGTGTTAAAGCGCGGAGTACGAATGAAATCCCAAACTAACTTGAAATAATTAACCTTTCCCCCAGTTTTAGGCAGCATGGAATGAGCTCCATAGGCAATTAATTTTCCACAGGACCGCAAATGGTTATAACTTTCCTTAAGTGTAGAAATACCATTGGCATCAAAGACTAGGTCGCAACCATCAGGGGCGAACTCATTTACATGATCCCATAAAACTTCAGATGATTTATCTATTATATAATCACAACCTAACTTTTCTAAAAATTCAACTTTATGACTAGACCCAACAACTCCAATCGTTTTAATATTTTTTATTTTACATAATTGCACCAATGAACTACCCACTCCACCAGCTGCAGAATGAATCAATGCGGTCATGCCAGGTCGAATCACTACATTTTGCAAAAGGGCATGATAAGCGGTCATAAACACGGCCGGAAATCCGGCGGCTTGGGCAAAAGTTAAGTTATTGGGTAAAGCAAAAAGTTGATGTTCCGGAACCGATACTTCAGTAGCATAAGAATTAAACAAGGAAACACCAAAAACTTTGTCTCCCACAGAATAAACTGAGGAAACATCTCCAACTTTTTTCACAATGCCGGAAAACTCAAATCCAGGCGTTATTGGCCACCCTACTAATTGTTTTGCGGATTCATATAACCCCCATCGAACAATTATATCGGCATAATTTATACCACATGCCTTTACTTCAACGACAACTTCATTCTTGCCAGGTTTGATATCTGGTGCAGTTTCAATTTTTAGCTGATCGTATCCACCAGCTTTATGGATTACAACTTTTTTCATAAATCTACTTTGAGCTTAAGTAAGCTTTTAACTTTTCGATTGCGATACTTTTCTTTAGACCTAATTCTTGTGCCAGCTCTAAAGATTTTTCACTGCTAAACTTATGATCTTTTTTAAAATGAGCTCCTAGCCAAACTCCAACTTTATTTCCGGTAGAACAATGAACTAAAACTTTCCCTTCTTTTCGATGTTTAACAATACTTTTTGTCACTTTGGTAATGTAATCATCAGTAAGCTCTTTGTTCATAGAAAATGGATGGTTGTAATATGCCAGTCCATTTTTCTGAGCAATACCCTGTTCCCATTTTTCTGAATAACTTTTTTCTGATTTTTCTCTTAAGTTGATCACTGCGGAAAATTTATCTTCTCTTAATTTCTGATAATCTTTTTCACTTGGTTGACCAGAGAAGTAAATATTTGACCATCGATTTCCCGTTAAACTATCTGTAATTGAAACATTAGTTTCTTTTGGGAAATTTTTCGAGGAATTTTTTTGATTGTTCGCACAGGAAATGAAAAATATTAAAATTAAAAAATTGAATAAAATGATTTTCATAATTACGCTCCAGGATTTAATAAATCAATTTGACAATGAATATGACATAAAATTGCCAATAAATCTAAAATAATGCTTTAATTAGATCTGACGTATTTTATTAAAAACATAAGGATATAATAATGACTAGAATCACTCTTTTTTTATCTTTCCTTCTCTATGCAAATTTCGCTAGCGCAGGAATTATAGATTTCGATTGTATTGACCAATGCAAAGGAATGACTTTTAATAAAGAAACAGGTGAACTAGAGCTTAAAGACTATTCTCCAGAGGACCAAGCAGTAAAAATAAGAATCACTTTTGGTCTCTTTGAAGGAGGATATTATTATAAAAATAAGTTTAAATTGCTTCCTTATGTAAAACCATTTATCTTTAAAACTGATGTTCTCAGCAAAGCAAATCAAAATATTTATAAATATTATAACCGAGGCAGCCGTAGAAAATTGGTAGGTAAATTTACAAATAATGATGGGCTATGGTTTGCGACTAAAAGAAGTTCGTGTAAATTAGAATATATAAAAGCGAAAGTTTATTTTGCCGAATGCAAGAATCATATAGGAATAACTCTTTCTGGATACTTTAAGAAATTATAGTAAAAATTAATCGACTGAGTTCGAAATTAAATGATTAAAGATCTTTATCAAAATTAGTCTGTTCCACTTATAAATAATCCTCCCACTAATATAGCAATATCCTTAGCTTCTTCATCAATGGACTCGGCGGTGAAATCAGATAATATATCCTGAAACTTTTTAGTTAGCTCCGGCATTTTATTTTTGGGTATTGAAAAGTATGAATTAAAAAAGGCATGATGCTCAGAATTGAAATACTTCTTTGATTTATTTTTAGTTAAATCCAAATTTTTTAAATATAATTCTTGAAAAATATTGTCGCCTGATAATCCCTTAAGATCTAAGTGTTCTACTAAGGGTTGATATAAATCCAAATCTTTTGCATAACTGACGATCCCGGCCTTAATCATTTCACTTAATTCTTTTATGGCAACTGGTTTACTTAGCCCTGAGATTTGCAAAATCTCAGATAAACTTCTTCCTTCATCAATTTTCCCAAGTGAACAAAATAATAGTGGCCAGCAGGAATGATTGATGGATTTAACATTCTTCGTAATCAGTTGCGCCTTAAGTTTTTTATAAATTGATTTTAACTTTTTCGCCTCTTTTTCATCTTTAGTTTGATAATATGAAGACAAGCTTAATAATCCATTCTCTATGTCCTTACTTAGCTTAAGTCCTTTCGCCAACTTCTGACATGATTCAAAGCTGAGCTTACGTTTCCCGTTGATTAGTTGGTGTGCGTGAACTTTTGAAGACAATTGGCTTTGTTGAGCACACAACTCATAGCTGTAATGCTGATTTCTTAATTTATTTAGAGCAAAAGCCTTCTGAAGAAAATCAGAAGGCTTTTTGGCTTTTATAAAATCAGTTATTAATTGTTGTTTAAATTCTTGCCTATCTATTCCCAAGACTCACTCCCGTATGAACAGCTCTGGCGAAGGAAGATTTATAATCACCTAAGAATATATATTCATGTTCTGTTCCAACATTATAGATACTAATTCTCGTAGAAACACCCATGACTACAGGAGCACCTGATTGATTAAAGTAGCATGAAACAGTTAAATTATAGTAAATGTCTTTTGTTTTTCCGGTTTCCGTATTTTTTCTGATTGCCACTTCATCTTTGGAAATTGCCAATCTAGTACATTCCTCATTAAAAGATTGAATTTGGTTAACCACTATTCTCACTTCTGGCATCAAGCTTTTCTCATCCAATTTTAATATTTCTTCATAAGCAGAAAGATTAGAATCTAAGTCTTGAGCAAAGACTCCCGATAATAAAGTCGTCATCGTTAATGATAAAATGATAAATAATTTTTGCATAAAAGACCCCTTTTGCAGCTTCGTTTGGTTCAGTTTTTCTCTGACTGGGTCTTATCATTGAGAAATTTCAACGTAAACAACTTCATCATTAAATCGTTAACAGCTGTTTACAAAATTAGACTTTATAAATAATTAGATCAAAGAGCAGGAATATGCGTGGCTACTTAAAGGTAAACTCATTTGTTTTAACTTCTTAAAGTTAATCATTTCTCCATCCAGAGAAACTCTTTCAATGGTATAATCATTATGTTCAGTTAAGAGCATATTGAGAGTTCCATTCTAAGAATAAGCATGCTCTCTATAATTATTTTCGAAGAAAATTTAAACTGGCAGACTATACTTCTTATAATTTAGTAAGATAAGATTGCAATGGAATAAAAAACCTTAATTAGTTAAGTTTTCTTAGCTATTATTTTAAGCATTTAGTCGTGTTATATAATTACAACCTTGCTTTTAAACTAGCATGATCATCAACTGTCCGGACTGCGGGAACAAAAATTATCATAAATGTGGATCCTTTTTTAGAAAAAATGATTCTCGAGTTGTTCAGAAATATCGGTGCAAAGAATGTGGGAAATATTACTCTAACGCAACTTTCTCTGATTGTTATCGGCAAAAAAAAAGAAGAGTCAATGACCTGGTCTACAAACTCCTCTGTTCAGGAAACTCATTAAGAAGAATTGCCTTTATAGTTAATGTAGATCGAAAAACAATTAACCGAAAACTTATATTCTTAGGTCTTAGAGCTCGGAGAAAGAATCTATTATTTTTGCATAAGCTAAGACCAGTTAAACATCTACAGTTTGATGATTTAATCACAAAAGAGCATACCAAGTTGAAACCCTTATCAGTTTCAATAGCAGTTGATACTAAGACTAGATACATTCTAGGAGCAAAAGTTTCTCAAATACCTGCCTTTGGGCATCTTTCAAAGTTATCTCGTAAAAAGTATGGAAGAAGAAAAAGCTTTCATAAGCAGGGACTAGATAAGCTCTTTTCAGAAATAACTCAATTAGTACAGCCTGAAGCTCTTATTCGCTCCGATAAACATAAATTTTATCCTGATTTTGTTAAGAGGTATTTTCCGAAAGCAAAACATCAAACTTTCAAAGGAAGAAAAGCCGCGGTGGCGGGTCAAGGGGAACTAAAAAAACAAGCTCGAGACCCACTTTTTATGATAAATCATACTTTTGCCATGTTCAGAGACAATATAAAAA
>JAOHMI010000023.1 GCA_028101965.1 Bacteriovoracaceae bacterium
ATAAATCAGTAACTAAAGTAGTGACCTTTGGTCTTAATATTACTCGAGATACAAGAGGCTTAAATGAAAAAGACATTAAATATATTTTTGATGTTGCTACCACTAATTTCCTTAGCACAAACCATATCCTTTCCAGAGAAAACCCCCTTACATCAAATAAATGAAGCTAACGATTTAACCGATTCTTCAGGAAAACTTTTATCTAAGTACCAAGTTCATCAAATGAGAGTTGAAGGTAAAGATATCAGTTTACTTAACCCGAGAGTTTCTAATCTTTACTTAAATAAACCCTTACCTATTTCGAACATGGAACAAAACAACTTTCCAGCAGAAAATGCTACGGTAAGTTTCGAAGAAGAGTCAGACTCTCCCACAGGGGTGTATCGAAGCACTGTTCGTTTTAAAAATAATTCACCTCAAAACCAATTGTTCACTCTCTCTGCTTCTCTATTAAATCATGGAGTCATCATAAATGCAGGCTTAATGAGACTAATGGGCTATAACGTAGACTTGCCTAAATACTATCATGAACTCAACCTAGAGTTCCCTAATGAAACGGCCAAGAAAGGGGCCCTCAAATTTATTGGGGAAAAAACACTCCTTCTAAAAGATAAATGGATAACTGGAGAGACTCAAAATACACTTAAGTTAAAAGGTGCTATTCTAGAACCTTCACAAATAAAATCTCTCAATCTTTACTGGCCATATATGTCGATTCAGAAGCAAGAGTCCCGTCGAATTTTTCGCGCTCTTTTACTCTTTTATGTACTCACAGATTTCCCCCAGAGTATTAATCACATTACTTGGTCTGAGGGAAGAAAATTTAACCAGAATATTATTCTTAATCACGAGCAAGCTGCGGCATTTAAAAATTTGACACCGGAAGATGCTCGATGGCTGCTGCACAAACTTTCTGCCATAACTAAATCACAAATAGAAAAGGTGATAAGCTTCACTCAATACCCTCAAGAAGTACAAGATGTTGTGGTGGAGAAAATAATCTCTCGGTTAAATCACTTTTTTGAATTATTTAATTTGGGTTCAGATGTACAAAAATTTCCCCTTAATAACAATATTAAGAAAATTTCCAACCAAGACTTCTCTCGTTGGGTACCGGACTTCTACCAACCAAGTGAAAAAAGTCCTTACCGATTTTCCCAAGTATTTAAGTTTCTAAGGCATCAAGTAATATCAAATGCCTTAACCTCAGCTTTATCTTGGGCCCAGAAAGAGTATGTGCCCAACCAAGATATGACCACGGCCACTGAGTCCATCCGTGAAAGAGTTCTAGAATACCGCCAAACTCAAGGTCAGAATCAAGGTATTCTCCCTCTAAAATCATGGTCAAAAGCATTATTTGGGGCCAGGGCCTTCGCCACCAGAAATATTGTATTTGGAAATTTTTTAGCTTCAGATGCACCTATCCAGATAGTTGACTCTATTGGAGTTGAAGGAGAAATTGGTGGATTAAGCATTATAAATAAAAATCTAAATAAAGCTCTCCCAGTTGGAGTATCTCTTTCTCTCTCAAAAAGTTATTCCCATGTTCGTCCAACTGATAGTATCGAAGAAGCAAGCTCGAAGCCGATTAAAGAGTTATGGATCCCTCGATTAATGAAAAATCTGGGTAAAATATTTACCAATGAAATTTCTTGCGACATTAGTGAAAAGCCGTTTGTTCAAGAAGAAGAAGTTAAAGATGTCATTTTTAAGAAAATAATTTACGACAAAACCCAGCCTGAAATGTTGCAAAAGGCTCTCGATCTAAAAGAAGAGTTAATAAGTAATGGAACTCCAGCAAATAAAATTTTAATCTCTGGAATTGACCGTAAAAGTGATTGTGAAAAACAACTATTAGATAAGCGTAAAAACCTATTTAAAGATTTCAATGATTCTCTTGCGGAGAATGAAACTTTTGTCATTAACAATCAAATTAAACTTTCTCCATTTATCGGCACAAACGTTCCAATTGGATTCGTTCCCGGTTTGAGTGCTGGTATTCATAATGAAATAAATTACATTCGCTTAAAAACGACTATGATGAGGAAAGTAGGAGATCAACTAGAAATTACTATCCAACAAAGAAAAGATCTCGAAAACTTTACTCGAGGAAACATCACCTACTTAGTGAATCTGGTATCGATGGGAATTAAATTTACAAAAGGAAAAATGAATTCTCTTATCTATCGAATAAGTTTGAATGATCTCAGTGAAGAGAAAATGCTTGAGAACCAAATTATACTCTCTCAAATTTTTTTAAAGAATAATTTCTCAGCGCTTAAGAGTAAAGGGCAAGAAGTTAATCTTGATCATAAGGTTTTAGGACGATTAACTTCATTTAACTTCTTATTCTGGAAATCTGACAAACTTAAAATGAATCATACCGTGGAGATTACCAACCAAGCGATTCAAGAAAAAGAATACACGGGTAGCGACATTTTTTTTGGAAAGACTAGAGAATTTTATTCAATTATGGATTTAAAAAGAACTGGGAATGATTTTTTAAATTTTTTCGACAGGATGATCAAAACGGTAAGTAGCTTTATCGGCCTTGGAACATCCAATCCCGACCCTGGTCAAACTCCTCTTGGAAAATCTAAAAGGTTTTACTCTATTACTGAAACAGAATTAACCCCTGAGATTGACCCTCGATACACTTCTCGAATTGAAATTATTCATACAGGCTGGGCAACTAAAATGAAAAGAGTAAAGAAAACCGTCCGTACAATCGAAAGCTACTTCGTTGATCTCAACCAAAGCGATCATATAGATATGAATATCTTTAAACAAACACGTAAATTAAGAAGTTATGACTTTCGAACGACTTTTATTCTCTATCCTAACTTTTATGAAAAAATGAAGTACATGCTGCTAAAGAATAAGGATATTAAATCAATATTGAGTGTCTTAACTTTTCTTTATACTCACAAAAAATGGAATGAATTTTGTGCTAGAACAAACAATGAAATTAATTTTTATGATAAAGAGTACCGAGGTTGTGTTCCCCCTGATGCTCAAAGAATCGTCAAACTTATTCGTAAAAAAGTGACAGCCAACCGAAAAACTAAAACTAAGCGAATAAATAAATTCATCTCCACTCTTTTTCGTGAATTTTCCATCAATCGAATATTAAAAATGGCACCTGAAGAATCTTATTTTGCAACGACACGTATAACTGGTTTTAGGGAAAAAGATCCTACCGGATACCTTGATTATATGGCGAATACCGTAGGGAAATACAACTCTGATATTGGCACAGGAATCATGGATCAAGTGGCGAAACAATTAGGCATTACTAGTTTTGAGCTGCGAGCGATTAGCTATACACCGGGGATGTACTAGAATGAAAAAATATCTCTTATCAATTCTCTTTATTTTCTCTTCCTTATCTCAAGCTGATGATCCGTTTAATTATCTTCAGTGGTATTTGAGTAATGACGGAACTCCTATCATAGTCCCTCAAGGTGATATCGATAAGAAAACTTATTCAGCTCTTCCTGGAAAGGATATCGGTCTTAGAAGATCAAAACTCGGTATTAATATTAACCGCAAAATAAAAATTGCAGTAATTGATTCAGGAGTTGAACTAGACCATAAGGATTTGAAAGGAGTAATTAGAGAAAACAAACAAGAATGCTTAAACCAAGAAAAATACTTAAAATGCCTAAATACTGAGTCAAATAAAGAAACTTGTCATAATAGCTTTGCACTATTGGACTCTGACGAAAATGGCTATCCAAGAGATTGTCATGGGTGGAATGTTGCAGCTCCAATTAATGAAGTCACCAAGCTTCAAGGACACCCTCGGGTTAATGATGAAACTGGGCATGGAACTCATGTCACAGGAATTATCGCTGCTCTTCAAAATAATAATATAGGAATAAAAGGTGTTGCTAACAATGTTGAAATCATTCCCATAAAGACAACTGGCTCGAGTGAAATACCTCCTAAAACAACCAATCCTATCGATCTCTTTGCTCAAGCTTTGAAATATGCCATCGCCAATAATGTGGATATCATTAATATGAGCTTCGGATGGAAATTTACTCAAAACTCCATCGCAGTTCGAGATCAAATTCGTCTTGCTGCAAGTAAGGGTATTATTATGATTGCAGCTGCCGGAAACTCTGGCAACAAACAAACAATCTATCCATGTGCTTTTAAAGAGGTCATTTGCGTAGGTGCCCATTTGCCAAATGATCAAATAGCTCCCTTTTCTAGCGTGGGTAACCAAGTAGACCTTTATGCTCCGGGGTTACACATTCTCAGTACATACCCATTAAACCGAAGATCTTTCCGTTTTGTTCTGCAAAAAGGATACGAATATATGGATGGGACCTCGCAAGCTGCTCCAATGGTGACAGGGACCATTGCAAGTCTACTTAGCTACGGCTTTACCAATCAGCAAGCAAAGGATGCAATATTAAAATATTCCAGAACCGGGTCACACCCATCCTTTCCCCTTTATTCTTTTCCTTTACTTGATCTAGAGAAAATCACTAAGAAAGTAAGCGGGCAAAAAGTAAATTTTAGAATGGTGGAAAAAATATCACCTTTTTTCTATATACAAAAAGATCAATACAACTATGACTTAAAAATAAAAAACCTTTCTGATTCCCCTGTGAGCGTAAAGTTAAGTCTGGATTATAATAATGATGCTCTCACTATTGTATTGAGAGGGCAGGATAAGATTAATTTTAATCCGAATGAAATTAAATCTATTCCCCTAAAAATTGATTTAAACGATAGTTCCACCATGCAAGCTGAGCAACAAATACTCCTTACAGTAAGAGATATCAAAACAAATCAAGCACAAGTAATCACTACGAGTTTTAGTTTTTTCGACTTTGCTCATACTAGTCATTTAAGTAAAAAGACCTATTCTCTTCCTCGCTTTCCTCCAAATTTCTTAGGTAATAAATTTGTAGGAATTCGAGATTTAGCAGACAACAAATCACCTAATTCAGAGTTTGCCTTTTTTCAAAGCAATGGCAAAGGGACACTTCTAAGTATCCTTAGGTTAAATGAAGGCATCTATGAGATACCTCGACCCATACAAGTTGAGGAAAAAGACTTAATACTAATTAATGCTTCAAAGTTAGATCTCAATTTAGATGGTAAGCTGGATTATTTCCTCTACCTTCTCAAAAGAGATGAAGTCTACAATCGAATTCTTAATAAGAATGAGCCAAAATTCACTTCATATTTTTTAGCACTTGATCATAGTTTTAATAAAATACAAAACTACCCTCTTCCTGAAAAATATTTAAACGAAAATATTATTTTAAGCGGGAGAATGTCTTTTCACCCAAACTCAAACGAATCCTTTCTCATTCCTTATTGGATAAGTTTTGGGTCTTTTGAGCATTCTAGCTTAAAAACTCCTTGGGAAGATTTAAAACCAAAACAAATCCCCCAGAATAATATCTATTTTTTTAATGATAAAAAAGAACTCAGCCAACATTTAAAAGATAAACCCGAGTCGGAGCCAATACATTTATTAATTCAAAATACTGTTTCAAAATATAATAAAACCGCTTTCTTAATCTCAAAGAACAAGGAAGGTACTTACTTTTTGGACCAGTTTAATGGGAAAAAAGTTTCTACAATAAAAAAGATTAATGCTAGTGGTATCGACTTAGAAAATTTTCGAATGATTCCTGTAAAGGGCAAGCAGGATATAAAAGTTGCTTTTTATAATGAAGGGCTCCCTGGAGAGATCATCACTTATTTCTTAAATTACAATATAAAAAATAATAGCATTAATGAATCTACACATGTAATTGAAACAGAAGAGAAAATTCAGCAAATTATTAACGTTCTTCCGCAACCAAATAATAATTACTTTGTTTTATTTAAATCCGAAACTACTTTAGGAATAAAAAATATCAGAACTTCTGAAATTTCCTTGAATCGAAATTTTTTTACACGTGATAATTTGGTTTTAAACTTATTTCATAATCAACAGACGTTGCTACTTGCGCAATTAACAGAAAAAGATCGATCAGATAAGTTTCTTAACCTAAAAAAGGGGTCAAATGGAGACTACTTTTTCTCCTTACTAGCAAGAAAAAACTTCTTGCCAAATAATGATTGCTTCTTTTTATCAAGTGACTATGGTTTTTGGAGTCACACTGACTCTGTTTTTTACTTTTGTCCCACTGAAAAGCAAATTTTAGAGCTAATTCTATAGTTTTTGGTAGAAAGCTGTGTAAGTATTTTTTCTTTATTTCTCCTTAGTTATCTATTGTCTATTCACTTTTGAAACGATACAAATTTTTTATCAGCATTAATCAGGATGATTAGCGAAAATACTATTTTCTAAAGGAGAAAACATGAAAGCAAAGTTATTAGGCTTAGCTATGCTCATTGCAATGAGTTTAGGTTCAGTAAGTTGTGTAAGCAGCGGAACAGGTTATTATGAGCCACAATGGTGGTATAATTGTTATCCTGTATACGACTACTGGGGATACTATTTATACGATGATTGTTATTGGGAATACTACAACACAGATGGAGCAAAAATCGCAGGACATGAGTCTAGAGACGTTCTCTCTGACGAGTATACTAAAGAAACTAGATTGCTAACAAATCTATCTAACTTTTATGCAACTGAGTTTAACTTAAGTACTACTTCTGCAACTAAATTAGCGAAAGCATTTAACGACTATAAGAAACTTGAAAACAGATCAATCGAAGATTTAGCTGATTTCGCAGAAACTCTTTATGGAACGAACCCTGTTGCTTTAACCAAAGCAGTAGCGAAAGCTCAAGGTAAAGATGGCGACTACAGTGCACTTGAAGCTGAACTTTCAAAAGCAGCAGAATCTTTTGGAACAGATCCAGCAAACATGAAAGAAATCGTTAAACACTTCTACGGAAAAGCCTTAGAAGAAAGTAACATTAACTTGTAATTTAGTTATAATTTAATAGGTTTCTATAAGGGCCAGGACTTTAATAGTCCTGGCTTTTTTTTGTTTTTTTAACGAATAATTTTTTGATTTTTAAAGTACTTCTTGTAGACTTCATCGTATTTTTTATTTGGAAACATCTTCTTAGCAGTTTGAACAATAGAGTTCGCCCAATCTCTCATTTTAACACCACTTCCCATTCCAAATTGCGACTCAATGATGATCGCTTGCAAGCTATCTGCACTCTCTCCCTTGTCCACAAGCTCTTTAAAGGCTTGAAAAATTGGGGTAGACCATAACTCATCAGTAACTCCTCCATCCATTCTTACGTGAGCTCCATAGGTGGTGTTATGGTTGTATTTCATATTAACTTTGTTTACCATTCTTCCGCCCCAACATTTGTTGTGACCATCCCATTTAAAAACACGATTTGGCAGAAAGGTTCCGTTCTCTTGAAGGTAAGCATAACTTGCGGCCCAATAATCCCCAAATCCTTCCCCCATAGCTCCAGTATCACCACCACGCCATGAATTATTAATATTAAAGTTTATTGCATGGCCAAGTTCATGAAGAATAACGTCGCTATCTTCATTATCATCAACACATCCATGTCCAAATGCCAGAGCATTTTGGGCGGGAGAGAAATATGAGTTATCACTCCCATAGACCGCATCTGAATCAGCAATCATGGCTTTCTTGAAAATAAGCTTTGAGTTTTTAAATCCCAAGTTTTTGAGATATTGAATGCTGTCATAAAGGTGATAATAAGTCATAGTATCAGTAAATGTTGAACTGTTTCTTTCTCCTGTAAAGTCACCAGACTTTGAAGTCGTAACCGACGTGTTCGGAGACTCAAAGTTTTTTAATTCAACTAAGTCTGACTTTAGATGATAAACACCATCTTTTATCAGGAGATTTTCAAGAGTGACTTTTCGATAAGCTGGTTTGAAAATGTAAGCTTCACTATTATCTTCTAATTTATCATTTTTAAGTGTCGTCACTGGATTTGGTTTAAAAATCTGCCCATAGCCTTTACCAATTGATGATTCAGTAATTAAGGATTTTGTTTTATTCTTCTTAATAACCAATTCAAGATAAGCATCAGTAAAATAATTTAATTTCTTCTTCCCTTTTACTATCACTTTTTTAGGAATGGACTTTAAATGCCGATAAATTCTAACATCTCTCGATGAAATTATATCTTCAGTATTTGCATCAATAACAATTTCGTAATCCCCTCTCGGGTTCACCGTATTCATATTGATGATATAGACTAATCTTCCATTATGAATCACTAAGTTAGCCATTGGGTACTCTAAAAGCTCAGCATACCCACCTAAAGAATCATAAGCGATCCCCTCAGCGTAGCGTGATGTAATCGAAGCAGATAATTTCAATTTCTTCAAAGAACTCGAATCTGCAACATTATCATGAACTTTATATAAGTAATCGTTTTGATCGATGGAAAGCACTATCTCACTGTCTTGAATTTGAATCCCTTCCTTTACTTCGATAAAACGAAAATGGGATCCCAGTAGAGAATCTTGCTTTTGCACAAGCTTAAATGATTTAGATGATAACTCTAACCCAAAGTGCTTTTGTAAAACAGTCTTCACTTTTACAGACAATGTGTCTTCCACACTAAAATTTGAACCCATATAAATATGTTCAAAATTTGTCATTGTTTTTGAATGAGAAGTTGATGCATAGACTAGAAGGAGAGAGATTAAAATCAATACTTGCTTCATGGAAATTCCTTTTCCAAAATTGGCGTTGAATATTTTTGGTCATTTTATTTTAATGACCTTTGATCTGAGTAAAGATACACAATGCATAACCGGCAATTATTTCCATGTTAGCATAAAAAATTGCTCAATGGAGCATTTCTCATTTGACTAAAAGAGTATAATTTGGCCCAATACGAAAATGATTTTCGAAAATAAAATTGGTACAAAATTAAATAAAGGGATCCTTCTCAGACGTTATAAAAGATTCTTAGCTGATGTTGAACTTGATAATGGAGAAGTAAAAACTATGTTCGTTCCGAATACTGGATCGATGAAGTCATGCCTTTTTCCAAAAACTACTTGCTATTTTTCGACCACACCAAGTGATAAACGAAAATATGACTCAACGCTGCAGCTACTTTCCGATGAAGATGGAAAAACTTTTATTGGAATTAATACACATTTAACCAACTCACTCGTTCAAGAATTTATATTAAATGATTCCTTAAATAAAATTATCACTAAAGAAGAAATTAAACTTTTGAAACCTGAATTTAAAATTGGAAAATCTCGATTTGACTTTTATATTGAATCCGTAAAAGGTGAACGAATTTTAATTGAAGTCAAAAATGTCACAATGAAATCCGATCAAGCAGCAACATTTCCGGATGCCGTTTCAACTCGTGGTCAAAAGCATTTGAAGGAATTAGCTGAGTTAAAAGGTGAATACGATAGGTGTATTCAATTTTATTTAATTCAAAGAGAAAATTTAACTTCTTTTTCCTTTGCCCATGATATCGATCCAGATTACTTCACTTTTGCGAAACAAGCCAAAAAAGCCGGTGTCGAATTTTTGGCTTTTACTTGTAGCCTCTCTCCCCTTAAAATTGAATTAAAGGAAGAGATCCCTATTCAATGGACATAGACTATAGCTCATTTATAAAGAACCTATCATTACCACATCAAGGTGAAGTGATTTTCTTTCCTGGAAGTTTTAACCCATTACATAAGGGTCACCTTGAAATTATAAAAAAACTTCCACCCGAAATACCCTTAAGAATTATCCATGATCAAAATCCTCAAAAAAACTCTCAAGAACAACCTCAAGATTTGAAAGATTTAATTACTCAAGTCAGAAATAAAAATATTATTATCAATAAAGATTTTTTACAACTTAAAGAAACTAAAAACTATACCTTCAATTGGTTAAAGAAAATTAAAGCACTTCATCCAAAATTAAACTTATCCTTGGCCATGGGGTTTGATCAATTAAGTAATTTATTTACTTGGTATCAAGCCGAAAGCCTTCTTCAAACATTGACTAGTATTTATTGGATTTCTCGCAAAGAGTCAGATGAAGAAAAAGATATTTGTTATAATGAAATAAAAAAATGTTGCCCCAAGATTAACTTAATTTACCTGGGGCAACACTCATATGAAGATCTATCTTCTAGTCAAATTAGAGAGAAAGCAACTCTAAAGAACGATTAATCTCATCCTGTGATGGAAGTTGATTTTGCAAGAATTGTTGCATTGTTTGAATGTCAACGTCTTCCAAGTCTACCATTGCTTCTTTTAGCTTCTTCTCTTCTTCTGTTTCTGGTTCCGGCTTAGCTTCTTCTTCCGTCTTAGTTTCCTCTTCCGGCTTAGTTTCCTCTTCCGGCTTAGTTTCCTCTTCCGGCTTAGTTTCCTCTTCCGGCTTAGTTTCCTCTTCCGGCTTAGTTTCCTCTTCCGGCTTAGTTTCCTCTTCCGGCTTAGTTTCCTCTTCCGGCTTAGTTTCCTCTTCAGGTGCTGGTTTTGGAGTTGGTTCAGGAGCAGGACCTGGCGCCGGTTTCATTTTTTCCATCATTACTGCAAAGATAAGTGGTTTTTCATACTTTTCAAGTTTAGATTTTTTTACCGCAATATCAGCAAGTCCAGTTGCAATAGTATTTTCTGAACTTAGGAGGTAACGACCGATCTCTTTACCTTCTGTATTAGTTATTTTGTACAACTTAACGTCTTCAGTATCATACCAATCAGTGAGTTTACCCACCTTAAGAGATTTAAAAATTTCTAAAAACTTTTTCGTTCCAAAAACATCTTTTTTAGATAAGTGATTCTTTTTAAACATCTTTAAAAAGACTTCATTCAGATAGTTGGTCTCACTATTTAATGAAAATCTCTTATTCACAGATGAAGAAAAAGAACTTCTAACAACATGACCCGCTTCCATCGATACTGGAATAGGTACAATTTGCTCTGATCCATCTTCAAAAGTAATGAGCTGTGGGTTAACAATTTCATCTTTAACTATTTCAGTGATTAGCTTTACTCCCTTATCAATATTTGTGGAAATATCGAAGTAGTTATTTGTGTACTCATCAAATATCGAAATTCCCAACTCTCTTTGAGTCAACATCTGCATGGCAAGTAATTTATCAAGATAGATACCTTTCACAGATATTTCTGTGGTTGATGATCTTAAGTCAGGGGCCATATCATTTGATTTAATATGTTCAATTGTCTTCCCCATTTGCCCAATAACTTTTAGCCCGTTTGCTTCAAGTGCCCTCGTGTTTAAGTTTTTCTCATCAAAGCAACTAACTGGCTGCCCAAAGGGACTTTTGATAATTCTGATCGGAAGAACTTGGGGACTTCCTTGTGCTGTCATAACCACACAAGTTAACTCAGCAGTTTTAACAACATCAACGAAGAAATCAAAGGTCTTATCAGAGGCATCTTTAATTTCTTTTAAAAATTCATTTTCTTCCCAAATTTTATCATCATCAGGAATTCCTAATTTATTTCTGATACTGACATATCTTTCAAAAAAGATTCTTAACTTTAAAAAGGTATTTCTTACTCGAGATGCATAACTAGCATCATCTTGCGCAGAGAAACTTTTTCTATAGTTTCGAAAGTTTCGAGAGTCATATCTAGTATTGTAGCTTTTGATTAAACTATCAACAATTTCTCCAAAATTAGTTCCTTCATCAAATCGATTACAATCAGGACTAACGAAAGCATGTTCGTCGGTACAAAACCTATAGTTCTTTAACTGATCTTCTAGGTCTGAAATCTTCCCGGAAGATTGTGTTTTTAAATAAGAGGACTTTCCTAACTTTAAAACTTTATTGTTTTTAAGTTCAACTTCTCTTTTATATCCAAACTTTAGAGCAGCTAGGTCATACTTACCAAAAACTGCTAACGAATTAAGATTCGACTTCCCGTAATCCATAACTGAAGAATAAGGTATCTGCTTCGAAATATTTAATTTCTTTCTTTCCGAAATACTGTAAAAATTTTCTTCATCCACTGATCCCATGAAATTATGTCTTAATCCAAGAGTATGACCGATTTCATGAATCATTGTTGGAATGATTACATGGGGTAGCATTTCATCTATAACAATTTGCTTCTCTTTTTTATTTAATAGGTGCCATGGACGTAGGTTGTCTTCACTACCCAAGTTCTTAGCATCTGCTGTAAGCTTAGTTAGTGCCGATGACATAAAGCCACTAAAATCAACCAATGATCCATGATACATATTATTTTTTGAATATTCGTGTAGAGTAGCTTCCGTCAACTCTTCTGAAATTCGATCAAACTTAAAGTTTTTAGCAGCATACTGCTTTTTTAAATTTTGGGTAAACTCTTTGGCCAATTCCTCATCATAATTTTCTTGTAATGTTTTGACAGTATAGTCTGTATGAGTAATGCCTGTATGAGCATGTGAATGCAATTCATGAGCATGAGTTGTAGCTTTCGCTAAAATCGGTTTCATACTCATTGCGTGAGACTTTGCCTTTGCTTCTGCCACCAGCTCTTTAGTAACCTCTGATTTTGGTTGAGTTTTTTTACCTTCCTCTTCCTCTTTTTGCCTCTTCCTCTCTTCTCTTTCACGCTTTTCTTTTTGCAGTTTTTTCTTTTGTATTGTTAAAGACTGCACAACCTCATTATAAGTGTGCTGAATAAAACGAAGAATTGTCCCGTAGTAAACAACAACTTGAGCGGAGAGGATTTCTCCTGTTCGAGGGTTCGCCACGCTAGGTCCATAGCCAATGACACCGCTCGCGAGAGGGTCCTTAACAAGAGTGAAGAAACTTTTATTGGCTTGACCAATTTCTTTATTATTCCCTTTTTTAAGTTCAATATTTAGAGGAATGTCTCCTTGTTTAAGGGACTTATTGACAGACGAAACTGAGACTTCCATCATTTTTTTGAGTGAGGACATATCTTTCTCATAAAACTTTTCATCTAGATGGAAAGTAATAGTACGGTTTGGCTTCCATCTCTTCATCATATATTTTTTATCGTACATGGTTTTATTATTATCAATATCAGCTTTGCTTTTTTCAGCAGTAAAGAAACCATAAAGATCATGGTCTTCATATGGATAATCAACGACATCAAAACCTTTTGAGGCCAAGGAAGATAGTTTCATAATTGAGTAATGATAATCTACCGTAAAGGTAAAATTCTTCATTTTCTCAACTAGATCTCCCCAGTTTTTGACTTGCTGGCAAGCCACATGGGCGGTTGAATAAGTTTTCTCAACGGTTATATTCATGGACTGATTTGGAACAAACTGAATATCTTTAATACGAGTATTTACAGTGGGAAAACACTCCACAAATAAGTTGGCCATATTTAAGGGCATTGTATTGGTTTCTAAAATATCAATGCTATCTTTTTTTAATGTGACATATTTCTTTTTACTCCAATGCTTATCTTTATTTTCTTCCTCTTTTCGTGAACACTTATCTTTAGCATTCTTTTTACAACGATAGTCTTTGTGTTCTATTTCTAAACTAAAGACTGGGGCAAGGTTGTTTTTATTTTGCGAATAGCGATTATCTTCTTCCATCTGTCGGAAAATTATTTGATCTTTTTCAACTGAAAGATTAACAATTTTCTCATCTCCAACTGAAAAAGGACGAGCCTGTGGAATGTCCTTTGGAACTTCCCTGACTGTTGGAAGATACAAACATCCTCCAGCGCACATATCAACAATATGCTTTTTCTTTAAATGCGTGTCATTTCCCTTGTACACTTTTTTGTACTTTCTCTCTTTGGCACAGCCCATGAGAAAAAGAGATGCTAAAAACAAAAAATTAAAAATCTTCATTAGTCCCCCTAAAAAAAATATTCCTTAAAATCGTATTGTTCCCCGTAAAGTTATTGATGCTGTATCTGGCGAATAAAAATCGAAATCTTTCACATTACCGTTTCTATTTAAAACTAAAGCACTTCCCTCTTGCACTAAGAGAAGAAGGTCAGTATTTATTGATGAAAAAGTTCGATTATATCCAATATATCGAGCCAGTTCTGTATCCATTAGATCGTTTTCATAATCAAAGGCAGTGGCCGTTGCGACTCCCCCAATAAAAGTATCTAAGTCCGTAAACGAATATCCTGCTCCAAAATCCCCTGAGTACGAATAATTAATATTTTGCTCACCACTTCCATCTGTTGTGTATTTATGAAAATTCTGACGCAAAGAAATATCAGGCTGTAAAAAGAATCGTCCACCCATCGGAATAACGGTGCTTAACCCTGCAACTGCTCCAGCGTATAGTGCTTCATCTTGTTGGGAATCTTCTGAAGTTGGAATTATGGCCGAAACCCTCCCAAAAATATTTCGAAATATACTTGATTTCCGAACCAATAATTTACGATAAGTCAGGACAGTATCGTTTAAGCGATTAATTTCCTCATCATAATCAGGATTATGATCTATTAAAATAGATGCATTCAAAATTATTTGTTGATCATTACTAAAACCATAATCAAAAATAAAATTTGATTGGGTCATTTCGACCTTTCGGTAATCTTCTGACCCCACAAAATTTGTGGTGTAGCCTGACATGGCCCTAAATTGAAAACCTTTTGCTTCTGCTTGTAATACCTGTGCGTTTGCAAAACTTAGAAATAAGAAGTTAAGTATTATCAATGTGATAACGCTTATCTTTGATTTAAAAATTGAATAAATAAATGAATAATTCTGAAAATGATTCATTAAGGTTACCCCGCTCAAAAGTGTCAAAATAGCCTCAAAAAATCCTTTTTTTGATTTAAGAGAAATCTCTATGCAAACTGCAGGCAAGACTTCTACAATGTAAGAATTTATAAGCGGAACTTGGCTCTGTAACCCCATACTAAAAAAACAATATATAAAATGAAAAAAAGCGAAGCTATAATTTTTTTACTATCTGCCTCTATCATTGCGCTTGGCAGTATTTTGATTTCTCATTCCCCTCTCTTTAATTTAAGCATCCTTCCAATATTAAATATTGAGCAAGACTTGTCCTTGTTCCCTTCTATTGTTTGGATTTACTTAAGTCTTTGCTTTTATACTCTCTACTTATTGAAAGAAATGATTATTTCATCTCCTTCCTCCAAGGTAGCTAAACTGCTCCTATCCTTTAATATTGCAATTTTATGCTTCAACTTTTTTTTCCCAATAGTGTATCCTCGAGACTTTCATCCCTTACCATTGATTAACGATACCTCTCACCATCTGTTAAGTTTATTAAGACAAATTAATCAGCCCATAGGAACAAGCCCTTCGATTCTAATCGTTAATTGTTTTGTCATGAGTTATCTGATCTTTAGAGATAAAAAGAAAGTACTCTACCCACTTTATCTTTTCTTATTAATTGCGACGTATAGTTTAATTTTTCTAAAACAAAATTATGTGATTGGACTTAGTTTCTCTTTATTTATTTCATTTATCTTTATTCAATTATTAAAAAAATATCAAAAATGAATTCAAAATATTTTTATCTAAATTAATTTAAAACAACATTTGAAGGATTGAAGCACCTTAAATCTATTACCTCAAGTGATAATTAAATTAAGAAAAAAAGATAAGTCTATGAACAAGAATTCTAAGTATAAATTTTCGTTTTGGTAGTTCAATTAGCAACTATTTCATCCTTCCAAGCAAGCACCTTCTCAATAATCCAATCTGGATCATCAATCGGTAAGCCATGACCGGCCCAATCATTCCAAAAAAGTGGAGCTTTAAGAAGATTTGATAAATTCTGATAACATGCTTTATCAGTCAATTGATCTTGCTCAGAAGCAAAAATATAATATTTTATATTTTTATTTACGCTTGCAAAACTCGCTCGATAAGTTAGACCTGCTAAAGTCTGACGAATCATAGTGCTTTTTGAAATAGGTTGCTTCTTTTGTAAATCAACCCAATCCTTAACAACTCTTTCCTTCTGCTTAGAGTTTTTTACATTTGAATTAATATCATAAAGTAGAGATTCTCTTTTTTTTATTTTTTTCTTAGAAACCAAGCCAGTTTTAATCAATTTAATTCGCATTTTTGGTTTTATTCTTTCTTTAAACTTACAAACTCCTCGGAAGGGAGTATTCACCAATAATACTTGCTTAAAGTCCTGTGGAAATTGGGATATCCACTCCCAAACCACAATTCCCCCTAGACTTGTCCCAAGAATATAATTGTCTTCATCCATTTTTAAATTTGAAGATATTTCTTTTCTCATAAGAGGAATGAAATTTTTAACTCTTACAGGGGACTTAATATGAGACAACCTCCCGGTCCCGGGCAGATCTAAATAAAAGATATTCCAATCAGGAAGACTTTCTTGAAGTTTTTCTTTAAAATCTTCTCCCCAATGACCACTTTGTCTTGAAAGACCTCGTACTAAGAATAGTTGTTTAGCAAATAAATTATGTGACAAAAAAATTAACAATGTTAAGTATAAAATTTTTTTCACGCACCCTTCCTTCCAAATAGCTTTATTTTTGGTAATAACAATTTGAATACGAAAGAGCTTAGAACTATATAAAATTTTTGCTTTATAAGGTAGACGGATTTTCTTAATTTTTGTCAAAAAAAAAGGCTAGAAAAAATCTAGCCTTTATAACCCAAAAAATGAAGGAAAAGAGAATCGATAGAGACTTACGTCTCAGTCGAATCTGAATAGAGTCTATACGACTTGATCATTTTTGAAATTAACCGTTATCAATCAAATTTCGTTTGCCTTGACCTAGGTCAATATTAAGTGAAATAACTTAGAAGGGCTTTGTCTTTACAGAAACTTAACTCGATTTATTCCCCCATCGGGATATAACTTTAAGGTGATAAATTTGCATTTAAACTCTGAATTTATTTCAAAAAGAGCAAAGTTGCCACGGTAGGGTTTTACAAATACTTTTTGTAAAAGAGTTTGTTTCTCGCCATCATTGTCCATCGCATTCAAAGAAAGATATAAGGGACTATTATTAATAAAAAACTTGAAATCAATCAAAATTTTCTTTATTACCTTCTCTTTTTTTAATCTAATTTTAATCACTTCACAATTATCATTCTTTCTTGAGCGTGCACTTTCTCCGCCATCAAACATATCTAAGGGGTCGTAGGGAGATAGAATCGATGAAGCTTGAGAGTAATGTTCATTGCTAACTTTAACCACTTCATATTCTGAATTTTGAAAAGGGATTGTGTATCCTTTATTTATTTGTGGAATTTCAGAACATCTAATTGCCTTATTTAAATGCTCTTTAAAAACTTTGGCATCTTTACTTTCCAAAAAACTCTGGTCGAAGAATTTAATTCTGGTTAAACCACCATCAGGAAATGTTTTTAATTTAAAATGTGTATAATTATCTTTTAATTCCTCTAGCTTAAATAAATGCCAAGAGTTTCCTTGAAGTATTTTATTGTCTAAAAGTGTTTCATTCAAATTGAAAGTTTCATCTTTTGAGGCAATTAGAGTGATCGACTCCACATGATTACCATCATGATATTCAGTTGAAACAAAAACAAATTTAGGCTTTATTGCTTCACAAGAAAAAATTAACTCCTCATACCCACGGACAGAATGCCGAGAAGACTCCCAACTATCCATGACTTTTCCTTGATTACCAAAAAGAGTTGGGTCAAAGTCCACTTGGTATGGAGAAAGTAAATTTTCTGCAGGGGCAAACTTTTGGTCAGTTACACTAAGAATACTCGGTTTTCTAGTTAAATTGTAATGCTCAAACAAGTCTAAAGAGAAATTTCGTCTGGGATAAGATGCAGCTTTTTCCAATTCAAAAGCTTTTAAAAATAATTCTTTATATCCCCTATTTACTTTTTCATCTTGAGAAAACTCAGAGTGATTAAAATCGGTATTAAATAAATCTGAATTAATACCAGCTATATTATTTGAAACTAAAATTAATTGAATAATTTTAGATATTGCTAAAACAGATTTTTCCTCGCCTGTACTAAAGAGACATAAACCAAAACCTTTATTTAATCCCTTAAAACAATAGAGATAAAAGGAACGATATCCATCATTTGCCCCTTGATGAATCATAAAATAATTCTCTGCTCCCTCTATAATAAAAGTTCCAAGGGCGGCCTTCGCATGCATAAATTCACACGAGCCAAAGTCTTCTCCGTGTAGCATTTGTCTAGCCAATGTATGGCCAATGTTTATTCTAGTATTTTTTAAACAATGATCCTGAGAAGAGTTGAAATCTTCGCTTATTCTCTTTAATACTTTAATCACATCTTTGGGATGAGAAGTCATCCCCGCAGCAAAAGAGGGAAAAAAAAGTTCGCTCTCAAGTGACTTATTTAAATCATTGTGTGGAGTTACTTTTGAATTAAAATTTTTATTTTTTGGGTTGGAAGAGATGGTCTCACAACCTAATTTTTGATAGAACTTGTCTATCAATGGAAAAATATTTTGTTCTTTATTGATTAGTCCAATGAGATATTCAAGAAGGATAAACCCTCCTCCAGAATACTGAAAGCTTTTTCCAGGGTCGCCACATACTTCAATTTGTTTGTAACCAAACTGTTCTGGAGCTAGCAATAGCTCTTCTACCGTGGGAAAATTTTTATCCTCTGGAATTCCATTTACATAGTGCATATTCATTGCACTATGATTAAGTAAGTGACGAATCTTTAAATCAGATGAAAGATTAGAGATAACAATTTTACTATTATATTTAACTAAGATATCTGAAACCGAACTATCAATTGAAACACATTTATCAGCGAAGAAGTTAAGGCAAAAATAAGTTGCCATTGTCTTTGATAAAGATGCCATTTGGTAAATATATTTATTATCCTTTAAATCCACTTTACCTTGATAGAAGTTTAAACTATTAATTTCTCCACTCTCTAGACTAAGAGAAAAAGATAAAGAGTCCACCGAATTTTTCTCAAGAATTTTCTCCACTTGATGAATAAAATCAATATCAGAGTTTTCTCTTACTCTTCTATCGGTAATTGCAAAAAGTTCACTTTTTGCAGTTAAAAACTCTTCATCTAAGCCTCGTGCCATTCTATTATTTATCAATTCAAGAAGCTCGGGAGAGCTCTTTCCTTTAGCAGAAACTAAAAATTTAAAATTAAATTTTTTGAAGTACTCGATTCCTTTTGTAAGTAGTTCAGAAGATATGGTTCCTTCAGGGTCAGACTCTTTAGCAGCGGATTGTTCTGTTTTGGCCAATTCGTCTAATGTTTCTTTTTTTTGTCCAATATCACCATGAAATGAAGCAGCTGAGTTTAATTGTTTAAGAGAAAAGCCAAGAATCATTTCTCTTGATGAAACAGAATCATAATAACCTACTGATGAACAGTGCTTTGCAAATTCATGAACACCACACATTTCAAAGTAAAAACTATATTTTTCAAATTTCGTCTGTAGTTTAAACTTTTCCTTGTCATATTTTTGTATTGCACTCCACGGATCACTGGCTTCTTGAATAAAATCCAAGGTAAAAGGCAGCAAAACCTCCGGTAAAAACTCAGGTGGCTTGGGATCTAACACTACTTTCATTAATAAGTGGAATGCTACTTTGTACCATTTCGCATTCGAAGCAGTATAATTAACTTGTGTAATTTTGCTTTTCGTTTGCAATTTTTTTCGAATAAAATTCATTTCCTGATGGCACAAATGTATAAAAGCTAAAGGATCAAAGCGACAATGGTTAACCTCATGCCACAGCTCCCAACGAGAGCGTTCAGCAGTAGCTAAATCATCCATCACCCTAACCGGAGTATTCCCGATTTTAGCAGGAAGCGCCACACAGCCGTTACCACATAGCCAATCAGTTAAGTATTGTAGCGATTGGAAAATATTATATTCGATTTCCGTAGGATCATTATTAGAAATAAAATTTGATTCCTTAATATCTGCAACTATAAGAGAACGAGCAAATTTTTTCGAAGTTGGATTTAAACTAGAAACGTCATCATCTTCTAAAAATTCTTTAATTTCCTTGAAGTAACTATTATTTAAATAATCTTTAAAAATAATTAATAAAGATTCATTCTTCTTGTTTTTATAGTCTTCAAAAGCGATTGTAAGGGCTTGACCAAGCCTAATAAAGTCAGGGTGGGCTACCCAAAAACCTTTTAATCCTCTTTTTAACTGAGTTACGACATCCTTAAAGAACCCTAGTAAAGTCAATTGATAAGACTCAGAATTCAAATCATTTGAAACGGGAAGAATTCCATACATCCCCCCAATGGGGATTCCCCCTCTTTCTCCAACAATATCAGCAACCAATTCATGGCTTGCCTTAATATACTTTATCACTATGTTTGGATCTGCTTTAACTGGAATTCGGTAATTTGGATCCTGTTTAAACAATCTCGCCGTTGAAGCTAAAAAATCATGCCACCCTAAGCTCGCTCCTGCAAAGTTTGGCGATAGAGCATCAATTATTTCATTTAATCGAAAAATAGCTCGAGGATTCTCTAATACGATAAAAAGTTTTATGGTTGATGAGTCAAAACCAGGATTGATTTTTCTTATCTCTTCGGAAGTAACTCGAATTAATTGTTTTATGTAAGCAGCTTCTTCATCGTTTTCTAATTTTGGAATATAAAATGCTAATCTCTCAGGGTGAGCATGATGGTGGAAAAGATGTAGGACAAAATCATATAGATGCAAAGGAACCGCTTCATTCTGTAAAAATAAAAATGTACAAGGTAGAGCTAACCCAGGAATTCGTTTAATCGGTTGAAGCAATTTATTCTTTTCTAATGAATACGTTTTTTTACCTTGCTGGAAAGAAAGAGTGCCTTCAAAGCAACTTTTTAAGTTTCTCCCTGCTTCCACTAAATCTTCATGTATGGGAGTTTTTGAATCCTCATCATCTGCTCCCCACTTAGTGGGGAAATCACTTTTTTGAAGCACTTCCTCGATAATCTTAGGTTCTTGATCATGCTTACGATGAAATGCATTCATTGCATTGATACACATTTTCTCTTTTCCCGGTGGCCCAAAAAGAGTAACGTGATGACCATCTAAAAATTTTGGTAAATGAATTTGTTTAGACTCGGGGTCTGCTTTATAAAAATCTTCCCTAAGAGGTCCAAAGGGAATCCGATCATTTTCATCTCTAAATCCAATGGCCGTTTTATAATCTTCAGATGTTACCTCTATTTTATTTTCTAAATTATATTTGGACAAGCTAGAACAACGCTGATCAATAAAATGTCGATCTTTTTCCCGTTGCCAAATTAATCGAGAGTAATCCTTCCTTACTTTTTCCCAAACCTGGGTAATCAGTAAAAGAGCGTCTTCTGTTTCATAATCATTGATCGTTCCATGAAAAGCGATATCTGAATTAAGTGATTTGGATGATTTCAAAACTCTTTGCTTAAATTTCAAGTTAAAAAAAGGCTTTTCATGTAATGAGATTGATTTTATTTTTTGCATAAAAAATTATCCGAATTTTTAACTACCTCTATAAGTTGAGTAGCCATATGGATTAAGAAGGATAGGCACATGATATTTACGAGATGTATCTTGAATATTAAAAGTAATTTGAACATTCTCGAAGAAATGAGAAGTATTTATTTTTGAAAAGTATTCCTCAACTTTAAAATGCAATTGATAAACGCCTTCCTCAAAAGGACAGTCAAAAGCTATTCTCCCATCATTATTAGTGGACGATTCACTTATGGTTTTCCAAGATTCACCAATTTTTACTTTTAAATCGACAGGAACTCCGTCTGCGGGACTTCCTAAGGTGGTGTCAAGTATATGAGTCGAGATCATAATCTATTCCTTTGTAAAAACAATATTTAAATTTGGGCTACTCTCACTATTCTTTATTTCTATCGTTTCGGTCTTCTCACCAAGTTTTTCATGCCAAAAAATTATTTGGTATTTCCCTGGAATTAAGTTTTCAAGAGAGAATTCTCCCTTTGAATTTGTAACTGAATAATATGAATGATCAAATATTGCTATGTAAGCACCCATCCAAGGATGAAGTGAACATTTAGTAGACAATGTTATTTCCGGATTATTAAAAGAGACACTCTTTCTTTGATTTTTTCCAGGCATATTTAAATTAAAATTCTTATTTATGTTACTCACTGACTTTACGTTATGAAAAATATTATCGCTATTCAAAAAGGTAACTTTTTGACCAACTCGAACGGCACTTACTCGAGGATGATACAAACAGCCCTTTTGATCTATGAAATGCTCTGAGAAATCCTTGTCCTTACTTTCTTCAAAAAAGGATAAATCCGTACCAGAAACTTCTTTAATATAGACGAGAACATTCTCTATCTTCCCATTTTTAATCAAATACTGATTATTAAACTTTCCCGGATTACCTGAAGTATCACATCCCTTCGGAAGTTTGAGTTCTTCATTCTCAGGAACTTTACCTGAAAAAGAAACAGTGCCAGACAATGCTAAATCAAACTTTTGAGAAACAACTGTCGATAATTTTTTATTATTAGTTTCATGATTATGCACAGTTCGCTTTACATTGGAGGAAACCGCTTTCTCTATCGGCTGATCTTTTGAATATTGAATCGCATAAATGAGAGTAGTTAGCCCTATAAATAATGCAAATTTAGATCGCCCAGGGTTATTAATTCTTTTCACAAAGTATTCTCTGATCCCAGCTCCTGAAATGCACAATATTAACAAAATAATCCAGTTATACTCATGTCCATAAGTAGAAGGAAAATGATTACTTAACATTATTAGAATGACTGGTAAGGTGAAATAAGTATTGTGGGTTGAACGGTTCTTGGCATTTACAGCCCAAGACTCATCCACTGTTTTATTCTTTTTTGCGGCCTCCACCATTTTAAACTGCCGGGGAATAATTCGCATGAATACATTTGCGGTCATCCAAGTTCCTAGCATCCCCCCAATATGAATATAAGCGGCTCTTCCACTAAAAGTATGGCAGAGAAGATAAGTCATCCCCACTAGCCAAACAATGGTTAGAAAATGTCCGATAAGTGGTGATGCGAGTATTGTCTTTCTCTCCCACACATAATCATAAAAAAACCATGAACCAAAAATAGAAAATAATCCAAGACAAATTGCCTCAAAATTTTGAATGGATGAAACTCCGGAATCAAGTAGGAACATGCCACCAGTAAAATAAAAGATTAGACTAAGAAGTAAGAAACCACTCATCCAAGTCCAATAGGCCTCCCATTTAAACCAGTGTAGAGATTTTGGTACTTCAACAGAACCCATTTTTAATTTTTTGACATGATAGAACCCACCACCGTGAACCATCCAAACTTCGCCAAAAGAGTTTGGATTTTGATCATCATCGGTCTTTTTAAATGTGCGATCAAGCCACATGAAAAAGATAGATGTCCCAATCCAAGTTACTGCCGTTGTAATATGCAGCCACCGAACTATTAATAATAGCCAATCGTAATAAAAATCCATAGTCCTGCTTAACACAATAGATGTTATTCTGCCTAGCATCTTCTAATATTTTCAATATGATATATAGGAACGAACTATTCCTTCATTATAAAAATTAACCAGTTAGTGGGCTCGATTGAGCATATAGTGAAGTTATAAAAAGTAAGAATTGAAGGACATAAACATTATTTTTACATTAATTCTTATCCTTCAAACTTTTTATCAAATCTCTTGCTATGATTTAAGTAGATTTACATTGGATAGGGGCTGAACGTTATGATTATTAAAAACTCAACTTTTTATTTAATTCTATTATTTACAATTTCCATAACAAATATTTTTGCTGATAATAATTGTAAAAATTTTGAAGATAGCCCTTTAGTTCAAGAAATTAATAAAACATTCATTAAAGCTAAAAACGAAAATATCTCTCCAATAGGATTTAAGGTTTATGACTTTCCGATTGTTCTAACGGATCAGCGGAATTATCCAAATTGTGGAACAATGCTCCTTGAAGGGAGAATAAAAAAAACAATTCAACTAAATACGAATATTTCATTTTCTAATGGAACCTACTTATTTGTGAACAAGGATAAGCATAAACCATACTTTGATGCTTTTAAAAAATATACTACGAATCAAAATATTCTTTTTTATAATTTAGCAAATACTTATGAAGAACGATTTGTAGAAAAATCGAACTCTCAATACTCTAATGATCTTCCTGAGCATATCGGCTTTATTGTTCATGAAGCATTTCATCTATTTTATCAAAAAACTAGAACTCTGAATAAACCAATTCTAAGAAATCATTCTCATTTTGATTGGTTAAATGAGGATCATAGATATAATTTGTTACTTCCTATTTGCTATTCCCAAAAAAGCAAAGATCCAAATCTTTTAGAAATTATAAGAAACGAAAATCGAAGTCTTCGATATAGCTATTTAAAAACGATTAAACCAGATATCAATTTTGAAGAAACTGAGTATGAAAATGGGTGGAGCGATGATTACAATAGTCTTAGTGCAAATGACTATTTATACAATTATGTTACTTTGAGAAAGAGTCGTTATAAAATGTTATCTGGAAACCAACAATCACCCTTTGGCCCAGTAATAAAATCAGAAGGCTGGGAGCGAGAAGTCACATGTGCTGAATTCGAAGCTGAGGCAAATTATATTGAAGGTACTGCACTATTTATAGAAATAAGCTATCTTCACGACTTAAAACTTATTTCTCCTTATGAATTTGCAATAGATAATCATGAGCTCTTTAGTAATCGAAACTCCTATTCTCTAAACTATCTCAGTAAAGCTAGTGGCTATTTAAGATATTTTTATATAGGGATGATGGAGCTTTTCCTACTGAAAGAAATTGCACCATTGAGATTCCAGAAATATATCAATCACAAATACTTAAATCCATATTCTCGTTGGGACGAATTAAGCTTTAACGAGCTAGAAAGTATTAGCAAAAGCCTTGAATAATAAACTCAAAATATACTTAAATTGAATTTTTCTCGTGTCTTAAAGACTAAAATACCGAATATTTTGAATATCATCATCTATCCGACGAATTATTCCATGACAACTGGAAATTTTTTAAGCTCTTGTCATATAATGTTAAAAATTAGAAAATTGTTATTTGGAACATCTAAAGAAAATATTTGAAAAGATTGACTACAATAAATGTAGTTTTTGGCTCTATCTTTTTGGATGTTATCTAATTTGTTATTTTATATTTTTCGATCACCCTCTTGAAGAGTACTTATTTTCAGATATGAAAATTTATCTTCGAAGAGCCATATATTTACTCGAAGGAAAAAACTCCCCTTACAATACATTTCATACCACCGGATTAGCTTACATTATTGCTATTGATGAAAAATTCTTTGTTAAAGATAAGTTTTATCTTACTAAAACAATATTCTATTTTATGTCTATTCTCATACCTGTTATGTCTGGATTAGCTTTCCAAAATATATTCAATAAAAAAATTCTTTGGCCAATTGCTGCAATCATAATTTTCCATTTTCAACTCATTGGTTTTTCAGGCTATCTTATGGCCGAAATACCTTCATCTTTTTTTATCACTCTCATTTTACTTATTGGTAGTTATTATAAAAATTCATTTTCATTTGTTAAATGCTTACTTTTAGGCCTGATCTTTAGTTTAAGTTTAATATTTAAAGGTAATATTGCATTTTTCTTACCTAGTTTTATTTTGACTTTCATTTTTTATAACCGCTCAATCGGTCAAAAAATATTATCCTTAAAATTATTCAAACCTATCTTTGCCATTTTGATTAGTATCACAACATTTTTTTTAATTTATGGAGGAATAAATAAAAAGTTTTTTGGGTACTTTCATCCACTAGGGACAGTCGGTGGAGTCAATTTCTACATGGCAAAATGCCCTAAAAAAAAGATGATTGATTCAGAAGGTAGGAATTTAATATCACCAGTTCATTATCAATTGGGGCAAACAGATGAAGTTAAATTCAATGAACCATTCTATAATTCCAAATATTTCTATCTCAAAGCGATTAAGTGTTTATTGGATGATCCTAAAAGAATTTTTTATGCATTTAACGATTTAAGCCACATGTTTGATGGAACATATGTGTGGCCTTTGGTCATGTCAAAAAAATATTCTCAACTTGTTCATTGGTTACAAAACTTTTATGCTCTTCTAGTTTTTCCAGGATTTCTTATATTCTTATTAATCTTTTTTAGAGGCGAAGCTTATAGAAATATAATATTAACTTCACTCATTTTAGGCAGTTTAATTCTGCCATTAGTTTTTGTAGGAGACGTTAGATATAGATCGGTATTCGATCCCATTTTTATGCCAGGAGCTTTGCTTGGTTGGATTCATATTGGAAATAGTAGTTTATTTGGTCTTAAAGAAGATATGATGATCAAGTTTTGTTTTTTCATTTATTTTTTATTATGCATTATCCCGGTTAGCTATAATATTTTACTAGTGTAACTTTTGATTAAAAAAAGGGAGCTCTCTCGAGCTCCCCCATTCATCTAAATTATTTCTAAAATTAGAATGTCTTAAACAGTTAAGTTTCCACCTCTTCGAGGTCTACTTGGACGACTCGGTCTTGAAGGCCGACTTGGTCTCGATGGACGAGAAGGTCTTGTGCTTGGTCGACTAGGACGAGATGGTCTTGTGCTTGGTCGACTAGGACGAGATGGTCTTGAAGGAGTTGTACTCGGTCGTGACGGTCTCGAAGGTCTTGTACTTGGCCGACTTGGACGAGATGGTCTTGAAGGAGTGGTACTCGGTCGTGACGGTCTCGATGGTGTCGTACTTGGCCGACTTGGACGAGATGGTCTTGAAGGAGTTGTACTCGGACGACTTGGTCTCGAAGGAGTCGTACTTGGTCGACTTGGCCTATTAGGTCTCGTTGTCGGACGGTTTGGCCTAGTAGGTGTTGTCGGTCTACTTGGACGGTTAGGTCTTGTTGTTGGACGATTTGGCCTTGTAGGTGTTGTCGGTCTATTCGGACGATTCGGTCTTGTGGTTGGACGGTTTGGCCGAGTAGGTGTTGTCGGTCTATTAGGACGGTTAGGTCTTGTTGTTGGCCGATTTGGTCTATTAGGACGAGTTGGTCCTGTCGTCGGTCGGTTTGGCCGATTCGGACGATTCGGTCTTGTAGTAGGTCTGTTAGGACGGTTTGGTCTTGTGGTTGGCCTTGTTCTAGGAGGCATCGTTCGTGGTGGACGGTTTGGTCTATTTGGTCTACGAACAACCACTCTTCGGCGATTTGGATTGTGCCGAACTCTTCTAACAACTACAGGACGTCGATGAGGACGAACTCTACGATGAGGTCTCATTACTCTTCGGCCTCGAGGAATTCTTACTCCGACACAGTGTCCATAGTATCCTGACCACCGGTAGCCTCCACGACAACTAGCTCCAACATATATTCTTCTTCTTAGACAATTTGATCTACCATAATCCCAATAGTTTCCAGCATGACATCGTCGATAAGATCTTCTTGGGCGACAGTTCCAAACATGGGGATCCCAGTAGTTGCCGGTAACGCAAATTCTTCGATGAGGAAGACACCTTCTCGATCCATAGGACCAGTAATTTCCATATCGACAATAATTATAGTTTGGACGACATCTTCCAGCGTAAGCATCATAGTACTCACCTACTGAACATCTTCTGTATCCAACATAGACACATTCTTTATATGTCCAAGAATATTTATAACCAATATTACAAGTATAAGGTAATCTCACACAACGATTATAATAGCTCGACCATCTGTAATTATACGGACAATAGTTATAACTTCGACGAACACATTGATTTAAAAAATGATCATAATAGTATCCAGCACCACAATTTCCATTATTAACTTCTGGATATTTGTAACATGAATTACTTTCTTCATCGTAATACTCACCAATTTCACAACGCTCTCCAGCTGCTTGAACACAATGACCTAAAGTATCGTCATAGTAGTAACCAGGTGCACATTGATAACCAATGTCTTTATTTTCTTGAACATCAAATTGAAACTGTTTGTATACAGTGACTTCTTCACGGGTTGAGATATTCATGGCCGTTAATGAAGCAGTGAATTCATAAACACCTTCAACTGAAGTTACACCCTGAATAAGCATTGCTTTTTGAGCATTTGTTAAATCAACTCCTTCAGGCATATTTCCAACTTCAAACTGAATAGTTCCAGCATTAAATGAAGGCTCGTCTGCTTGAGAAATCTTTAAATTGATCTGCTCATTTTTTGTTTGTTTAGTTAAATACTTGTCTTCAACAAACTTGGGATGGATAAAACCTTCAATGGACTCAGAGACCAGGCACATTCTCTCCACAATATTTTTCTTTCCTTCAGCATCTTTAATGTCTAAAGAAATTTGAAAACAATACTCTCCTAAGAAAGCTGGAGTTCCCGCAACAATAAAATTACTATTGTTGACTTGATACAGATTCATTCCAAACGGAAAAGAATCATCTGCAAATTTGACTTCAACTGGAAAGTTGTCATCATTTCCAAAAATCTTTACTTCTACTTCAGAGTACTGACCATAGTTTACAACTAGGTCTTCTTCCTCGTAGGTAAGAAAAATGTTTTGAAAGTCTTCACCGAGCTCTCTCTCTTGCGAGTAGGCTGGCATTAACTGAGATAAAAGCATAAAGCTTAAAAGCATTAATAGAAGATTCCGGAACGAGATCACACTCGTCCGCCTCCAAATACCCTCTTTCATTGGCTCCCCCTAAAAAAGAATGTTAATAAAAAAAAATCTATTATTTTGGTTGTGTATTAAGTTGCCCTAACAACATTCATTAAATTTATTAATAAGTAAAACAGATTCTCCTTACAGCAAAACTCGCATTTGCAAGTTAATTTAAACATTAATTCTGTTTTGATTTATTAACTGAGGGAAATGCAAGAGAAATGCCGATAAAAATGAAAATTGGGAGTCAAAAGGAAACTGATATTAGGTTTTTAATGCATTGAAAGATGCGAACTGGCTCTAGACAAAAATATTTTTATTTCTTTTTCCGTTCAGTGATTAGAGACAAATTTTCTAATTTATTTTTTTGCAGAGAATCTAAAACTTGAACCAGTCTTTCATAAACAACACTAGAATCAACTTTAAGCACAATATTAGTTTTAGGATCTTTTCCTTGAAGCTCGTTATCTAAGACATCAATTGAGACTTCTTTTTGATCAACTCTTAACTCATCTTGATTTAATTCGATCATCATCGCTAGCTTTTGCTTTTTGCTAGTTTTTCCTTCTTCAGTTTTAGGAAGGGTTAAAAGGAGCGATAACTCTTCTTTTTTAAATACAGACGAAACCATAAAAAAGATTAGCAAAAGAAAAACCACATCGATAAGTGGAGTTAATTCAAAAGTTAATTCTTCTCTTTTATTTTTTCTGCTCATCTTATCTCGCGTTTTAGAAAAGTTTTTCTAAAATTGCTTTTTCCATAGAGGATTCTAATTTATCTAAATGACCATTTAAGTAGTTATGACCAACAAAGTGAGGGATGGCCACAATTAAGCCTCCAACGGTGGTAAGAAGGGCCATTGCAATCCCACCAGCAAACATAGAGGGATTATTCAGTCCCTGCTCACTAATAACCTGGAAACTAGAAAGGATTCCTACAACAGTTCCAAGCAGACCCAATAAAGGAGAAATAGAAGCAATTGTTTTAATTGTTCCCATTCCATACTCGAGGGCGATGACGTTTTGTTTAATTTCATCTTTAACTAAATTTATTTTTAAATTATCATCAACTGTAGATTTTTTAAATTTATCTAAAATCTGATCCACATATACTTGAATATTTTTTTTGTATTCAAAAATTACAATAAATCTCCAAATGAGAATAGAAATACCCACAATATTTAAAAGGATGAGTATATACATGATGGGGCCACCCTGCTGGATGTAATCAATTAAACGCATGATGTAGGTCCTTATTCTTAATAACTTAAGAAGAAAGTTTCGCAGAAGTCTTTGGAGTAAAAAAGTACTTCTTAATTAATAAAAAGGATACTACTCCAAGAATGATAATGAAAAGAGCAATTTTAATATACTTAAAGTATTCGATTATAAATTTACCCCAAAAAGCAACGGCCAATACTTGAGTTGGAACAGAGACTAAAGCCGCCAACCCGTCCACTAGCATAAACTTCCACAAAGGAACCCCTAACATTCCGCAGCTCATGTGACCTGGAAAACGCAGACCAGGAGTAAAACGAAAAATACCGCTGACCCAAAAACTATATTTTTGAAACCATAAATTAATTTTATCAAAATGTTTTCCTTGAACTTTTTTCGCAAAAAACCTGGTTTTCATGATTTTTCCGCCAAAAAATTTCCCCAAAAAATAGATAAAAACATCAGAAGCCAAGACCGCAAAAAAACAGACAACGCACAGCAAAGCAAGATTGACTCCTTCAGCCTCAGGGGTTGGTGGAGGGAATTGATCTGGATTTCTGGCCATATAGGCAACTAAACCAACACTAATTAATGTAACTTCTTCAGGTATGGGTAATCCAAAACTGGAAGCAGTCATAAAAAGAAAAACAAAGGAGTATACTGCATAAGGCTGATAGGCATATTGGCGAAAAAATTCGATCAAATCAAATTCACGAATAAAGTTTATTATTTCAAAATCCATTAAAAATCCAAAATATTATGGTAAGGGAAACTTCTAGCTCAATTTTTAGTTTAATGCATCAAAAAGTATAAAAAAACTATAAATTTTAGTCTATTAATAAATCCCCAAGCCCCCCTTTAGGAATGGAAAAGATTTTAGAAAAAACTGTCCCAGTAATTATTATCAACTGTGAAATCACCAGAATTAAAAACATAATTCCCAAAGTATCCAGAAAAACCGCAGTTACCACTGAATCAAATAAAAAGTAACCTAGAAGCTGAGCAACAACCGTACTAAGGGCATAGGCAGAAACTAAGGCCAAACTAAGGAGAATTAAAAATTCAATCCAAATCATGTAGATTAGTTTTCCCCTACTAAGTCCATAAACACGAAGTAATCCTAAAGTATATTTTCTTGTCTCAAGTGAATTAAGAAGGATTGATAGAAGCACAAATAAGGAACATATAAAGCACATCCAAGCCAAGGACTTGATGGCCAAGGCCATCATCTGTAGATTTTTCGTTAGTTTTTTTATTAATTCATTCACACTTATCATGGAAACATTTGGCATTTTATTTTGAATATTTAGTTGAATTTCAGTTAGATCTTTTTGTTCAAGGTTCGCCACAGTAGATAGATATGTTTTCGGAGCAAGGTTAATTACATTAGGCTGAAAAACAATAAAAAAGTTTGGATGAAAGCTACTCCAATTGATACTACGAATGCTTGTTACTTGAGCTTTAATTTCCACTCCTAAGATATCAAAGGTCAAAATATCATCTATTCCCGCTCCGATTCTTCTGGCATATCGTCTTTCTAAAGAAACCGCAGCTAATCGTTCTCCATCATCAATAAATTCTTCATGAATAAATTCTCCACTGACAATTTTTTCTGAAGTTTTTAGCTTGGTGGAATAAGTTAAGTTCACCGCACGGTTACGAAATCTCTCTGCACTTTGCTCCTCTCGTGTTTTAAAAGCCTTGTCTTCTTTTTCTACTTGAAAAACTTCATCATTAAGATGAGTTATTCTCCCCCTAATCATGGGATCAAGATATTGAATTTCTTGATTATTTTTTTGAATTATTTTTTTATATTGATCTATTTGCTCTTCTTGAATATCAAATAAAAATAAACTTGGCTTATTCTTAACTTCTGGATTCACTTCAGTCAGTAAAGAAACTTCGATTTGATATACTAGAAAAATGATAAGAGCGCCTAAAGAAAGGGAAAGAATGCTAAGAATGGTAGAATTTTTATAAGTAAATAAATTTTTTAATCCCATCATGAGAAATGGATATTGATCTAAGTAGATTTTATTCGAATTTGTGATTTTATTCTCAGCAAACTTTAAAAGAGCTAAAAAGAAAAAATAGAGCAAAAGAAAACTAGCAAAAAAAGTACAAAAGAAAATTGTACCAACTTTTATAGAATTTGCATTAAACACACATAAAAAATAAAAGATAATAATAAAGGGCAAATAATTTAAGCTCTTCCCTCCAACACTAATTCGACTGGCCAAATGCTCGAAGTTAAATAAATCATAGATCTCAAACTTTAAATAATTCTTTAGGACAGGTAGAGTAAATAAAATAGGCAATAATAAGGAACTACTCAAAGTAAGAAGAAAAACATAATTCAAGTTAACTTCTTGCAGGATATTTAATCCTTCTAAATTAAACTGACTATTAATGAAAGGAAAAATCCCCCAAGATAAACCTATGCACAATAAACTGCTGGCGACTCCCAAAACGATTAAGTGACTTACCAGAAAAGCATAAATTTTAATTCCACTAAGTCCATAACTTTTTATTAACGCCACTTGCTTCAAAATTAAATTTAAAAAATTTTGGAATAAATAATTTGCTCCTATTAAAGAAAGAAAAATGCACAGAAGCGCTAATAATCCTAAATAATCTCCTATATAACCAAAAACTCTCCCAAGTTGTTGAGATGATTCCTTCGGTTTTTTAACTTTAATAGAGGGGTCGTTAAAAAAACTTTCATGAAAAGCAGTAGCAAAAACTTCAGTACTAATAGTTGGTTCTTCAAAAAGGTAATTTAGACCTGTCCAGTAGGTTGATCCAAACTGAAGAAGTGGAGTTCCCTTCAAAGCATCAATTTTTACGTATAAGTATGGTGCTAAAGAGAACCCTCTCCAGGAAACCGTGGAATCATCTTGAACAACTCCTCGAACTTTAAAATCTTTCCCACCAAAATTTAAGCTCTCTCCAACTTTAATTTGCAGCTGCTCAAATAAATCTTTAGATACAATAACCTCATTTGCCTGTAAGTCTGAAAATCTAATTTCATTCTTATTAGTATCTGACATTTGAACTTTGCCATAGAGTGGATAACTATTCTGCACCCCTATAATTAAACTTAACTTTATTGGCTGTTTAACTTTATTTGGCAATGAAACCATAGAGTAAAGTTCCACTGTTTCACTTTTATCACTAACCTTAATTTCCTTGGAATCGAAAATATTTTGAATTTTATTTCTCTCTTCTTCGGTAATACCTCTTCTCGCTGAGATATTTAAATCTGCCCCTAATAGCCTTTTGGCGTTTTTATCTAAGTGTTTTGAAATTCCATCTTTAAATACAAGAAGTACCGATTGGGAAAGAAATCCTAAGCTCAGCGCGGTTAAAATTAGCAGTGAATAAAATTTATAATAGAAAAGATTTCTTAATATTAAGCGGAAATAGCTCATTGAAGAACCTTTAATTGGCCTTGTTCAAGGGAGAATCGTTTATTTGCTCTTGAAGCTAAGTCTTTGTCATGGGTCACAAGAATTAAAAGCTTATTTTCATTTTTGACCAACTTAAAAAGATCATCAATAAGCTGTCCACCAGTTTCCTCATCTAGATTCCCTGTTGGCTCATCTGCAAATATTATGTTTAAATTCATGGCCATGGTTCTGGCAATGGCGACTCGCTGTTGTTCCCCCCCAGATAATTGGTAAGGAAGATGCTTTTTCCTTTCAGAAAGACCAACCTGATCCATCCATTTGTTAGCCGTTTTAAGAGCATCGTCTTTTTTCAAAATTTTTAATGGCAACAATACATTCTCTAATGCATTTAATGACTCAATTAAATGGAACTGCTGAAAGATTATTCCTAAATTATTTTTTCGAAAATTTTCAAATTCTTGGTCACTTGAAAAGCTTGACTTCGCTCTATCTCCAAAGACAAGTTCTCCCTTATCGGGACTCATTATCCCTGATAACACAGAAAGCAATGTAGATTTCCCTGAACCAGACTTACCGATAATGCTTGCGACGTTTGTACCACCTTCTATTTCAAAACTTAAATTTTTCAAAACTTCTAGGGGGTTCTCCCCTTGCATAAAACTTTTATTAATATCTTTTGCGATTAATCTCATATTTGTTCCTGTATAAAAGGGTACAACTTCTTAGCAATATGTTCATGCCCCTTTTCATTTGGGTGAATCCCATCAGCTAAGTTCATTTCTTTTTTTCCTGCAATCTCTTCTAGGATAAAAGGTACAAGAGTTATCTTAAATTTATCTGCTATTTTTTTATACATTTTCTCAAAATCAGAATAATACTTCTTCCCATAATTCCGCGGAAGCTTCATTTGTAGAAGAACTACTTTAATATTTTTCTCCTGAGATTTCGTTATAATTTCTTCGATATTTTTTTGAGTTAGTTCCGTCTTTATCCCGCGCAGACCATCATTTGCACCAATTCCCAATACCATTAACTTTGGCTTACCTTTATAAAACCAGGATAACTTACTTTTCGCTGCAGTAGAAGTTGCTCCCGACCAGCCTCCTTGGATAATAGAAAAAGTATATTTTTTTGACTTTTCACTTTTTTTTAATTGATCAAGAATTAAATAAGGAAATGCCTTTTGTGTATCAAGTCCATAGCCTTCCGTTAATGAATCCCCTAAGAAAAGAATTTTATATGGATCAGCTGCATAAAGTTCATTGGTAG
>JAOHMI010000024.1 GCA_028101965.1 Bacteriovoracaceae bacterium
TGCCCTTATAATTGATAAAAAAGATATAGCTAATATTGAACCAGTAAATGCTAGTCAAAAAAATGAAGAAGTTTCTTCATCTGAATTTTATGAGGGTGAATTAAATGATTTAGCAGAAACGGCTCCAAATAATAGTCAAAATGATAATATAAACTTCGAACAAAATAATGATGATGAAAATTATGAGTATGGCTGGTCTTACGACTCAAATCTAGATCAAACTGCTGATGGTCAAAAGTTAGATACTGAGACTGAAGAAAAAAAAGGTATCGAAGCTTATTACGATGAAGATGAAGAATATGCTAAAGAGTCCTATAATCGCTTTCAAAAAAGTGAACCTAAAAAGGAAGAATCTCCTGAAAAAAAGAAGGAAGAAGGATTAAGTTTTTCTGAAGATGATGAATAAACTCGAATTATTTATAACTCAAACTTGTCCATTTTGTCTGAGGGTGCTCGATGTGGTTGCCCAAGAATACCCTCAGAATACGATTGCCATTGTCGATCTAAACGAAGAGCCTGAAAAAGCAAAGTTACATTATCAAACCACAGGAAGATACACAGTTCCTTGCTTATATATCGATGGAAACCCTCTCTTCGAGTCAATGGATATAATTGGCTATTTAATTAAAAATAAAAATAATATATTAAATCAAGACTAGCGGTTAATCATAATCTTATTTTAAAGGCTTTTACATAATGGAAATCAGAGACCCACTCCACGGTCAAATTGTCCTGGATCAGAACTATATCAATGTTATTGAGAACCCTTACTTCCAGAGACTAAGGAATATTAAACAACTTGGATTTTGCCAATTTATATTTCCAGGAGCAACACACACTCGCTTTCTACATTCAATTGGCGTAATGAACATTTCAGAGAGAATATTCGATAAAATTTTTGATCTAGAGAGTAATAAAAATAATCAAGACTTTATAAAGTTAAAACACACATTGAAATTAGCTTGTTTACTTCATGATATTGGACACGCACCTCTTTCTCATTCGACAGAAATGGTTATGCCACCTGTTTCAAAATTAAATTTACCAAATTTCTATATCGACTCAAAGCAACTACAAGCGACTCACGAAGATTACACGATAAAGACTATAATCGATAGCTCCATGACGGAAGACCTATCTCCCTTTTTCAATAAATATGGAGTTCCCCCCACAAGAGTTGCTGATGTGATTTTAGGCAGAACAAATGATGATAATTACTTCACTATTAATGGAATAAATTATTTCCCAATTCTCAATCAACTGGTCTCTTCAGAACTTGATTGTGATCGCATGGATTATTTATTAAGAGATAGCTATTTTTGCGGAGTCTCTTATGGTCAATATGATATTGACTGGTTAATGGATAATTTAAAAATTTGCGAAGAGAATCAATATGCATATCTAGGTGTGAATCAAAGAAGCATTTCGACCTTTGATGATTTTCTACTTTCGCGTTTTCATATGTTCATTATGGTTTACTTCCACTATAAAGCAGTATGTTTAGAGCAAATGCTTTTTAAAGGTTTAAAATCAGAACCAGATCTTTATGAAATACCAGCGAATATTGAAGAATATATTTATCATGACGATAATTTTCTTTTACAAAAATTAACGAAAAGTAGAGGAAAATGGATTAAAAGATTAATGTCTATGGATATACCAGTAAAAGCATTCGAAGTATTTGGTAATAATTCAAATGAAATAAATTTTTTAGAGCAATTAAAAGAATACTTATCTCATAGTGATATTGATTATATTTACTGTTCTTCCGCTGGCCGCTTATCAAAATACTATGATCTTGAGTCAAAAGAAAAAACTTCTTTTCCAATTAAAGCTTTTACTGAGCACAAGATTTTTACTGGTCTAAATCACTCTCAGAATATCGATAAAGCAACTGATTTATACAACAAATACAGTCAGACACATCAAGTCCATCGAATTCACTTCGATTACGACCAGCTAGATAATCAAGCTAAAAATGATATACTAAACATAATGAAACTTTAATTGCACCAATATTGATGGCATTATTAGCATGGTTAAAATTATACTATATATATCCATTCTTCTTCTTTATATAATATTGGCCAAAGGTTTTTCTCCTAATCAATTTGGAGTCAAATACGTTAATAATTTGAATGATATTTCAAATTTGATTGAGAAAGCGCCCGCTTCCATGTATCTCATTGACCAGCATTCAATTGGAACATTTGTAAAAACTTATTATCAAAAGTATAGAATTGTTTATGGTGATCAAACTTATCGAGATCTTATAGTTAGGGTTTCAAGTGATTTCTCTCAAAAATCGAACCGCTATATTGGAATGTCTTTAGTTAATATCGAAAATGATGAAGATCCGCCAATTTTAACCCCCCTTCCTCCAGGAAGTATTTTCCTGAATAATACTAAATATGGAAGATGGATTTATGAGAAGAAAAAAGAGGACTTTAAATGGAAGTTTTATTCTCAATATCGATTGCTTCCTAAATTATTTGGCTGGGACTACTTCACCCCGAATAAGCAGTTTCTGAATAAACTTAATGAGCATATTAAAAATAAAAGAGCCTATTGGGGAAATAATAATGAGTTTGGTCCAAATGGAAAGGTTACGAATGACAATTTCCCCGATTATTTTAAGAGAAATTCTATTGAAGAGATAAATATTCAGTCTTATTTCGACGAGGTACTTAAACTCAATTATAATCTCTAAAAGGATTTAAGTTTTGAATGAAATTATAGATAAACTAGTTATTAGATTGTTATTTATACTATTCATAAGTTGTATTCTTTTTCTTTATCGATATGCTCATCTATTGCTCTACCCCTCATCAAAAAAGCAAATGACAAAAAACTTTTATGTCAGTGAAAATGAGTCTGATACTTTGCATTTTTTTGGAAGAATAATTGGATTAACTTTAATACTTTCTCAAATGCAGTTTAATGAATTTCAATCACTATGGATCAATCTCTTAAATTTTCTCACTTGGAGTACTGCCAGTATCATTATTTACCTGTTATCAATTTACTTAATTGAAAGTATAATTCTTTCTAATTTTGTTTATGACGATGAAATTATAAAAAGAAAAAACATGTCTTATTCTGTAGTTTGCTTTGCAAATTCTTTATCCATCGCATTTTTATTAAAAAATCTTGTTCAAAACTCTGAAAAGAGTTTAGTCATACTCACAATTTTATGGCTCTATTCTCTCGTTCTGCTAGGATTAGGCACAAAGTTATTTAAATTCGTCTCTAAACTTCCTTTTAATAAACTAATGATCCAAAAAAACCTTTCTTTATCTTTTAGCTATTTAGGCTATATTCTAGGCATAACTCTAATTTTAATTACGAGTTTTGACCAAGATCACTCCGATTTAGTCAGCTATTGTGTTCAAGTTTTATTAAAAGCTCTTTTAGGCTGCCTTATCTTTCCAATTGTGCAATTTATGATAAAAAGAGTATTTAAGCTTTTTGTTGAAGATTATTCAGAAGAAAAAGAATATAAAACTAAAAAAACTTCTCATGCAACGAAACTACAAAATGATTCATTTACTTTTGGCCAAGGGATTTATGAAGGAAGTACATATATGGCAACTTCTTTGCTAACCTCAATAATTATTGGACAAATTTACTTCGGAAGTATTTACCCGTTCTTCTAGATCAATGCTTTCATTTATTAAAATTATATAAACGGCCAAAGATCACAATTTATAAACGGCGATTTAGTTCAATACTAATTTGTTTTTTATCTACTCTTTAGCTGTTTAATATTTCTTTTATTAATGGAAAAACCATGGAGATGATTACATATGGATAACTCACTTCAAATTAAACTGCAAAGTAACATCTTCTATCGAATTAATATTCTAGAGCAGACAATTCAAACTCTAGAAACAAAAATCTCTCGGCTTGATCGCAATCTCAAACATAACGTTTTTAAAATGAAATCTAATTTAATCAATTTTATGCAAACAGATAGTTTAAATATTGAATCGATATTTAAAGAATATAATTATATTGATCTTGCACCAAACACATTTCATAATATAACAAAATCGGAGCATCCTTTTTTAATACTCGATGTAAGTAAAGAGAGCTCAGAAAAAGCAGAACAATTCAAAAACCAAAACTATTACCATATTCCATTTGATCAAATTAAGGATAAGCACGGCTTACTTCCTTCGAAGATATATCCAACAATTATCATTTCTCAAGATGGTACAAAATCAATTTTGGCATGTGAGGAACTGTATAAATTAGGATTTTATGCTATTTTTAATGTTAGCGGTGGGTATAATTTTATCTAATGAGACTCTAATGCTTTAAGCCCACGTTCAAAAAATATATCTAAAGATTTTTCTAACTTCTCTAACTCAATTGAACCAATCTGATTATAAACGAGTTTTGTCATCTCATTAATGCACTCCATCAATGAATGCCTAAATTTCTCTCCATAAGGACTAAGGCTAATCGCAGTGCCTCTCTTATCCTCATTATTTCCTTTGCGGACAATATAGCCTCTTTTTTGCAATTCATTTAAGTGGCTAGTCATAGTCTGTTTCTTAAGATTGCATTCACTTCCAATATCTTTTATCAAAGGAGCGTTGTGTTCCGAGAGAAAAATCAAAATCTCTAAAAAAGACGGCCTAAGATCAGTAAATCCTTTCTCTTCTAAAAGTTTAATAAGATGCAAAGAATAAACCTTATGGTTTTTTTTTAGCCTATGAGCAATTTGGTCAATTCGTACCATAATAATACTTATATTTCATTTACCCCTCATTGTCATCTAATTTTAGATAACCCTTCTTTTCTTTCTTCAAGGCCTTTTTCAATTCATATGATAATTTTATACTAGCAGAGGATTTATGCGAAACTGAATCTTGGACCTCCCTATTTAGTTCGGTCAAACCATATTCCCACATATGTAATCGAACAGTTTTTGCAAGAGGGTCATTGATTTTAGAAGGCTTTGCACTAGCAGTGGGTAAGCTGAAAATACAAATTAATAAACAAATTAATGTAGAAATTTTTGACAGTTTGTAGAGAATTGTAGAATTAAATGACATTTTTTTCCTCGCTATTATTTATTTGCTTAATTTTTGTGCAACATAAATATATAAGTGCAATTACTTTGCCATAAACAAATTAAAATAAATTTCGCGAATTACTGATAGAGGTAGCAATACCTATAACAAGGCAATAGGTAATTATGCTTGATCCCCCAAATGACATAAAAGGAAGGGGAAGACCCACAATTGGTAAAAGGCCCATAACCATACACATATTTATAAATATGTGCCAAAAGAAAATAGACATTAATCCAATAACCACCACTGAATCAAAGAACTTCAAAACTGAACCACTTAGCCATATGAATCGAGAAAGCAGGATCACATAGAGACTTATTAATACAACAGAACCAAAAAAGCCATGTTCTTCATTAAAAATAGAAAAAACAAAATCAGTATGGTTTTCAGGTAAAAATTGTAAAGAAGCTTGGGAAGACTTCTTAAATCCTTTGCCTAAGAAACGGCCAGAGCCAATGGCGATTTGAGATTGTATGGCGTTATACCCACTACCTCGAGCATCTTCTTGCGGATTTAAAAAAGTAGAAATTCTTCTTTTCTGATAATCTTTAAGCCCAAAAGTATACATTACAGAACCAGCTAAGAGAGCAATTACCGACAATATTAAAATCGCCCGATAAGATATTCTCTTATAAAAAGTAATGATTGAAAAAATTAAGATTAATAAAAGTCCAGTCCCTAAATCAGGCTGGATCACAATCAAAATTGTTGGAATCAAAGTGAGTATTCCTGGAATAATGAGATCTTTAATCTCCATAATTTTTTCAGGATTATTTCTGGAGTAATAGCGAGCGAGGGCCATAACCAATGATAGCTTCATGAGTTCTGAAGGTTGAAAACGGATAGGTCCAAAAACTAGCCATCTTTGGGCCCCCATTCCTTTTTGGCCGAGGACTAATACCAGCATTAAGAGTAAAATATTAAAAATATAAAAAATATAACTAAAGCGAAACATAGTTTTAGAATCAATAAAAGAAATACCGAAAGCTAGTCCGCATCCGACACTAAATCTTAATATTTGATCCAAATAGAGGTTTTGAAAGGCAACAGAAGGATTCGTATGTGTAGCTGAATAAAGATTTAAAACCCCAATTATAAAAATGGCTAAGGCTCCTCCAAAGAAGCTAAAGTCATACTTTTTTAAAAATGCTAGAATTTCTGTTCTCAATTATAACCTTTAATTAAACCTATTCCACAGTAGCTGGATTAGCACTTTCCTCTTTCTTTTTCTGTCTACTTTTATAGATAATCGCCAATTGCTTTTTTTCTTTTTCTTTATTTTTCTCATAAGCATCTGGTAAATATTTTTGCATATATTTAGTAATTACTTTCTCCGCAATTGGAGCGGCTGCACTTGAGCCCCCACAGCCGTGCTCCACTAAAACTGCGACAGAAATCTTAGGGTTATCATACGGTGCGAAGGCGACAAAGACCCCATGATGTCTATGTTCATAGGGAAGATTAATACATTTTGTATAAAGTTTATCGGCATTAGCTCTAATGACTTGGCTAGTACCTGTCTTACCTGCCATTTGATTTCCAAGACCCCGGCGCCAAAAAGCTGTTCCTGTTGGATGGTTGGCAACTTTATATAACCCCTCTCTAATCGATTTCCAAGTTTTTGAATTAAGATCAATTTTATTGATAACTTTAGGCTCAAATGATTTAATCTCTTCACCGCGAAAGTTAGTAATTTTCTCCACAACATAAGGTCTAAATAACGTTCCTTCATTCGCCAGAGCAGCATAAGCATTCGCTAACTGAAGCACTGTTACTAAAACAAAGGATTGTCCAATTGAGCAAGAAAGAGTTTCTCCAAGCTGCCAGGGAACACCAAATCTCTTTTGCTTCCATAGTTTGGTAGGAATTAAACCTGATGCTTCTCTAGGAAGTGGAATACCTGTTCGTTTTCCAAACCCAAAGCTTTGAGAATATTTAGCCAACACATCAATGTCCATCTCAGAGGCCACTTTATAAAAAAAGATATTACAACTTTGGGTCAAAGCATTCACAATATTTACTTTTTCTGTCCCATATCTTTTCCAGCTATGATAGGTCCTAGAACCCAACTTAAAGGTTCCGTGACAACGTAAATGAGAATTGTGATCAATTATATTTTCCTCTAATGCTGTTATTCCAGTAAATGGTTTAAAGACTGATCCTGGAGAGAAATGATCTTGAATCGTACGATCTCTCATTGGATTTTCTGGATTATTTCTTAAATTATTCCAATACTCAGAACTTAATCCTCTGGAAAATTGTGAAGGGTCAAAAGCAGGAGTTGAAACCATTGAGAGAATTTTACCAGTCTCAACTTCCATCGCGACGACTCCACCTGTTTTTTCCTTTAGAGCTTCATATGCGGCTTTTTGCAAGTCCCGATCAATCGTTAAAAATATATTATTCCCAGGAACTGCTGGCAGGTCTTCTATCCCTTTAAAGAGGTTATCAGTATTAATGTATTTCTTTTTCCTACCTAAAGCATCTACTTCCACAAAACTATATCCATTAACGCCTCTTAAGTAATGATCGAACTCTTGCTCTATCCCTGCCTGACCAATGAAATCTCCCAGGCGATAAGTAACATTATGCTTGTTCTTAATTTTTGGTAATTGCTGTGAGGAGATTTCAGATATATACCCAAATAAATGAGCTCCGACTTCTTGATCTTTATATTCTCTACTAATAAAAGTTTCAACAGAAATACCTGGTAAAAAATCATTTTCAGTTTCAATTTTGGCCAATTCTTTTAGGCTAATATTCTTCTTAATTATAATTGGTCGATATTTTGCTTGTCCTAAGTTTTTCGCTAGAACTGCTTTTATATCCTTAACTTCCACTTTTAGAATTGAAGACAATCGATTCATCGTCTCTTTTTTATTCTTAAAATATTGAGGGATTAAAACCGCATCAAACCGAGGTACATTATCAACTAAAAGCTCTTTTCCTCGACCAAAAATTTGTCCTCGGGGTGCCCATAGAACTTCTTTTCTTAATCTATTTTTAATCGAGTAAGCATGATAAATTTCTCCTTGGTATATTTGAAGATACCAAAGGCGAAGAATAATAATAAAAAAAGAAATGATAACGATTGTATTAATCTTTAAGCTTCGTTCTTTATGAATTTTGATCAGATCCTCTTCACCAAACATGAGAGGAGCCCTTTTCTCCTATGGAGTTACCTTTAAGCCATATTCTACTTAGCAGATTAAAGAATAAAGGAGACATAAGGGAGAGAACTATTGATTCTGGAAAAAAATTAATAATAATTGTTCCAAACTTTGAAAAATCTCCCATTTTTAAACACAAAATTGAAGACATGAGTAGGAACCATATAATTTGAAAAACCTGCACAGTCACTATCGTCACAAAAGCAGAGGAAAATTGAATTAAGTCTTTTGTTATTGAAACCATAAAAGAAACAATAATTCCAATAATTGTTCCAACTGCCCAACCTTCATTTGAAAAAATGGAATGAATTAACTGAGTGGCCAATATATAAATTGGTAACCCATCATCCTGAATTCTTAGTGCCAAAAAGAGAACAATTATGACATTAAAAGGTATTTTAAAATTAGTAAATCCCATAAAGGGTAAAAAAGTAGATGAGAGAATTTCACATAAAATAAGTAATAAAAGAGTTATCATCAAAGACTTAAATATATTTTTAAATGACAATCTCATAATCTATTCCTTAACCACTTCATCATTTTTAGTTAATATGACAACCTCTTCCAATTTATGAAAATTGACCGTCGGCTTAACTTCTATTTTTTGTGTTAACGAATAAGATTCTTTTTCAATTGAATCAACTACACCAACCTTTATTCCTTTAGGATAAATATCACCTAATCCTGCAGTTATAACCAGGTCTCCTTGCTTGATAGACTCACTGCGCCTTACATATTTTAGCGTTAAATAAAAGTCGAAGCTACCTTCAAGAATCCCGTGCACTCTAGTATTGTCAATCAACGCATCCACGCGATTATTAGCATCCAAAATGGTTAAAATGTCTGCATAATTCTCTGAGACCTTATAAACATAACCAACCAAACCATCCATTGTAATGACGGGAGACTGAGGCTCAATCCCCTGTGCCAAGCCTCGATTAACTCTTAGTAATTTAAATTCATTAGAAGAATCCCAACCTATAACCTGGGCCATAACTTTCTTTAATTCAACTTCTGCACCAAATTGAAGTAATTTCTTTAACCGTTTATTTTCTTTTTCAATTTGTTGCAATTGAAAAATCTTATTCCGGTATCGGTCTAACTTCTTTGTCAGCTTCTTATTCTCTTTTCTGGTATCGACGATATTGAAATAATTATCAAAAAAATTTCTAACGTCTGATTGGACTTGAGTCATACCTGATTGCAAAGGTGAAAACAGCTCTAAGCACACTTTTTCAAACAATGAGCTATCTGAATATTGATAATTTTGTGTAGCAAGACCGAAAAAAGATAAAATGATAACAACAATGGAGTTTATCAGTTTGGGTCTTGAATAGTCTCTCAATACATTTTTTATCACTCAATTATTCTAGATAATTGTGTCTGGGATGCCAATAAAATACTAATAATTTTAACCATATAAAAACCTGTAAAATAGACTAATCTATTGAATCTTAGATCTGGTGTGATAAGATTCAGCTTTGTTAAATTGGGCTAATCTCATCGAGGGTAACCCCCTGGAATTAATTATATAAAGGAAGTAAAATGAGCCGAAATTGGAAATCAGGAGTTTCTAAATTTATGATTAGTGGATTTATCCTAATCATCGTCTTTAGTTTTATGTTTACCACTCAACAATATTCAGGCTCTGTCGCTGGTGACTCAGTTGCAAATGTCGATGGAAGAGATGTTAAAATCAAAGAATATCAAGGTGCCTTAGAACAACAAATTAATTTTTATACACAAATCTACGGTGGTAAAAGATTAACAGCTAAGCAAATTAAGCAATTTGGGATAAAGCAATTTGTCTTAGACAACCTCGTTCAAAAAAAGGTTTTGTTAAATTTAGCGGATAAAATCGGAATTACCATTGGAGAAAAAGAAGTCAAACAAACTATTAAAGACCAGGAATACTTTAAAACAGAAGGTAAATTTGATGTAAACCGATATCGGCAACTCCTTCGAGCTAATGCTTATACTCCAGGTAGTTATGAGAAGTTAATGATTGAGGAAGGACAAGCTGCTAAAATGAATGATCTTCTTCGTTCCTTCACCTATAGTGATGATTTCATCAAGAATCACTCAAGAGTGAATCTTGATACTATTAAAGCACATACGGTTAAAATAGATAAAGATAAGCTTATTGAATTAGTAGCTATCACAAATCAAAAAGTAGATGACTTTGCTAAAGAAGAAAAAAACCAAGCAATCATTAAAGCCATTTATAATCAAAGATCAAAGCTTTATAAGAAATATGGAGAGGTCAAGGCGTCTCATATTCTTGTTAAAACAGGAAATACAAAATCAGAAAATCAGGCGAAAGCAGAAATAGAAGCCATACGAAAAACTCTTACCACAAAGAACTTCGCCACAATTGCTAATCAGAAAACGGAAGATCCTTCAGGAAAAGGCAAAGGCGGTAAGTTAGGTTGGTTCAAGAAAGGTGTTATGGATAAAAACTTTGAAAAAGTCGCTTTTGGAACAGCAAAAGGAAAAATTTCTGCTCCAGTTAAAAGCCAATTCGGTTACCATCTTATTTTTGTCCAAGATAAGAAAGAAGAAGTCATAACTCCTTTAGAGAAAGTCAAAAAAGAAGTGGTGAAGTTTCACTTGCAAAAGTCTGATCTTGAAGCTCAAAAAGCTATGAATGATAAAGTTGAAAAAGAAGTCATTGATCTTCTTAAGAATAATGACATGAAAAACTTAACTAAACTTGAGAAAAAATATGGTCTAACTATTCAAAAAGATATCGAGATTAATCAACTAAGCGTAAATGCAGGAAACTTAAAATTTAATAATGAAGCCCTCATCACTAAATTCTTTGAAAAAGGCGCTAAATTTGTGGCCGTTTCCGAATCAGATGCTTCATTTATCAAAGTACTTTATCCCTTTGAGAAAACAAGCAGCGAAAACCTAGAGAAAAAAATCACAGATGATTTTAAAAATAAAAAATCACAACTGGATGGTCAATTTTCAAACGTACTAAGAAAGCAAATTGTTGATTATGTAAAAGAAAACTCTAGCATCGTAACTAACCCTAAATTATTATAGGGGATCAGCTTTTAAGTTATGGCCGATAAATCTAATAAAATAGAGCAAAATATTCCTGGTGCTTTCTATGTGGACGATCAATGCATCGCCTGTGATGCATGTGTAGTAGAAGCACCAAAAATTTTTGAAATGAACGATGATGAAGGCTACGCTTATGTAAAGCGACAACCTAAAAATGATTCAGATATCGAAGATGCCAACAACGCTCTTGCGGCTTGTCCAGTAGATGCTATTGGAAATGATGGTAGTGAGATTAGTTAAGATCAAATCTCTATGCAACAAATAATTAATTCGCTAAATTTTGCCTAAGTCCGATTCCACCTTAAATCAGAAAAAAGGGTCTTATAATCAATTATAAAACTCCATTTAAGTACAAAAACAAAGCCCAAAGTTAATTTATCTCTATAAGATTTTCATAAAGAATACTTAATTCTATTGATAATTAACATCTCCTTTAAATTGCAATAATTATTTAACTTAAATGAAGAGCTATTTTTATGAGAAACTTTAACAGTCTATTCTTTTATTTTATCTTCTGTGTACTTATCTCTTGCGAGCCTATTTACTATCAAGATCCCAATGTTTGGAACCTAGAAAATATTAAATCAACAAAGCTATACCAACAAGTGAATCCTGCTCCGATCGGGCCAACTTCCCTTAAAGATGCTCCAGTAAAAATTGCAGTAATTGATACCGGTGTTAATTATAATCATAAATTTCTAGCGTCTAAAATTTCAAGGATGAAAGACCTTCATAATGAACAAATTGCAATTGAAGGGTATGATTTTCTGGGCAACGATGAGCTCCCTTATCCTTTAGAAATTGACTTTTCATACCTCTATTTAGCAACAAATCATCAAGTTAAAGAACGAGATTTTTTCACAACCTCACCATTTAAAAAGCTTCATCAGTGGAATAACTATTTCATAGAAAAGCTAATGAATAAAATTAAAAATGATGAAAATTTAAAAAATACTTTTTTCGCCACAAAGATTAATAAAGAATCGATCAATGTAATTGGCTTATTAAAACTTCTCACTTCTAATGCCTATCAAATGAAAAAGAAAAAAATTCATTATCTTTTCCCTGAAAAACCAGATGAAGAAGATACCGAAGAAAGTAGTCAAAAGTTATTCCCTCGTTCCAAGTTAGACAATATAAAAAAAACTTATCCAAAAATTGAGCAAGAACATCTCGACAATCTTAACAATTACATTTGGTATAGTGATGAAGATGGCTTACCCACTCTTAACCATTTATTTAACTCAGAAAGAATTGATTTAGATGATTTGCGAGGCTCTTACTATTTCTATCAGCATGTAAAAACAATTATATTTAGTGACGAATTTATTGAGGTAAAGGATTATTTCGAAAATTACTTGAGATTTGTTTATAACAAACAGAAAAATAAGAAAAATAAAATCTATTGGGTCATGATGAATATGGAGCTATCAAGTTCCCTCCGCACCGTAAATAATAAATTTAAAGAAATCGTTTCTCCGAATCGATATTACGGCGCTTATCAAGAAGACTTTGCGATCAAAATTCAAAAAATATGTTTAGAAAACAAAGAATTAGCAAGAAATCAAGTAATACCAAAAAAAATGATTCTAAATAAACTTAACAAATTAAAGAATACTAAGCTGTTAATTGAATCTATTTTTAATATTAGTGATATTAATTGCAACAAAAGCTATTACGTTAATGAAGGTGTTGATTACTCCGCTCCTTTTATTGCTAATTTAAATAACGATCATGGAACCCATGTTTCAGGGATCATTGCCAATCAATTTAATAGTCAAGATTCAATTAAGATTGTGCCTCTTAAAATTCCACTTGGAGAAATTATTTACCCAGAATCAATGAAAAAAAATAATACTAAATACTTTGAAGATGATGTCTCTTCGTTTTTAGATAAATTTAGCGATTACTACTTGGATTCCCCAAAAATTGGTAAGAAAGAATTTCTAAAAAAATACTACAAAACATTTAATATGCTAATAGTCCATGGAACCAAAAAATTACTTCAATCAATTATTTGGACCAGAGAAAATAATATTCCCATTGCCAATCTATCATTAGGGGCAAATTATAATCAAAACAGTGTAAACCAAATCGTGGAGCAATATCAACCATATTTGGATGAAGAACTAAAGTACAAGCTATCAAATTTTTTTATCGAATACAACAAATCATTATTTCGTAAAGAGATAATAAAGTCTAAAAATACTGTTTTCATAATTGCAGCAGGGAACGATGGAAAGATTGTTGATGGGATTAATACACATGGCTTACCTTGCGACCTTGCTTCATCTCCAATACTAAGAAAATTTGGCTTAAATCTTCCGAACTCTTCACCTGAAAATGTTATTTGTGTGCAAAGTTTGACAAGAGAGTATAAATTTAAAGATAAATGTTCTAGTTTAACCTCTAATTTTTCTAATAAAACTTTTTCGCAAACAACCACAATTTCAGTATTGGGTGAGAATGTATTATCCTCTACAAATGGAAATGGTTTTCCTATTTTAAATCGTTTGATACAAAAATTGTTCACCCAGGAAAAAGTTGAGAAAAATCAAGCTGGACTAACTCTCACAGAAGAAGAGGAAGAAAGTATTGAAATTGCAAAATTAATTAAAAATTTGAATTTAATAAATAATTCTCAAATTAAAAATATTCCCTTTAATTTCTTTTCTGGAACAAGCATGGCCACTCCTTATGTAACTGGATATTTTGCGAAATCCTTACATGATTATAGAAATCAAATCAATCCACAAATAACAACAACTGACTTTCTTGAGTTATTTAAGAATCCTAATAATAGTTATCTTTATAATACAAGCAATGACTGTAAAGAAGACTTAAGGATCAGTGAAGATAAGATTAATATGCTCACCTTAAGAGATATTATCAAAACCAATTCACCTCAAGAAATACTGCTTAATAGAGTAGAGGAAATACGATGAACTATTTTACAATATCAGTATTACTTTTGAGTTTTATCTTCATTTCCTGTGATGATAGCCGATTGTACAATCAAGACTTTAAAAAATGGAATTTAGATATAAGCAAATTATCTAATGAAATTAAGTCCAAGATTAACCCGCAAAGTAGGGAGAAATCTTTGGAGAATAGTGAAAATATTAAGATTGCAGTTATAGATAATGGTGTCGATTATAACCACACTCTTCTCAAAAACAGATTTTTGGAAGATAATACAGGAAAGCTACTGGGGTATGACTTTGCCTCCCAAGATAGCCTCCCCTATCCTTCAAGTTTAGATATTTCTCTTTTTGCATTTCAAGAAAAATTTAAAAAGAATCAAATTCACTCTGATCACTCATCAGACCCATTGCTCGACCTTAAGAATTATAATGAGAAAATATTAAAAGACTTTCATGCTGACCCTATACTTAGAGAATCCTCTCTGTACAAAAATTTATTCCGTCACAATACAATCAATATCTTTGGAATACTCTATTTTTATATTTATAAAAAAGAAATCTTGAAGCTAAAATCTCCCGATCAAAAAGTTAATGTTAAAGAAATTTTAAATCTAAAGCTTAACTTTGCTAATTTTTTAAAAAAATCTGTTTATGATGAGCAAGCTAAAGCATTTCTCGAACATTTTGATAATAATATTTATGTAGCTCTCTCGTTTTACTACAGGCTAGAGCAAAGTAATTTCAATCTAAGTCAAACATATGGACTTCCTTCGATTAAAACTAATCACATCGAATCGATTCTAGACTACTTTAAGCATATTAGTATAATTCAAGGATATGACCAGTTCATTAAAAGAATTGATCAAATAACAAGTTCTAATGTTTTTAAAAAATTCTATCAATCATTTTTAAACTATCATTCATTCCTCAATACTAAGGAAAGCTTTTTAGAAAAAGACAATATCAAACTTGAAGATCAGCAATTATCAAATAATGAATTTCAAAGTGCTTTAAGTAAAAGTCATCAATCTTTACATGATTCTTTTTTACGTTTTCATTACAAGAATAAACTCATTTATAGCGATGGGAAGTTTCATGATCTAACTATGGAGAAAAGGACTTTTTGCTTAGCAGTAAAGGGAACAAGATTTCATAGTAAAAGAAAGAATCAATTCAAATCTAAGAAAATTACTAAATCTAGGCAAAAGATAGAAAAAAGCCTAAATTTAGACTTTAGTCAATTATCATTCTTTAATTCATCAGACTGTAATCAACTTGAAGAGATTAATCAAATACCAAATTATAATGCATATATTCTCCAATCTTCTAAAATTAATAGCTTTGATAGAGGTACAGCGGTCTCCCAATTATCAACAAACGGTCTCGATAATAAAGTAAAAATTATCCCACTTCGTATCCAAACTTTAAATACATTCAATGGAATTGTTCAAAATGAAGAAAGTGTTGATAAACACATATTAAAATTTAAGAATTTTGTTCAACAGCGTCCGAATATAAAAGAATTTATCTTACATTATTCGAACAATGATCTTGATAGGTCCTTATCCTTTTTAAGAAGACGACTTTTAAATAAAAAATACGTGACTGGAATAAATATTTTTAATTCATTAATTGAAACATTCAATTTTATATTGAAACAAAACATTAAAATTGTATTAATTCCTTTTGCCACTCACTTTCAAAATATAAGATTAGAAGATAATAATGATCCAATCGAGTCTATGGAGTCAGTGGTATTCTTAACATTCATTGAATTTCTTAAATTTGAAATCAGAGCTAGGATTAACAAATTAGGCGAGGATACGCTTATTTTTGTCTCTGCTGGTAATCAAGGTAAACTTATAGACGGAACAAATGATACTGTCATTCCATGTGATCTCTCTTCATCAAAGTTTCTAGATGACTTAGGAGTTATGGACTTTGAATCATCTCCTCGTAATATTATTTGCGTAGAAAGCCTTAGCGAAAAACGATCCTTCAACCAAAAAGAATATTACCCTAGTTCTAGCTTTACTAATAAGATACTTTCAAAAATAAACGTTATCAAAGTGAAAGGAGAGCAAATAAACGCAGCGATATCGGCTAGTAATTGTAGTGATGTGCTCCACCATTTCTCTTTTTCGCCGGAAGCTCGTATGAATGAGTATGATAAGCTTCTAATGAAAATATTAGTATTAGAGCATAAGGAATATTTCTGTAACATCGATTTACGCACAAAAATGAAACTCAACAATGGTTCCGATTACGCGACTGCTCTAGCGGTAAACTATTTCTTAAGAAAATATATCACACAGAACGAAGATAAGAGTCTTCTTGATTTCAAGCACTTCTTTCTAGAACCATTTAATAAATGCGTTAAGACTCAAGAGAATGATTTTTGTGAAGATGAGTTGATAATAGATTTAAATGAGTGATTCTATAAATTCATGGAAACTCTTAAAAATAATATTAATGGTTTAGACCAAGTTATGTTTCTAGAAGAAGCAGGACACTTTGTTCAAGAGTATAGAGATATCGTTACTAAAAAAGCGATGGAGTACTTTAATTGCAGCAAATAGTTAATTAATTTCTATTAAACGATGATTCCCTTTAATTAGCCTCATTAAATCTTCATTTACTAATTAGATTAAATATTTCTATTCTTGAGTTCGTTTGTATAAATTAAGTTAGTTCATAAAATTATTGTCATTGATCTTTGATAAAATTAAGATTAATTAAACTTAGATAGGACAATACATGAAAATAAATTTTTTACTTTACTCTTTAATATCTTGCCAAGTGCTCACCTTATCTTGTTCAACGGATAGCGATGGCAATAATGGTCAGATTCCCCTAACAGATGGTGTTTCTTTTATGATTTCGGATGCCTCTGAACAAATTGATTTAATGATTCCGGATACAGAAAATATAGATATTTCTAGTTTTTTTAAATTTTCAACACTAAAGAGAAGTACTTTTGAAGAGCAATACCATGATGACGCCAATGGTGCTTTTTCACGTTCTCCAAGAGCATTTTATTGGAGGCAAGGAAATCACACCGAAGACGATTCTCTACGCTACCAATTTAATCAAAGAATTGAACAGGACGTTTGCATCTTCACTTATGTACTTCCCTCAAATAATGGATTTCCTGAATTATTAGAAGAAACAGTTATCACCGTAACTGATCGATTGCTTGACTTCAATAACTCTACAAGTTTAGCCGAAGCCTGCCCGGAAGTTGATCGAGATGATATTAACACTCGCCCATTCGATGTAACAGTAGAAGTTTTGGATGTTTCTGGAAACACAAATAGTCAGTATGATAAGTTAGTTCACTTTATCATTGATGGGGACGATTCAAAATTTTATTATCGGAAATCTAATTCTATTACTCGATTCGCCTATATTGAAGATAGGGAATTTGAGCAAGATACTTCATCATTTTATGAATATAATAGTTTAACTGGTATCTCCAAATATGAATTTAACACTCATTATTCAAGGGATGTTCCTTGGGGAGGAGGAACTTTGAACCAAATTTCTCAAAGATCAATTCTAGATTCAAACGAAGACATTTCAAGATACGCAATAAATGAAATTTATAATTCTGTCGCATCCACAACTATGGTTGTAACCAGGAAACCTTCTTCCCCTTCGGTCGAAGCTATGAGTTATCGATATGTTTTAAGTCCAAAGGATGTGAGTTTAAATGGATGTTACGATAGAGATATTGATATTAATGAGGAAGATACTTTATTTTGTACTTCAAACTCTTTAAACGGAGTTTCCGCGACTAATTTTTCTTCTTCTGCCATAGCTATTTCGAACTCAACTGTTATTAATGCCTCTGAAGTTACAACAATTCAATTTACCGATGCAACCGATATCCTAACAGCTACTGCAGCGGGAAATTAACATTGTATTTTACTTGCGCAACTGATTATTCTAGTCGAGCAGAAAGTCATAATAATAAACAGAACAATTCTCTTCACTTGCGAGTGATAAAGGCATTTCCTTAAAAAAGAAAATGCCTTTGGTGATTAAGCTTATTTATCATTTTATCTCTTGATATTAAGAATTTCTTGTAACATAGCATCTGCCGTTGTAATCGTTCTCGTATTCGCTTGAAAGTTTCTTTGCGCATTCATTAAATTAATAAATTCATCCGCAATATCCACATTTGAAAGCTCAATCGACTTGGATAGAATACTCCCCCGTCCATCAATCCCTGGTTTACCATATGAGGCTTGACCAGACTTTCGAGTTTCCTTAAATAAGTTCTTACCTGTTTTAAATAAGCCCTCGTTATTCTCAAACTTCGCAATTGCGACCTGAGCTAGGTTTCGAACTTCACCATTATCATACATGGCCAACAGAACCCCTTCATCATTGAAAGAAACTGAAGCCAATGTTGCAGCATTTGATCCATCCGAAGTGGTTCGAGCAACTGTGGATTGTGATCCAAACTGCGAGGAAAGCCCTCTACCGTTACCACCTTCAGAGATAGACTCTCCAAAATTAAAAAGAATTTGCTGATTTGGAGCAGCACCTTTATTAAAATTAAAGGAATTCGCTCCTGGAATTTCTTCTTGCAATTGCCCAAGGTTATTAAAAACTAATCGTCCATTTCCTTGTTCAACTAACTTTCCAGCTGTTCCACCATTAACATCTCCTCCATCGGCCATTACATGGTATTCCCAAGTATTGTCAGCGGCTTTATTAAAGTAAACGGAGAGAAGTCTTTCGGTACCCACGTTATCATAAACAACAGCACTGGAGTTAAAGCTTGAAGTTCGATCTGGATCTTCGGGATTGAATTGCATTATCTCTTCACGTGAATCTAGGTTCATCATGAAGTTAACTTCAGTTGAAGCCATGGCCGGAATTGTAGTATTCCCTAGCCGAATCGCACCGGTTTTTTGGGTCAACTTACCATCACCATCAGCGAGAAAACCCATTATTGGCATCTCATCTGAATTAACTAAGTTTCCTTCTTTATCGAAATGGAAAGATCCATCCCGAGTGTAGCCTCTTCCAAAAGGAGCCTTTACTGCAAAAAAACCATTCCCATTTAATGCCAAGTCAGTAATATTATCAGTTCGAGTTATACTACCTTGAACAAATAAAGGTGTGACGTGAGCTAGTTTAGTCCCCGAACCAATCTGGTCTCCACCATCTATCCCTTTTAGAGATTTAGATAGCATATCTTGAAATTGTGCCCTTGATTTCTTAAAACCAAAGGTTCCTGAGTTGGCAATATTGTCACCTACCACACTCATCGAATTACCGGCGGCGCTCAAGCCCGATACCCCGATATTAAATGAACTAAGAATACTCATCGTCCCTCCTAGACTCTGCTCTAACTACATCTGTAGTTAAAAAAATCTGAGTCATACCCAAAAAGAAAGGTATAGCTCTGCTTCTCCCGAAAAAATTTTTTACTAATACTGAAAAATAATTCTCTTTACAACGAAAAAACTAACTTAACCCTGCAACGTACTGAAGTACGACACAAAAATTAGCTTCACCTTTCTAAAAGGAATCAAGTTTCCAATATCAATATTATATTTTACGAAAATGAGGTTGATTAATCTAAACTAAACTAATCTGAACTTCCGACAAGGACCAGCTCTTTCTCCTCAAACCTAGTCAACTAAAATAGTTGAATCGATATTCGTAAAAACATTATCTTTTAATTCTCCTCGATCCACTGCTGTCACTAACTTATTATTGGGTACATCCACAATATAAGCAGCAGATCCTGTAATAATTAGGGCGTCGTTTCCACCCTTATTTTTTAATTCATCTATCGCTTTATTTACTTTAACGAACTCATCTCCACTAAAGTCAATCTTCCTTTCCATTAACCTTTTAGCCGCATGATTCGTAACATTAACTCCACCATTTATTGTTTTTAAAAGAGCACCAAACTCACTCTTTTGTCCTGGGCGAAGTTTATTTGCTTTCGCCTTCTCAACCGCATCGGCTTTATCTTTATGCCCAACCTGAGGGACTAAGAATTCTTTACCGACCTTCCCCATTTTACATCATCCCTTTTTTATCCAAGGGCATATTTTGTTTTTGGTATTTATTCATCATTCCCTGCACAGGAACATTACCTTTCTTAGATTGTAGTGGCATCATACTTTTTTTTGCAGGGGGTAAATTTTGATTAGATTGCTTAACCTCTTGATTATTTAACATGTTCGGTAATTGAGCTTTCATTTTTTTTACATCTAATTTATTTTCTTTCGGCAAATTAAAACTATCAACATCTCTTAAGAAAACTTTTTTACCATCGACAACAAGAATAGTTTCACCATTTTCAAAAAATACTTTTTCTACAATACCTTTTGCTTTAGTTTGAACTTTTATCTCTTCACCAAAGTCATCATAAGCACGAATTTGAGTGGTATAATTTCCTTTAGCAGCTTCCTGCTTATCAATTCTCTTCCCATCCCAAGTAAAAGTCTGCATCCCCTTGCCAATATTTTCTTCCCAAAACTCACCAACCATGGCATTTTTCTCATCGAAAATTTTAACATTAACCTTCATTGCCCTCTTAGATAGAGTTGCGTTGACATCAGCTTTTGCACCATCGTCTTTTAATTCAAGAGTGGCTTTATTAATCATTACTTCTTTACCAAGAAAAGATGCGGCCATGAACTTAGTTTCAGTTCCAGCATTGATACCTAAATTATCAAACTTAGTATTTAGCTTGGTCAATTGCTCTAGCTGTGAAAACTGTGCAAGTTCTGCGGAAAACTTATTTTGATCCATGGGATTCATGGGGTCTTGATTTTGTAATTGATGAGAAAGAAGTTTTAGAAATTCATCTTTCCCAATTTGATTATGAGGACCTTTTTTATATACTTGCTCTGTTTGCCCCCCTACAACTTTCTCAATATTTTTCTTTCTTTGTTCTAGAGCAGCTTTGTCATTTGGATCAAGCCTATTATTCTCATCACGTTGAATACTTACTTGGTTAAAGCTATTATTCTGCGATCGCTGGGGAGCTCCTATTGTTGGCATATTAAGCGGCATCCTTTTGCTCTAAATAATTATCCCAGAGCTCCTGTCGCCTTTGTGAATCTTCATCGCGAGATTGAAAGCCTTGCCCTCCCTGATGACGGGAGTTTCCACCGAAATTTTGTGAAAATTCTCGGTTTGATTGAGAAAAATCTTTCTCTGAACTTTTACTAAAGTCCACATTAAAATCGCCTAACTTTATCCCTGAAGTTCGCAAATGATCTATTAAACTAGATGAGTTTTGATCAAAAAATAGTTTTCCATTAATATTTTCAGCACCTATTTTAATATTTAAATTATCTTGAAATTTCTCAATCTGAATATCAATCATTCCTAAATCATCATGATTAACTCTAACTGACATTGTTGGATTGGCATCTACTTTATTTCGAGCAATATAATTGGTAATTTGATCAATAATTTTATCTGTATTTGTATCTAAATCAATATTCCTAAAATCGATTGTTCGAGGAGCTGCTTCCACCGACTCTTTATTTAATATTGGCTCTGTAGGAATATATTTAACTTGCTCATTTATATTAGAAGTCAGAGCTTTGTCCACTCCTGCCTGCTCACTATTACTAACCATCATCTTCTTTTCTTTATCAAGAAAATTATTTTTCAATAACTGTCCATTTTCATCTAATGGTGGTCGTTTTGGAAAAATTGAATTGTGCTGATATTTATCTTCTATTTTAGCCATTGAGCTTTTATTTTTCGCATTTTGATCAAAATAACTTTGTGAAATATTTAAGTTGTTATTTTTTTGCGATAAAGCATTTTTTAAATGAATTCGTTCTAAATCTGGATTTGCTTGAACATTATTAAACTGTTGAGCAGCATCTTGTCCTCCAAGAGCTTGATTCCGAATCATTCCCTTAGACGAATTTAACTGTGATGGATCAACCATGCCCAGTTTCTGAGAATTTTCTGTACTACCTGTCACTATCCCTTGATTAGCTATCTTATTTTGAGTTTGAAATTTATTTTGTTTAAATAATATTTGATTGATATCTGACTTAACATTTTTACCTACACTAGCATCTTGCTCAGAAAGTGAACTTAAGTTTTCAATATTAGTGGCTTCACCATTTATATTAGGCAATGTTTCTAGATTTTGACCTTGAGTAAATGCAGTCTCTGGGTTCAATGTTTTTAAGTTTTCTGCATTCATTAATTGTGGTTGAACTTGAACTTTTTGATTCATCACTTCGTCCACTTGCGGATTTTGAGACTTTAATTGAGCTTGAAGAAGTTCGTTCTTCATATTGTTTTGCTCTGTTGTTAATTTTGGGTTTTGATCCATTGATGAATTTAATAATTCAAGAAATTCATTTTTATTCTGACCTGCTTCTAATGCACTTCCTAATTCTCCATTTGCAGACGCAACGCCTTTGTCAGCCGAACCTTTCTTCGCACCAGTTGTATCTACATTTGAATTAAGAATATTGTTTAAATTCATTTCTAAAGCTTTTTACCCTTTTTTAACACACTAAATCATTGTTTCATATTTAGGTATTCTTTTTGAAGTCGGGCAGAGATTTCCTTATCCATTAAATTAAAGATCTTAGAAGCTCTGATGGGTTCCATCTTTGACAAAATTAGTACTGAAATTTTGGAAGACTGTACCGACAATAGTGCAGCGGCTTTGTCAGGTTTCATATTAGAGATCATTTCTACAAGTTGGTCTGCTCTTTGGCTTTTATTCTTCTTATTTTCTAAAGTACAACCTAAGAACTTTTCTTGAGTTACTGTAAACTCTGCAATTTTTAATGATAACTCATCCTCTTGCTTTTTGAGCAACTCAGCTTTTGCAACTATCTCTTTTTCTTTTTGGTCTAATTTTAGTTCTTTATCAAATAGCTCTCTGGTTAAATCGGAAATAGATTTTTTCTTAACATCTTCAATTCTTTTCTTAACTTCCTCATTAACTTTTTGATCTAATTCTTCTTGAGTTAAAGTTAGTTTTCCTTCCCCTGATTTATTCTCATTTGGTTCATCTATTTTTTTAATACTCATAAATAGTAATAACAAGAAAGCTAAGGATAAAAATTTATAATTTACTTTCATACGCTTTCCTCATCATAAACCTTTCATCTAATTCTTCATTTAATTTTTTATTCTGTTCTTTTTTATAGGCTTTTACATCTTTTTCTTTAATCTTCTCAATAACTTTCACATTTCCTCTTTTCGAGTTTAAGTAATCCCTCGCTTGTAAGATTTTTTCATCAAACTCTGAAATTATCATTTCAAATTTTTTAAGTTGAGCTCTTTTACCCTCATTGAAATAAGGAATAAAACGAGATTGACGTGCAGTAAGACCTTTTTTTAATAGTTGTTCATGCTCCAAGTAATGATCTTGCATTTGCTCCTTAATAATAGCAATTTTATCTGTAATTTCATTACGTTTTTTCTGGAGTAAACTAAGTGCCATCTTCGCCTGATCTTCTTCCAGTTTTCTTAATTTCAATAAACCTTCTAATTTAAATTTGTACTTCTTTTTCATAATTTAGCTTAAGGTCCATTTTCATCGAAGACTTCAGGGTCAATTGATTGTTCAGCTTTTCGAGCGATCTCAACCATCGTATCGTAAACCTCTTCAATATTTCCTGATTCATCTATTTCTTGTTTCATGGTGTTAGTTAATTCTTCATAAATAGTAATTGCTTTATCAACCTTTGGGTTCGTGCCTCTTGCGTAAGCGCCTACATTGATTAAATCCTCTGACTCTTTATAGCTGGCCAACAAATCCTTTAGATAACCAGAAATTATCATATGCTCTCTTGGAACAACTTTATTCATAACTCTTGAAATTGAATTAAGAATATCTATCGCTGGATAAATATTTTTCGCAGCTAGTTCTCTACTTAGGAGAATGTGACCATCTGAAATACTTCGAACAGCATCAGCAATTGGCTCATCAAAATCTCCCCCTTCTACCAAAACAGTATAAATTCCAGTAATCGAGCCGGCTCCTTCTTTGGTTCCTGCTCTTTCCATTAATTTTGGAAGTCTACTAAAAACACTTGGACCATACCCTTTTTGTCCAGGAGGTTCACCCGTAGACATTCCAATTTCTCTTGCGGCCATGGCAAAACGAGTAATAGAATCCATCATCATAATCACATCATTATTTTGATCACGAAAATACTCTGCAATTGTTGTCGCAGTATAAGCTGCTTTCATACGAATCAAGGGCGAAGCATCAGAAGTGGCCACAACGACTACTGATCTTTTTAAGCCTTCTGGCCCAAGATCATTTTCAATAAACTCTAAAACCTCACGACCCCTTTCCCCCACTAAGGCAATGACATTAACATCTGCATTAGTGTTCCGAGCGACCATTCCCATTAAAACTGATTTACCAACACCTGATCCAGCTAAAATAGCAATCCGCTGCCCTTTTCCAGTAGTCATAAACGCATTAATGGCATTAATCCCAGTATTTAATGATTCTTTAATCATAGGTCGTTCCAACGGATTAATCGCCTCTCCATAAATGGATCGATGCTCAAATGGGCCTTCAATAGGTCCTTTTTTATCGATGGGGTTTCCTTGAAAATCTACGACACGACCTAGATATTTATCTGATATTTTTATAGAGGTGGTAATGTCTTTAATAAATATCTTTGTTTCAGAGTTTATTCCAGACAGTTCAGTATAGGGCATAACTAAACAGCTCTTATCTTCAATACTAACCACTTCGCCCATGGCTTTCTCACCCAGCTCTGTTAGGAACTCCACATTTGAACCTAGAATGGCTCTTGGAAGTGAAGCCTCATAGGCTAACCCTTTAGAACGGACAATCTTTCCAATTTTCTGATAGGGAGCCCTTTTTTCAAACTCCTTATAGATAGTTCTAAAATCAAGAAATGGTTTTAAAGCAGTTTCATCATTCGTCATATAGATCTACCGATTTAAATAAACTATCAATGGATTCCATTTGAGATTCATAGCTCCCATCTAAAATGACATTCTCTGTTTCGAGAATGATTCCTTTTTCTTGCATGTCTAAATCCATTTCCACTCTACAATTTTTGAGTTGCCCAATTCGTTTTTCAACTTCTTTAATGGCTTCTTCCATATGAGGAAAATCTTTATTATTAACTCTAATGATTAAATTATTCTTAGTATTAATTTCATAAATTAACTTCTCTAATAACCTTTCAATATACTTATCATCATCTTTCACTTCTTTTAAGACGATCCATTTGGTTAAGTTTTTAATAATATCATAAGCGTTTTGCCGATTTTTAGTATAAATCTCTTCTGACTTAGCCTTAAAATCTTCGACATATTTTTTAAAACTTTCAACCTCTTGTTCAAATACCTCATATGATTTTTCAAATGCCTCTTCGTAACTTTCTTCTTTTCCCTGTTCAATTCCACGATCATACGCATCTTTGCTAATTTTCTTTAATCTTGCATCGACTTTTTGGTTAATTTTATCATTATCCTCTTCCTTTCTTAGGCTAAGAATTCCTCGATGTTTTTTTACCAAAGACGCCATATGAAAATTAGTGCTTCTTTCTGCATCGCTATCTGATTTAATTACTTTAGAAGGTACTTTTTTTCCACTTCTATCGCTTGCTGTAAATTCTTCAAAATCAAATGAATCAGCATTTTTGATACTGTCTGATTCGAATTGATCGAAAGAAAAACTTTCTACAATAACTTTATTTGTATTTCGAATTGGATTCTTCAAACCCAAGTTCTCCTTTCAAAGTGTTAAACAAGTGCGTCTTCATTACCTCTAGAGATAATCGCTTTACCTTTAGCTTCAAGATCTTTAACTTGTTGAACAATTTCTTGTTGTGCTTTTTCCACATCACTTAGTTTAGTTGGCCCTAGTGCATCCAGATCTTCTTTTAGTAACTGTTGTGCTCTATTAGACATATTTTTAAATAGCTTAAGTTTCACTTCTTCCGGTGCTGTTTTAAGTGCGATAACCAACTTAGTATTATCTACAATTTTAAGAAGTTCTTGCATCCCTTTATCATCACAATAAACTAAATCTTCAAAAACAAACATGAGCTTTCTAATTTCTTCCGCAAGCTCAGGATCTTTTTCCTCAACTCTGGCCATAACATTCTTCTCATTATTTTTATCCATCTGATTTAACATATCGGCGATTGGTTCAACACCACCAAGTTGGTTCGTATCAATTGAACCAAGAGTCGATAATTCAGTTTTTAAGACATCATCTAATTGTGCGATAAGCTCTGGAGAAACAAAATCAAGATTAGCCACCCTTAAGACAACTTCCGCTTGTAAGCCCTCTGGAAGCTTTTTTAAAATATCCACTTTCTTTTCAGTATTTAAATGGGCCACAATCAGTGCAATTGTTTGTGGATGTTCATTTATAAGAAAGTTAGCCAGCGTTCTAGTGTCAACCAGCTCAAGAGATTCAAGAGTGTTAGCAGAACCGACCTCTACAATCTGTCCTAATAATTGACGTGCTCTATCCTCACCGAGGGTATCCATAATAAAGCCACGACCTTTATTTTCAGAAAAGAGTAAACTATTTTCTTCATTAAGTGACGAATAAAAATCCTCTAAAACTCTTTTAACCATCCAAATAGGTGCTTTAGAAACATTCGACATGGCGTTAACCATTCGCTTAACATCATTATCCTTCATATGTTTAAAAATAAGTTTCGCTGTGGTAACTCCAAGAGAACTTAAAAGCAAACCAGCTTTTTCTTGCCCACTTAAGAGAGCATATTCAACATCAGGATCAAGTGTTTTTTCTAAAGCCATTAGCTTTACTCCTTACTGATTAAGCAATTTCTTTTTGTCCATCTTGAGAGTGAATCATCTCATGAACAACCTGAGCTGCTTTGGATGGGTTCTGCTCCACCAAATTTATAATTTTTTCTTTAATCATATTCCCTTCAATTTTTTCCGGGTTCAGTTTGTCTTCAATAGTCGGAAGAGCATCTTCCAGACCAGGAAGCTTTTGATTGGCTTGAATCTTTTCAAGCTCTTCAATAGTTTTCGGCAAAAAATCTTCAATAGACTCAACCGTATTCTCTGTAATCCACTGAATAAATGGCCTAACCACTATGAAGAAAAGTAATGCAATTAAAACACCAATCATTAAGTATTTAGTAATATTTTTAAGGATCTCTCGATTCTCTCTTCGACGTAATATAGCTTCTGCTTCAGATAAATCCTCTCGAGCAAATTCCATATTTCTAATGGTAATGGAATCACCTCTTTTTTGATTAAGACCGATTGCCGAAGCAACGATCGCTTGAAAATTATCTAACTCTCCTTCAGACCATGCTTCATTTTTAGTAACCATTACCCCTTCGTCATCAAACTGTTTATTTCCTTCAGCATCTAATACAGGCACTTTTTTCGCATCTACCATGACTGCTACTGATAAAAATTCAATATCCGCGATTGGATTTTTCTTTTGGATAACTTTACTAGGTACATTATAATTTTTAGTCGATAAGTTTTTATTTGTATCAGATCGCGTTTCAGGTATACCTGGTTGAGGATTTTCTCCTGGAATATTTGATCGAGCACCTGGTATCCCCTGGGGACTTGGACGAACACCTTCGAACTTTTGAGAATTATTTACTTCACTAACAACAGCCTTACTTTCATCATCAAACTGTTTGTGAGTTTCCACTGATTCGGTAAAGTCTAATTTTACTGAAACTTTTGCAATAACACCTTCTTCTCCAACTACTCGTCCTAAAATTTCCTCAACTCGAGTCTCAAGGGACTTCCCCATATTTGACTCAAGCGCAATTCTCGTCGCTGCCTGCCTTGCTATTGGATCGCCATCATTATTACTTAATTTCTTTCCTTTTGAATCCAAAATAACCACATGCTCATTTCTCATTCCCTCCACTGTTGCAGAAACTAAATGCTGTAAACCTTCAACCTCAGGTTTAGTTAGATGCATTCCCGGGTCTAAGTCGAGTACGACGGAAGCTGATGGATCCTTCTTCTCACTCACAAAAGGTGACGACTCTGGGATATTTAAATGGACTCTAGCCCGTTTAACCCCACGTAGATATTTCATTGTTCGCATTAGCTCACCTTCAATGGCTCGCTGACGATTTATTTTTTGAACAAAAGTGGTGGTTCCAAAGGCTTGCTTATCAAAAACTTCGTAACCGAGTGTAGAGTTAAAATTGATCCCTCTTTTAGCTATTTCTAATCTCCAGATATTAACTTGATCAATTGGAACGTAAATTTTCTTTCCATCATCATCTATTTGATAAGAGATATTTCCTTCTTCCAGGAGTTGGGAAATGGTAGCTGCATCTTCTTTTGTTAGGTCAGAATAGAGAAGTTTGTATTCTGTTTTCGAAGCCCAAACCATAAGTATAGCCATGCCACCAAGGATGGCGACACCTATTCCAAAGAAACTAACTTTTCTTCTCATATCGAGAGAATTAAAAAAGTCTCCAAAGTTTTGTAGAATTTGTGTAAAAAACTTTTCCAAAAACGTTTCTCCTTAAACCTATTTCCCTACTTAAGTATTAAATTTGCATTTTCATAATATCTCTATAAGCATCAATGACTTTATGTCTTATTTGATTCATTGTTTTAAATGCAATATCTGCTTTTTCAACAGCTAAGAGAGTTTCTTGAAGATTATTACTCTCTCCACTAGCCAATTTTTCCATGGCCACATTAGCTTCTTGTTGTAACGAATTAATTTCAGTTATTTGATCCGTAAGAAATTGGCCAAAGGTCTTATTATCTGATCCTTCTATTTCTCCGCCCTGTTTATTAATATCAACACGATTTCCAAACTCAACTGTACTCTTCCATTCTGTCGCTTTGGAATTATTTAATATACTTTTTAAACCGGCATAATTCTGAATACTCATAACTTACTCCTCAGTCTTACTTCCCTATATCCAAAGTTTTAATGGCCATAGATTTAGATGTATTTAAAGCCGAGATATTTGCCTCGTAGGCTCTTTGGGCACTAATCATATCTGCCATTTCTTTCATGACATTCACATTCGGATAAGCTACATATCCATCTTCATTTGCTTCAGGGTTATTCGGCTCATATTTTAAAATAGGTGGATTGTTTGTACTAACAACCTCTGTCGCATGAACTTCTTCTGCATGAGCATCAATTTCTCCATCGAGCATGTCTTTAAAACTTTTCCTAGCGGGCTCTGAACCAAACACAACTTCTTTTCTCCGATAAGGTCCTCCCTCTGCAGTTCGGGTTGTTTGAGCGTTCGCAATATTCGAAGAGATTGCTTCCATTCTCTTTCGATTTGCACTCAAACCACTTGAAGAGATTTTCATACTTTTTAGTAAATCCATTTAGCCAAACTCCTTATCACTTCTCTGAAGCGATTGTGTATTTCATCAAAGCTAACTTTTTATTTATTAATTGAACGATAGCTTCGTGCATGACTTTATTTTGCGCCATTAATGACATCTCTCGTTCAACATCCACTGTATTTCCTGACTGACTTACGACTCCGTTGGGGTCTTCAATGACGTCAGGTTTTAAATTGTTAAATCCACCTGAACCAACATCATAATGCTCATCAGTTCCTTTCTTCATTGATAAGGCACCATCAGTATCCAAAGCTCGGGAAAGAGCTTCTTCGAATTCTAATCTTTTAGCCTTATATCCAGGGGTTTCTGCATTCGCCACATTTGAGGAGATAATCTCTTGTCTCATCTCTCTATATTTAGCGGCAATCTGCAGAGCCTTTAATGTTTTATCAGTTACATTCATACGTAATCACTATCTTAAGTTAACAAAGTAATTGTTACCTTCTCCTCGATATTCATTAATTTTATTTCTCAAAGTTCTGATTGATACTCCAAGAATTTTTGCGGCTTGAGTTCTATTTTCTGAAGTATGAATAAGAGCTTTCTTAATCAACAATCTTTCTGCATCTTTCAGGCTCATTAATCTAAATCCACTTTCATCATTATCCATGTTGATAACTTCAGTTTTCTTTTCACCAATCTCGATTGCATTAACATCGAGCACGCCATTTTTAGCATTGTCTAAAGAATTGGAAATAACATTTTTTAATTCTGTTATGTTATGGGTCCAATAAAAGGTATTGAGTTTATTTTTAGCATCTTCTGCTAGGACTACATTTCCCATATTCTTTGAAATTGAGATCTCATTAGCAAACACTTCTGCTAAAAGCGCGATATCATTACCACGATCTCTCAGTGGCAATAAAGTAATTTGAGTAGAAGAAAAATAAGTAAATAAAGCTCTTTGAAATCGACCTGAAGATACATATTTGCTTAAATTTTTGCTACTTGTTGCCAATACTCTTACATCTAATTCATAATCAGGTAGCTCTGTTAAGATTTGATAAAGTCTCTTTTGAAATCTTTCGTCAATGGCGTCGATATTTGCTAAAACAACTGTTCCACCATTACCAGTCTCTAATACACCTTTATTGAACTTTCCTGTTTCTTCATCTCGATATCCTAGGACCTCACCTTCAACTTTTGCTGTATCCTTAGCACAGTCGACTACCATAAAAGGACCTTCAGCTCGAACAGAACTCTGATGAATAAATTCACACATTCTTTTCTTACCAGTTCCAGCCTCTCCTAAGATTAGGGCAGGAGCTTTTGTGATAGCAATATTTTTAGCTAACTCTATTGCTTTAATGTGCTTAGGGTGATGACCAATTAGTGTTGTAGCGGTATTAGAAAACATTCGACCTCCTGTCTGTTAATGTTTTTTAAGCGATCTAATCCTTAGATTGCTTCGTCTTTAAGTTTCATTAAATTTAATTCAGTTTTTGCACCTTTTTTCAGGTAATCGGGAACATCACTTCCATTAACTAGATTGTTTAGAAGTTCAATTCCTTTTTCTTTTTCAAACATATTTATATAAGATTTCGCCATAAGATAATTCAAACGATGAGTAAAAAGACTTTCTTTGTAATCATCTTTAAATTTATTAATCATCTTGACTACATTCGAGAAATCTTTAATCGCAACAACGAATGAAGACTCAATAATTAAATAATCAAATCTTTCAACGATTTTGGTTTTCTTAACTAATTCTGATTGAGTAGAGCCGTCCATTAGTGCGTTCAAATCCTTTTTCAGCGCTGTGAGAACATTGATAATTTTTGTATACTTCTTGTCTTTGTAAAGAGACTCTGCGTATTCCTGTACGGTTGAAGTAAATTGTAGTGGGGTTAATTTTCCCCTCTCCACTTCATTGTTTAATAACCGTTCAAAATGCTCAATAGCTTTTGTATATTTTTCAAGATTGTAAGATATTTTTGCCAGGTAATAGTATTTCGAAAAGTTAGAAACATCATTAGCCTTTAGCTTAATCAACAACTTTGAAGCCAAGGAGAATCGACTCTGATTCATGTAATTCATAATTTCTAATTCAGAAATTAATGAATTTAAGTGATCTTCTTTTTTAAATTTCACCCAACGTGGAAAAGTTCTTATTTTATTATTCTTGGATGATTTCAACTGGTTAAAGTACTTTTTAAACAGATTATCCAGTCCTAACTTTAAGTAACTTGAAGAAACTAAAAACATAGCATGGGGATTTTGAGCAACTTTATCCGAGTATTTCTCATGATTCATTTCCCAACTCTTCACTGCTTTTTGATAGTCTTCATTATCATAATAATTCTTAATCAGACCTAGTAGCATTTCGGCACCATCTCCAAAAAAAGTTCTTTGCTTTGACTGACTTAAATTTTCGAGAGGAATAGTGTCGATATATTTAAACCCATCACTATAATTTTCAAGAGCAAGATAAGTTCGACCACGAATAAGCCATAATAAATCTTGTAGATTTTTACCTGCAACCATCTTTTCATCTTTGGACTGGTCTAAAAATACTAAATACTCTTTTTGTTTTGCATTTATTTTTAATTTTCTAGTCAGGTTGTAACCAACAAAACGTAATCGAGCTTCATATCTTATTTTAGGATTAGAGCTGCGATTGATAGCTTCCTCATACAGCTTAGACACTTTTTCATCATCTCTATCTAGCATGTCATAACTTAAAGCAACCCGTAAACGAGCATTTGAACTTTCCGTTAAGAGAGAATGATTTTGAATAAATTGATCAAAGTACTTAATGGCTTTTTTTAACTTCGCTTCTCTAAAATAAGCCTCACCTACGTTGTAAAGTAAAGATGCTTGAATATTATTACCATAGCCTGATTCATTTTTTTCAAATGACTTAATAAGCTTTTTATACTTCCCTTGCTTCAAATATAAATAACTCAAGTAACTATCAACTAATTGAGCAGGTATCATCTTCCGAAAGGATTCATTAACAATTGACTCTTCTAACTCCTTATCAAGAGACAATTTAGCTAAAGAATAAAGAATTAATTGGATTCCTTTTTTCAACCCTTCATCATCAAAATTCTCTTGAGCAAGGACCACATATCTTTTTGCATAATCCAATAACTTTACATATTTCTTTTCATTTTTTAAGTCTTGAATACGATAGCGAAGAATACTTTTTTTCAAATCATAATCTTCAGACATCTTAAATATG
>JAOHMI010000025.1 GCA_028101965.1 Bacteriovoracaceae bacterium
GAGAGTTTGAAATCAGACAACAAACTCTATCAGAAGGTGTTGTGGATGTGAGTGATAATCAAACGGAAAATCCTCTGTTAATGAGTTCCTCGAATCAAAGAGGGATGGGGCTGGGGTTGGCCTTAGGTCCGAAGTTTGATCTAATGTGGTCTGTTCCTCACGAGTCTCCTTCACTACTATCTGCAAGAATACAAATTATTGGTGAACCAGAGAAATCGAGTGAAGGCGGGGTAAGTGGTCATCAACTCGGTTTCACATTTGGAATGGGAGCAGAGCGAGATACCTATGAAGGAGATGTGGATATTAAGATGAAGTACGACATTCAAGATTATTCCATTGTGCATGGTTATGGGCTTGGGGGGATTATGCTTTATGATGGGATTGCTTTTTCTACGTATAAGTTTGAAGGGACCATTTCTTCCAATGATGATCTTGACGGAGAAGTTTTAAATTACAGTGCAAATAACACCATGACTTTATATGGTGGAGTCATGTGGCGTTCATTTCCCATAAAAGCTAAACTTGAGTTTTCAATGCAATCAGTAGAGTGGAGTAATACGGAAAGACAAATGTTCTATGGCTTAGGTTACTCATTTGCCGTGAATTGGTAAATGCTGCCACTTTTACGTTCTTAATCAATGAAATTGATAAAATTAACATAGAGGGGAAAAGGTTTAGATTGAAACCGACTTATTTACTCAGACTATTTCTAATACCTGCATTGCTACTTTCTTCAAGTCGCGTGTATGCTATTGTTGGTTTTGAGGATCATGCTTTTCCAGAGGTGGTTACTTCGGCACGGGCTCTCGCCTTAGGAAATACATACATGTCCAAAGTAGATGATAGTTGGGCCGCTTTTTATAACCCCGCAGGATTAGGAACCGTAAGGGGATTACAATTTCATCTATTAAATGCATCTTTTGAAATTAATGATGGATTAAATAATGCAGCTAGAGATGGTTCTGTTTCTGCGGGTGAATCATTAACAAATTTATCGAGTTCTCAAAGTGCAGCGGGATTGCGAGAGTTGTTGGCGGATGTGCCAGGAACAACCACTCACTCTAGAGTACAGAGTTTTCCGAATATTACTTTTCGAGGATTTTCATTAGGCTACATGTACTCCCTTCAAAATAAAGCGAGATTACAAGATGAAGATGATGCAGACTTAGAGATTGCTCAGCGGACAGACCAAGGTCCCGTAGCCAGTCTATCTGTTTCCCTCTTTGGAGGAGTTATAAAGTTTGGTGCGAGCGCAGTTCAGTTAACGAGAAAGCAATTACAAAAAGATTTTGCACCAACTGATGATCTTGAAGTTGAAGATACTGATTATACTTACGGTACTATGACATTATTAACCGCCGGGGCGAGGATTACTTTACCGATTTGGGGTCTGCCAACACTTAGTTATGTTGCTCGGAACTCGGCCGGGACGAAATTCTCAGGAGAGAGTGATGATTTTGGTGGGCTTCCACCAGATATTCCCGCTACCTTCGATGCAGGGGTATCCCTTACTCCTATGCTGGGGAAAAATTTTCGAGTTCATATAGAAGCTGGTATGAAAGATATTGGAGATGCCTATGGGATGCCTTCATCTCGAAGAGTTGGCGCTGGAATAGAGTTTGATTATATGAGGTCTTTCTTTGTTCGTTTTGGATATGGTGACGGTTGGGGGTCTGGTGGATTAGGAGTTAGGTCGCGAAGCTTTGTCTTTGATTTAACTACTTATGCTATAGAACAAACTGTCCTGGATGAAGAAGGCGAAATCGATACGTCGGTCAAGCGCAAACAAGACCGACGATTTATGCTTTCTTTTGCAAGAGGCTTTTAAAAATTATTCAATTTCTTTTTCATATCCGCAACCAACACTTCTAGAAAGCTGTTGCGGGTCTATTCGATCAGATTCACCTTTATAAATTACATAATAAACGATGTATTTCTCATTATCACTTTGGCTTTCATTGATAATCTTAAAAATAATTTGATCACCTTTTTCATTGGCAGGAAAGCTAAAAGAAATTGGAAGCTTGCCTTCAGCGTGCTCTTTTAAATTAATTGAATAATTTGTCGTTTGAGAGCCCGTCGATGTTGTTACATTTAATTCGCCCTTGACCTTGTCTCCTTCAATTGTTGTATAGGGAGATTTGATGGTAATGGCACTTGATCCCGGGCAGGAAAATGCGACGGCAGATAGAGATAGTAGAACGGTTAAAATTAAAGTTTTCATGAAGTCCCCTTTTGTATGAGTTCACTTCTAATAACAAATTGCTCTTATATTGAAAAATTGATTGAAATTAATTCATTGGATTTTGATCATGAAAAAACTTACAGTAAGAATAGGTGTTTCTCACTGTAAGTTTTAAAACTATATTTACATATATGAAAGAGGTTCCAAGGTAAATCTGGCTCTACGTGGTCAATTGGTGAAAAGCAATTCTCTGCTTTTATACTCAGAGCTCCAGCTCCTTGTTCATTACAGCTTATAAAAGAGAATTAAAGTAGAATTAGCCCGATATTGGCAAGTGAGTTGTTCATAAGAATTCCTTTTTTAATAATAGGTAGGGACAGAAAGTCACTATCTCCCCACTAAAATTAAAAACACAACATAGGCTAAGTTTATTGAACCTGCTTTCAAGAACTTGATAGGTTTTAAAGTAAGATAATGATTAAACGATAGGCTATATTCTTAAACAGTGGAAAAATCTTTTACATCTCATTGTCAATTGGGATCGCTTTTAAGAGTATGCATTAAGGCGGTAGCTTGAAACAAGGAGTTTTCAAATGATCAAATTATTTTTTCTCACCACAGTTCTTTCTTTATTTGCATCTCTTAATCTTTTTAGTTCTGTTAATCCATTGGATGACAATAAGGTTGTAGATAAAACTTATCATCGAGGGATTCCTGGCGATCCAGGTGGACGTCACTAAGATTTTCAAGAAAACTTAAGAAGCTAAGTTGATTTGAGTTTTTATTTTCTTTTAATTTAATACCAATTCCCATAAGGCGTATTTTACGATTTGGGTTTTTAGATGAGATTTCATTTAGAAGTTTTTTATAATTATCCAAGGAGACATTCTGATATTGAGATCTCTCTAATGTTTTTATGGTGAAATTGTTAAATTTTATTTTTATGAAAAGATGATCAACTTGGCTTTCGGTTATGTTTTTTTTTTGAAGGTTTTTTTGTAGGCTGACTACTAAATCTTCTAACCAAGAGTAGAGAGACTCATTTAATTCGAAGTCTTCACTAAAAGTTCTTTCTAAGCTCATTGATTTTCGCACTCGGTTTGAACTGACTTCACTTTGATCGATCCCCCTACACAGTTCAAAGTATCTTCTTCCCATCCTCCCAAAAAAATTCTCAATTTCAATTAAAGTTAATTTTTGCATGTCTTTACATTTGATTAAATTGAGTTTTTTCATTTTATTAAAAGTAACTTTGCCTATCCCTGGAATTTTATAGAGGTCTAGTTCAGGCATGAATGTTTTGATATCTTGAGGCTTTATAGTGAATTGCCCATTTGGTTTTTTCCAATCACTAGCTATTTTTGCTAAAAATTTATTTGGAGCAATACCTGCGGAGCAGGTTAATTTAGTTTTTTGATATATTTCTTGGCGAATGCTTCTTGCAATGGCGGTTGCATTATTATTGAGAGCTTGGCTATCAGTAACATCTAGATAGGCTTCATCCAGTGATAATGGTTGAATTGTTTCAGTGTATTGTTTAATGATCTCTCTTACTTGAATGCTAGCTTCTTTATATGCATGATGTCGTCCTGGAACGACAATTAAATTGGGACATCTCTTTAATGCTAAAGCAGTAGACATGGCCGAATGAACTCCAAAGCTTCTCGCTTGATAATTAGCCGTGGAAAGAACTCCGCGTTTTCCTTTCCCACCTACTGCGATTGGCAGATTTCTTAGTTTTGGGTTGTCCCTCATCTCTACGCTCGCATAAAAACTATCCATATCAATATGGATAATCTTACGCACTTGATTCTTTTTAGTACTATTTTCTAGCATAAGTAATTATTAGCTCAATATTTTATGACAATCTTCTCTATAGCGTTTTGATAATTGAGGGAGTTGGTTAATTAGGGAAATAGAATCTTTGTCTTTTCCTTTTTCTTTAACTACTTTTTGAAAAACATAATCAATTGTAAATTTAGGATTGGGGTTTTCTATTTTATCTATCGTATCAGTCGAGCTAATCTTTCCTTCTTTTAGAACTCGAGCAAACCATCCAATGCGATTTGATTGATAGACAAATTTTAAAATGCCTTTTTGATTAAAGCCAACGTCAATCGTGCTGCAAGGGTTTCTTGGTTCTGTGATCTCTAAGATTGTTTCTCCGATGGAGAAGATATCTCCAATTGATACATTTTTTTCATTCAATTTCTCAGTCGAGATATTTTCACCGATTCGACCTTGTATCTGTTTATATTGTAGGTTCGGAAATTCTTCTAATATGGCATGATAATTTTCACTTGGATAAAAATGGACAACACGATCTGATCCACCATGATATTTGAGATCAAAACATTGATCGTTGGAGATGTGATCTTTTTTAACATCCAACAAGTTCACATTCGATTTGCGAATACAACTAGTTATCTTTTTTATGTCTGTTAGTATTTTTGGTTTTCCAGTAAAAAGGTTGTTAATTTTTGCTTGCATATGTCAGAAACTACTTTAAAAGTACTGTAAAAACAATACTTAACCTTAGATGAATGTGTAAATATAACAATTTACTTTTCTTAGGATTGCATAATTTTAGTTAGTCCATAGGATAATTGTGAAAGTAAAGAATTAATCATTTTTTTTGAATCGAAAAGTAAAATTTATGAGAGCTAGTGTTAATCATTGTTTGGGATTTTTGTCGCTAATAAGCCCGGTTTCAAGTCTTAGGGGTTTGCTTGTGGCTATTTTTATTCTTTTTAATCAAAGTTTATTTGCAGAAGCATATTCAGTTAAATGTAAATTTGTAAAGACGGATCCTGATTCTACTAAATCAAAAGAATGGTTTAACCTTAGAAAGTTAAAGAAAAATATCAAGCAGCAAAGAAATAGAGCTGTGACATTTAAGGTTAAACTAATTGATGATGAAATTTACAACAGTTCAGATAAAAATATTTTAACAACCAGAGGTCTAAAGCGCAGGTTAACCGATAAGGGCAAAACCTGGATCACTGCCCTTAACAATAAGTTTGTACCGTTTTCAGGAAGTACCGATAATTGTTATGCGAGTACTAGCTATAATCAAGAGGATGGGCAGTCTTTGGTTGAATATTGTTACGATGATAGCATCATACAATCAGAGTATGAGACTAAAAATAGCAGAGTTCCTAATCTACGAATCCATTTTTACCCTTTTCTAAAGCTTGAAGACCAATACGGTGGGAGAAAAGCAGTTGGAGTTTCTCCTACAGATGTATTAACGATTCATTACAATTGCTACAGCGAATAGGAACTTGAGGAGGTTTATTTTCTTATGAGTGAAAACCTCGAAAATTATTCTCGCGAACTTCAATATGTAAATATACTTAAAAATAAATTTGGAGAACTGTCTAACTTACCTAGTGAAGTTAAAAAAAAGAGAAAATCACTACTATCTAGACTGATTAACAATAAATCAAAAATTAGTAAGAGAAATAAAGTTGAAATTCTAGAAGAGGTATTTGATACGGGAAATGATTTAAAGGATCATTACATGGGTTTGATTAAGAGCTCAAAAGATCAATTTAGCTCTAATCATTATCTACCTAACAATTCACCCGTTAATAAGTTTGATGAAGTCTTAAGCCATCCTATTTATCATCATTTCTTTAACGCTTTTGAAACAGACTTAGAGAAGAGTATTCAGAGTTTAAATGATATTAAGTTATCAAAAAAGCTTTTTAATCTTGTCATCTTAAGAATGATTTATTTAGGTATAATTCAATTAAAGGAAGGTTCTCTCGAGAGGGTTGTTCCAAGTATTGAAATTCTTAATATTAATAAAACTACTATATCCCAAAAATTAAGAGTTCAAAAGATTATAAACGCTTTTTCAAAGGCACCACAAAATCAATCTGGCTTAAATTCTCGACTAATACTCATTAATTCAGACAAAATTAAGGAAATAAAAGATAAGATCCCATTATTTACAGATAAACTATTCGATAGATTTTACAAGTCCTCTGGTAGTGAATTAAATATTCTTATAACTTTTAACAGATGTTCAAATTAAATTTAAAATTACTATTTATCTCTTTGAGTTTCTATACTCTATCCCTTTGTATTTATGGAGCGGCACCCCGACCAAGTTACGTCATTTTAAAAGATGGAGGACAAACAGGTCATGGTGGGATCGGTAAAATAAGTACCATTCAGACTTTTGATGATAATGGAGAGGGAAAACATGCCCAAGAAAGAATCGTTAATTTGGTTCATTTACTTGACCTCACTCAATACATTAACAATTTAAATTCAGAAATATTCTATACAAACTACTTTAATTCAACATATAAAGATAATAGTTCTAAATCTATCCCGCGTTTTGAGTGTAGCCCAAATATTTTACGTAAAGTAAGAGATGGTTTCTCTGCAAGTAATCTTTCTCATACAATTTTTAAATCTGATCTTAGAAAGTATCATCAAAATATTACAACAAATTTTTGTAAAATATTAACAGGTTTAAAAAATCACTCAAACTCAACAATTGTTGCAATCATTTTAAAAGCACTTGAAAGATCTGATTGGCAGGTTAACTCAATTTCAGACTCATATGAAAGCGTACATGCCTTACAAAGTTATATTGGTATCAATGAACTCTTCCTAGAGGATAATTTAAATAATCAAAGAGATTTAATAAATAACAGTTCAAATCGTGCTCACAACGAAGACCGAGAATTAGACCTGTTTAATTATAATGAATTAGATTCGATGTTTAACTGGAAAGAGATTATTTATGGCTCACATAATCCCGCGATTATCGAAAATACCGAAAGTTATATCCAAATCGCCTTGAGAAAGAAAAATACAATATACTTAAACAAGGAAATTATAAGGTCTAATGACCAAGACACGAAAAAGTCTTTTATAATCTCTCCATTCTCATTTTCTTGGTTGATATTTCATGAGCTAGTATATCTTACGCTACAATCGAACTCCAATCATAACTTAAGTTTTACAGAGAACATCTATGATGGGGCTCAAGTTCAGCAAATAGTATCTTCAGTTTTTAAGAAATTATTTTTAACTGGAGTCTATGAAAAGCTTAATAAAAACTTTCTAACTGATAGAGATAGATCGCTACGCGAACTTAGAGAAAGTTATTATAGGGAACTTAGCAGAACCTTAAGGCAAGAAATTTACGATTCGTTAACAGGAAGTTATCCATTTAACTTTGATGCGGATAAAAGTTATTTTGACTTATTCACTCTAGACAATGATCAAAACCCTGTGTTTGTCATCGAACAACAATACAACAGTTCTTTATTTAATCAGAAATCAAGTGGTATTCACTTTATTAATGCAAAAGATATTTCAACTATTTCATTGAATCTGTATTACCAAGAACCTGTCTTAAAGTACTGGAGATCGATTAGTATAAGTGGAAATATTGGAGGCTTTTTTACAGATTTCTATGATTTCTATGGAAAATCACTGATAGATGAATCAATAAGATTGATTAAAGAAGGTGATGGTAGTTACAACTTCGGTTCAAAGACTTTTTTGTATGCTTGCTTAGCAATACATGCTGATAATTCTCCAGTGTTTACTCTCTCTGATACTGAAGTATTTAAAATGCCAGGTTACAATAGGAATAATGGAATATTGAGCTTTGCTGACTTTATACCTCATTATTACAAACTTAACTTTAGTTATAATACGGTAGGTTATGAATTCAAAGACTCACAGATTCCAAATCAAAATCAAATTTGTGTCAAAACTATCGAAGAAATAGAAGGCCTGAAGCAGCTATTAATTGAGCTTTAAAATCAAAGATCTATAGTTTATAATCTCTCAAAAATTTACCTTCTCAAAGGAATAATGATGGACCTGCGTCAATGCTTAAAGAATATATTTATTTCTAGAAAACTTGATGACACCGAAATTATGATGAGAAAGCAAAATAAAGCTTTTTTTCAAATTAGTGGAGCAGGGCATGAAGGAATTTTAACTGCTATTGGCATGACTCTGAAGGGTGGGCACGATTACTTTATTCCTTATTATCGCGATCGCGCTCTTTGTTTAGCTCTTGGGGTTACTCCCTACGAAATGCTATGCCAAGCAAATGGAAATATTGGTGATACAGCTTCTTATGGTCGGCAAATGCCTGCACATTGGGGAAATCGAAAGTTAAATATTATTTCTAAATCTAGCTGTACTGGTACTCAGTTCTTGCAAGCGGTAGGTGCTGCGGAAACTGGTCGTTATTTAGGAAAATTACAAGAGATGGGATTAAAGGATCTGCCTGCTTTTAATAAAGATGAAATTGTTTATGTTAGCTGTGGAGATGGTACTACTTCTCAAGGAGAGTTTTGGGAAGGGTTAACTACTTCATGTGTAAAAAAACTTCCAGTCATGTTTGTAGTGGAAGATAATGGTTATGCAATTAGTGTCCCTGTGACAGAGCAAACTCCAGGCGGGAGTATCTCGAAAGCATTAGAGAATTTCCCCGAATTAAAAATATATCAAGTTGATGGTAGTAATCCTCTAGAGTGTTTTGAAATTGTTAAAAACGCCGAAAACTATTTGCGTGATGGTAATGGTCCTGTTTTGATACATGCTTCTGTTACTCGCCCTTATTCACACAGCTTAAGTGATGATCAAAAGATGTATCGTACAAATGCTGAGCTAGATGCTGAAAAAGAAACTGACGTTATTAAATCATTTCCAAAAACTTTAATTGAAAAAAAATTGATGAGTGAAAATGAAATAGAAGCAATTAGGAAGGAGGCTCATGAAGAGGTCGCCGTTGCTCTAAAAAAAGCACTTGAGACAGATTGGCCTGAAAAAGAGACTTACGCTGACTTTATGTATTCAACTGAAATTGATCCAACCTCAGAAAATTACGATACAATAGCGAAGCCTGAAGGGAAGGCCGATATACCTATTGCAGGAGCAATAAATACTGTTTTGAAAGAAGAAGTTAAGAAGAATTCTTTAATTAGAGTTTTTGGTGAAGATGTAGCCGATTTTTCTCAATTAGAGAAACTAGATGACAATGATCTTAAGGGTAAAGGTGGTGTTTTTAAAGTTACTAGTGGTGTTCAAAGAGCAGGAAAACCGGATCAGGTTTTCAACTCGCCTCTCGCTGAAGCAAATATTATTGGAAGAGCCATAGGTATGGCCTCAAGAGGTTTAAAGCCAGTGGTTGAGATTCAGTTTTTTGACTATATTTGGACTGCCTATATGCAATTAAAAAATGAGATGTCGACGATGAGATATCGCAGCGGGGGAACTTGGAAGTGCCCTATGGTTGTGAGAGTTCCTATCGGTGGTTACTTAAGAGGGGGATCAATGTATCACTCTCAGTCGGGAGAATCATTTTTTACACATATTCCTGGGATCCATGTGGTTTATCCTTCTAATGCAGAGGATGCCTTTGGTTTGCTTCGAACCGCAATAGAGTGCGATGATCCAGTCATGTTTTTTGAGCATAAGCATTTGTATTATCAAGGGTACAATCGTTGTGCCTATCCAGGAGAAGGATATAAAATTCCCTTTGGAAAAGCGAATATAGTTAAAAAAGGAAATGATTGCACAATTATAACCTGGGGTGCTTTAGTTAATAAATCTGTCGAGGCGGCTAAAATAGTAGAAAATGAAACAGGAGCAAGTGTGGAAATTATCGATTTGAGAACTTTATCTCCTATTGATTATAAAACAATTGCAGCTTCTTTGGAAAAAACGAATCGAGTTCTCGTGGCCCATGAAGAGACTCTTACTTCAGGCTTGGGTGGAGAGATTTGTGCTCAGATAAATGAAAAGTCTTTTGAATTTCTCGATGCTCCAGTGCAAAGAATCGCAGCGAAAGATACTCATGTCGCCTATAATCCTGATCTTGAAGAAGTCATTCTGCCACAAATCAATGATGTTGCTGAAAAGCTTCGATGGATTCTATCTTATTAATAATTATTTTTTATTAAATTGAAGGTTTCTGATATCAAATGTTCCTTTGGCAGAATTATCAGGTTTATTCTCTTCTCTTATGCCAGCACAGCTAGGTAAATGAACTTCTTCCTCGGACTGAATTTTTATAATTCCATCTAAGGGTTTAAATTTTCCGTAGATTTTTTTATCAGCGGAGCTAAAAAGAGTCATTGAGATCATATAGTCACCAGCAAGCTTTAAGCCGCCATTAAAGCTAACTGGAAAAAACTTAGTGGTATGAACTCGGGATTTAATTTTATTTTTATATTTAACAAATATTGTTGTTTCTTCATTACCTCCATAACTAACATCATAATCTTTTATTTTTTTTCTATGTTTGAATGCGGGACATTCAAAGGAACGAAACCTTCCACTTGCAGCAGCTGCCGCATAATATATTTTAATACTGGTCGTTGAAAGAGATTTATTTATATTTTTAAAAGGGACGCTAACGTATCCATAGGTCATAGGGAGGCCACCACGGACTTTCTCTACTTTAAAGATCCATGAATTAACTTTATATTTCTTTATAAGTTCTTTAGCATCGTCCGATGCTAGAGTGGGAACATTAAATTCAATTACGAATCCCATGGAAATATCTTTTTTTTCAGCTCTCCCAACCTTCCATGGAAGATTATAAACTCTCTCTACTTTTGTAACCACATCACTGACTTTCCAAGCCAAGTCGGATTGCTCTAATTGAGCTCGATTCTGGCAAGCTTGAAGAAAGGCCATAATAAAGAAGCCAAGAAGTATTCGTGATTTATAAATGGATGTCATAGGCTTATTGTACCAGATAATATGATTTCAAGAGGTTAAGAAAATTAATTCCCTTTGATTTTAATACCCTACTGATTTAATTTGATTACTTTTTTGCCAATTTATTGATTAAATACAATATTTTCACCAAAATCCTGCATAAATTCTATGACCTGCTATAATCAAAATGAAGCGTATTTTAAGAAGAAGGATTAGTGAATGCCTATTAAACAGCGCAAGTTTTTTCTTGTGATGATATTTATAATAACTTCTGGATTAAACAGTATCTTGGCAAACACTTCTTTAATGGATCAAAAATTTTTCTGTTTAGCAAATAAATTTGATGCTCAAAAATCTGAAGATAATAGCCATAAAAGTATAGCCGCTGGGTATTGCGAAAAAATTAAAGAAGATATTAATTTAAGAATAGCATGCTTGGCTTTGATTAATGAAAAATCAGACTTAAAGCAAGACTGTCCTAGTGACTATCCACTTTGCAAGGTGCTTGCGGACAATGAAAAAACGCACCAAGATTGCGACAAGGACCTAAAGAAAAAAGGGAATTCATACTTTTTCTGTAAAGCTTATAAAACTCGAAATATTTCTCATTGTAATAAAATTTCAAAATCAGAAGGTCTTCATTATACGTGTATGGAAATGTTGAAGCCCGAGCGAGAAAACCAAGAGGGTGCCTGTAAACTCATTGGTCGTTTGAAGAAATCTAGCGTAGATCCCCTAGGCCCCATTGATGATGTTGTATCTGTCGAGCCTTCGACCTATGAAGAAGATAGTGGACCAGCTCTTCTTCCTCTTAGCCAGAAAAAATTAAAAAAGCCCGCCTCTGAGCCGATGAAGCCTATTAAGTCTGCGACTACAGATGATATGACAGATGAAGATGTTCTCAATCTTGAACTCTAATTTTCCTTAAGTTTAACCAAGGTTAATAATAATTTTGTTTCTTGAAATTCATGACCTACATTCAGTAGCAAGTTAAGTTAATTAGCTATAAAAAATACATCTAACCTTTGATAATTCATTTCCTTTTGTATGTTTCAATTAATTAATAAATTAATATCTTGAGGGAGATGAATATGAAAAAATCCTTATCGGTTATTGCCGTTTCTTTATTTTCTTTTTCTGTTTTTTCTGCAACCTACATTTCTGTAGGAAATGGTAAGTGGGATAAAGCTCAGAATTGGTCTAATCAATCATTAGGAGGAAATGGTGTTCCTTGTACTGATGAAAATAATAATGACATCGTTATTATTACAAATAATCATAAAATTAACATGGATGGTGATACTTACGTTTGTCAATCAGTCACTCTAGATTCTCCAACGCAAAACGGAAAAAAGAATACTTTAACAATTAAAGGAAATGCTAGTTTAGTTATTACTGGTGGGACAGCGGATACTAATGACGATATAGTTCAAAACTTTGGGAGCAATGGAGCGGCTTTAGTTATTAATGATAGAGGTTCATATAATAAGGATGCCGAATTAATTATCAGTCATGGTGAAGTGGTTGTCACTAAATCGGATGTGGATAATAAAGGGATCATTTTTGTTGATCAGAATCATCCTCACCCAACAGGTTTTTTTGTGCTTGATGGCGATTTAAATCTTATTGGCTCTAATTCTATTCTTGAAAATAATAATACTGAATGTGGCAAAGTTTTAATTGGAGATGATATTCATATGGATGGAGCTGCAAGCATTTTGACTTCTCCAAATAATACCAATTCAGGATCAATTGTTCCGTTAATCGTAGGATTTAATGATATCCAAAATACAGACACGGGTTTAAGACCTAATATCGACAACGAATGGACCACTTTCTCAGGTTCCACAAATTTCTCTTATACTGATGGTAATAATGGTAATCCTGCCAATGTCATTGGTGTCGAAAACTTTTTTCATACAATTAATCAATGCCATACCGCTCTTCCAGTCGAGCTTGTTCTTTTTAAAGTTCAGGAAAAAAGAAAAAAGGCCTTATTAAATTGGGAAACAGCCACAGAAGTAAATAATAAAGGATTCTTTATTGAGCATTCTGAAAATGGTATTGCATGGGATACTTTAGATTTTGTTGTACCAGTCTTGAAAGATTTGCCAGAAGCCACCAAGAGAGAATATTCGTACTCTGATGAAAACCCAGTCTATAACAAAACAAACTATTATAGACTACGACAAGAAGATCATGACGGAAAATTTGATTATTCTCCTGTTAGATCTTTATTAATAAAAGTAGGTGAAACAGTGATCGGAAATGTTTCTGTTTTTCCTACGCTAGTTCAAACGTCTAGCCCTGTTACTGTTCAAGGTTTAAATGAGGAAGATGTTTTTGATATTAAAATAATATCATTTAGTGGGCAGGTCGTATATATTCAGCAAGGACTGCAAGGAGTCTATCAAGTTGAGATACCATCTTCTGTATTGAAAGAAGTAGGTCTTTATGCGGTAACCGTTTTTAATCGAAGCACAGATCAAATAGCTAGTAGGAAAATTGTAAAACAATAATTTCATATAATAGTTTCATCGATGACATTCCTCTAGATTCATTCATTTAAATCTAGGGGAATTTTAGTTTTATTTAAATTAACTTTTCATGCTCTTATCCTGATCAATTGACATAATTGATATAGCACAATTTTGTATTGTATAAGATTAACATTGTTAATTTGAAATATTCTCATTTCCTTTATTCTAAGAGTTCTAACAATTTATTACTTATCTGACAGGGAGATGATGTATGAAGAAACAATTAATTTTGTTAAGCACTTTTATTTTTTCAAATTTACTTTATTCAACTACTTACAAAGCAGTACAAGATGGTCCTTGGGATGATCCAGCCACTTGGGATCTCAATGCAGTTCCTTGTATTTGTGGAAACCCCAATGGAACTACTGATGACATAGTTGTTATTAAACATCACAAGGTTGAAATTAGAAAAGTTGGCGGAGTGGCCAGTAATTATGTTTGTAAGAAAGTTACTCTTAAAACTGATAGCAATAACACAACGGATGAAACAGAACTAAAGGTTAAAGGAAACTCTACTCTTAGAATCACTGGTGGGTCGAATGATTTAGATGATGATGAGTTTATCGGTGGAGGAGATAATAATGGAGCAAGTTTATTTATTAAAAATGATAATAATTGTGCCATTATCCCTCGCTTAATTATTTCCAATGGTGAAGTAAGCGTTGATAAGTCTGATGTAACTAATTATGGTACCATCAAAGTTCAAAATCTTGGAAAGCTATTTATTGATTCAGGAGATTTAAACATTGCGGGTGATCATGGTAAAGTTGTTAATAATAACTTAACTTGTGAAAACTTTAAAGTTGGTGACGATGTTCACATGAGTAATAATGGTAAAATTACTACGAATGAAACAGCAATCGTACCGATAATTCTTGGATCTAATGATGTTGATAATTTATTTTCTGGTTTTAATATAAATACAGAAGATGAGTGGTTAACATCAGTCGGGACATATGGTGATTCATTTAATTTTTCTTATCCAAATCAAAATTATACACTTGCAAGCCAAGTTATAGGTGTAGAGAATTTCTTCCATACAGTCGCGGAGTGTTATACAGCACTTCCAGTTGAATTAACAAAATTTGAAGCGACAAAAATTAACTCAAATGATCCTTCTGTTATTGTTGCTTGGGAAACTGCTTCTGAAACGAATAATGCCGGTTACGAAGTTCATCACTCAACTGATGGAGTAAGTTGGAATGAGATTGCTTTTGTTAATCCGTTACCAGGGTCAGACACGGATAGAAGAGTTTATAGTTATATCCATAATAATCCTGTTTTAAATGCAACTAATTATTATCAACTTAAGCAAATTGATATTGATGGAGAATTTAGTTTTTCTCCTGTTGATGCTGTTGAAATTGTTGATCCGAAAAGAGATGTTTCACTTGCAACGGCTTATCCAAATCCGATAAGTAGCCTTCATTCACAGATAACTGTTGATGGGTTATATGATGGAGATGAGTATGAGATTTATATTATCGACACTCAAGGTAATACAATTCAAAATCATACTGTTGAAGGAGGAACGAAATTCCAAATTAAAACAACTGATATGGTAAGTGGTGGAATGTATTTCATTAATGTTTATAATGTTAAATTAAAAGAAATGAAGTCATTACCAATCGTTAAAGTAATTGATTAATTAATCATCCAGCTTTTCCAATAATTTTTATCCTCTAGTTCTCCGAACTCATCGGTAGGAACTAGGGGATACCTTGTATCAATCATAACTGCGAATTCATCAGTAAATTCTTTCTCATTAGCTTTTTCAAATGCCTTTGGATGTGGTCCATGATGAATTCCTTGAGGATGAAAAGTAATGGCCCCAGCATCAATATTGTCTCGAGAAAAGAAATTTCCTTGATGATAAAAAAGAACTTCATCGTAATCAATATTTGAATGATAAAAAGGTACTTTTAAAACTTCTTCAGAAGTAAACTCTAATGGTCTGGCCACAAAACTGCATACCACAAAGTTTTTTGCAATAAATGTGGAATGTCCTGATGGGGGTATATGATATCGATGAGAGGTAATAGGACAATAATCATAGATTGAAAGTTTCCAAGGATAAACTGATCCCTTCCATCCTTCAACATCCAGAGGGTTAAAGGGATAGGTGACAACGGAAATTTTTCCTAATCTTTTTATTTCAACTTTATATTCAGATAGATTTTGCTCTGAGCCTTTTGCGGCAACAGGCGTTTTAATTGCAGTTTGGTCATAGAGGGCATTTGGTCCTAGAATTCCTCGAGTTGGTTGTTCAAACTCTGAGTTCGATTCGATTTTTAAAATCTTCATTGGAGAGTTAACAAACAATTTGTATGTGGTTCCTCGAGGAAGAATTATGTAATCACCTTTTATGCATTCAATATGCCCATAAGTTGTTTCGAGCTTTCCTTCGCCTTCATGAATAAAATAAAGTTCGTCAAAGTCTGCATTTCGAAAAAAGTTTTCAAAGGATTTCTTTAAGAAAGCTTGGCTAATTGTTACATCATTATTCTTAAGAGTGGCCGTAAACTTGTTGTCAAAAAAATCACTCTCAAAACTTGGAGGAAGATTTCTGGGCTTTAGTTCACCTTCTATATTACTCCAGTCAGTGGGACGGTTAGAGTGATATAAGTGAGAGACTCTTCCGAAAAAACCTTTTCTTCCATGTTCTTCTTCATATGTCCCTGCGGGGATTTTGACGTGGGCTTGTTTCGTCACTTTTCCAGATTCTTTAAAGCTTTCCATTTTTACCTCAAACTAATTAATATTATGTGCGGAATTTTTTATTAAAATTTGGCATGACTTCTTCCATGGCATCAAAGAAATGCTGCATCTCAATTTTTAAACCAAGAGAAATTCTCAAAAACTCTGGCATGCCATTACTTATTAATGGTCGGACTATAACTCCACGGTTTAGCAATTCTTCGTAAAGCCATAGAGATGCTTCTTTTGATCCTGTTTTAAAACATATAAAGTTTGTTACAGAAGGAATAGTTTCAAATTCCCATTTCTTTAAATTGTTCATAGTTTCATAATACCTTTTCGTATTATTATTTAGTGTTCTTTCGAGATGAGGATAATCTTTTATGGCCCCTATTGCTCCTCTTTGAGCAATAATATTCGGTTCAAAGGGAAGTTTTACTTTATGCAGGGCTTTGATAAATTCAGGGTGGGCATAACCATATCCTATTCGTATTCCCGCTATGCCAAAAGCTTTGGAGAAAGTTCTCAAAGTGATTACGTTATCATATCGATAATTCATGCTATCAGGGTAATCAACATGGGAGCGAGCATATTCAAAATAAGCTTCATCTAAAATGACGATGGTATGAGAAGGAACAACTTCCATTAAGGAATTAAACTCTTTTTCAGTAATATAAGTTCCGGTAGGATTGTCTGGATTGGCAATGTAGACGACTTTAGTTTTTTCATTAACGCGCTTTTTTAATTCTTCAATATTAAAGCGATGATCTTCTGTTCGCGGAGCTAGAACAATTTTTGAACCACTACATAAAGCTAAAATGTGAAAACCGATAAAAGTTTTTTCACATGTAAGTACTTCGTCACCCGGCTGGATAAAGGCACGAGCTATATAACCCATAATTCCCTCAGAACCTGAACCTAAAATAATATTTTTTTCATCTAAACCTTTATACATGGTGCAAATTGCATTTTTTAGATCAAGTCCATGCATGTCTGGATAACGGTGAGTGTTCCATAAGGCATAAGTCATTTCTCGAATAGCGTATGGAGAAGGTCCAAGAGGGTTTTCATTGGAAGCTAATTTGGAAATTTTCTCAATACCCTTCTCTTTAGCGAGTTCTTCAATAGGTTTGCCCGCGGTATAAGGTTTTAAGTTATAAATATATTCGGGGATTAATGGTTTGGTTTCCATTTAATTTCCTTTTAAGGGCTACTTTAGCTAGTCAATACAAATACTTACAGGGAATGATAACCTATAATATTTATGTCCAGAAACACTATAGTGGTACATTTTCTTAACAATCTATGATAAAAAAAGCTATTTCAAAAGGAAATTCTATGCAGATTTTAGCAGGTAAAAAATATCTCATTTTAGGTGTTGCCAATGATTATTCACTCGCTTGGGGTATTGCTCAAAAATTCCATGAACAAGGGGCTAAATTAGCCTTTAGTTATTTAAATGAAGGCTTAAAAAGAAGGGTAGATCCTTTAGCCGAGAAGGTTGAAGCCGATTTCACATTCCCACTCGATGTATCCAATGAAGATGATTACAATCAATTAGCCGAGAGAGTGTCAAAGTATTGGGATAAGTTTGACGGTATCGTTCATTCTATTGCTTTTACAGATAAGACTAACTTAAACCAAGATTTCTCCGAAACAACCCGTGATAGTTTTCAAAGAACAATGGATATATCAGCATATTCATTAATAGGTGTTTCTCAAAAACTAAAACATATGCTCAACCCAAATGCCTCAATTATGTCTATGACTTATCATGGTAGCCAAAAAGTGATCGAGAATTACAACATCATGGGAGTTGCTAAAGCTGCTCTGGAAGCATCTAATCGTTACCTTGCTGCTGAGCTTGGACAAAAAAGTATTCGGGTAAACTGTATTTCAGCCGGTCCAGTCAGAACACTTGCAGCTTCAGCTATGGGTGGTTTTAAAGATTTTTTAAACCAAGTAGAGAAGATAACCCCACTTAAGAAAAATATCGATATGTTCGATGTAGGGAATACTGCGGTCTACTTAGCTAGTGATTTATCCACATCGGTTACTGGTCAAACCATTTATGTGGATGCCGGTTTATCCACTCTTGGCTCTTTTGCCGCTAAAGAGTAAATATGTCTTCTCAATTTGATGAAACCATTTATCAAAAAATGAGAGATGGGATTGAGCTTTTCAACCAAGAACAGTTTTGGGAGTGCCATGAGGCTCTTGAGCATATCTGGCTTGAAGATTCTCATGATCCTATTCGTTTAATTTATTGGGCCGTTATCCAAGTAGCAGCAACTAATATCCATGTTCGTGATTCTAATGTGACTGGAGCAATTGGATTATTAGCAAAAGCAAAAAACAAGTTTACTCGAATCAAAGAGGCTCATCTTGAAAATAAATTTCTCGATGATGTTTATAAATGGCAAGAACTAAAGAGTTTAGTCTTTAGTATTAAGGAAAATGAAGAGGACCTCTCTCTCTATCAAAAGCTATTCGTTTTTCGCTTCCCACCCTATCCACAGAATAAAGGATTATAAATGAAAGTAGCAAAATCTTTTACCCAAGGATTCAAACTAATTCTTAGTGATAAAATAAATTTTCTTATGGCCTTAATCCCTATATTACTGGGAGGAGTTATCTTCTACTTTTTAGGAGATTATATTTTAGATGATCTGCATAAAATTTTAAAAGATTATATCGAGAATAAGTTAGGAGATGGTGGATGGTCGAGCTTTTTAGAGAAACTAATTTTTGGCCTTCTCTCTGTGATTGTTTTTCTAATCGTAAATTGGTTTTTTGTGATAATAGTTACCGTTTTAGCTTCTCCCTTTAATTTTATTCTCTCTAATCGAATTCGTAAGAAGCTTAATGGTGAGGAAGTTCCAGGTATGGGAGAAGAGTTAAAGTCATTTTGGTCAAACTTCTTTAAAACGATTTTAGATGAGATCAAAAAAAGTCTACTCATAATATTTTTAGTTATTTTATCTTTAGCCTTAAGCTTTATTCCAATACTCAATTTTGTTGTCTGGGCAATAAATGCTCTTTTATTTAGTTATGACTATTTAGACTTTTCCTTTTCTCATCACGAGTATTCCTATCAACAATTATTAAAGAACTATCGCATGAATTTCTTTATTTATTTGCTATCAGGGGTAGGGTTTCTCTTGATCATTTCAGTCCCAATAGTAAACATTTTTATCCCCGCTTTGGCCTGCGCTCATTTTACAGTATTATATAATCATGGCAAAATCGATCCTAGTACGCATTCCAGACAAATTAATTGATAGGATTCATAGCTTTCCTTTCTTACATAAATTAAATGATTATTTAGTTGAGGTGAATAAAGGAGAGAAGCATTCTCTCAATATAATTTGTGCTGAGAAAGGTATTGAACTTCTTTATTTACTTCCCTTCTCTGCAAATTATTATCCTCTCAAAGAAGATGACCTTACTAATATGTTTACTATGCACCGGGCTTGTCACTACTTTAATTTTCCAAAACCAGATTTGTTTTTTAATCTTACAGAGGAAACAAAAGATGCCACTGTTGGTCTTTCTATGAGGATTAAAGACAAAGTTGGATTTGAAACAAGCAAAACAAAGTGGGTATTAAATCATTTATTTACTTATCAAAATAACCTTAACCGATCTGATAATTTTTTAAGTTTACTCAAAGTCTATTTAAAGACCCACGAGTTAAAGATGAGAACCCTAGAAGTTAGAAAGCTAGAAGTGGAAAAAGAAATTTATCCTTATATAGGTAAAGTTATCCTTGATCTTCCTATGGATCCAAATAATTCAGAAATTATAGATCAGCGGTTCAAGGATTTTTTAGAATTAATTGATCCTCAAGATATTTTATTAACCTGCTCAAGTCTTGAACTTTCTCAAGCAGCTATTCAATTGGAAGAATTTAAATTAGAACTAGCTAAAAAACATCAATACAAAATTTATCATTATTCAGACTTAATAGAAGTGACAAAAATAATTCAAAACTCCAAAGTTTATTTAGGACCAAATTTATCTTATATAAACCTTGCTTCGATTGTAGGGACTAAATGTTTGGCCATATTTGAAACTAAGAAAAAAGCTCAAGTATTCTCACCCGCCTACTCTAAAGGTATGTGCCAACACTACTATCTAGACGAATTAGGGACAGCAACCTCAATTGACCCGCTACTTGATGCATTAATCCCTCACTTCGTGGAAGCCCCAAAGCTAGAAATCGTGGATTCAGAAGAGTAATTTTAAGACTTTACAAAGAACTATGACTTCATCATAATATTGGTACGATTTTGTTACCAGGGATGATGTAATGCTAAAGGCCATGTTTTTTTTATTAGTTATTTTTCTTGTATCCCTGACTAAAAATCTCGATATCAGTGGACAAAAATCCGTTCAAAATGCTCAACAAAGAAGTTCTTTAGATCGGTAATTTTCTCTGCCAAAAATCCATTTCTTACAATTAAATATGAATATACTTTTAGATTTCCTCTACTGATTTTCTAGGCATCAAAAAAAATGAATTAATGCTTATAAATACTCTGCTTGAATTATAAAGAAGCTATCAAGGAGACATATATGAATTTAAAATTTTTATTATTAACAACTTTAATATTTAGTTTTTATTCTCAAGCAAACTCAGAGGGAAATCCAAAAGCCTTTGAATTATTAAAAATAGAAGAATCTCAATACGAGTATAAAATAAAAGAATTTCTTGAGCAGGGAATTAATTTAAATGCGACAAATGATGAAAAAGCCAATGTATTAACTGTCGCGGCCAATGATGATAAATTCAATTTAGTTTCAATTTTGTTAGATTACAGAGTTGATCCAAATCTAGTTGGGTGCCGCAATCGACCAGCACTAGTAATAGCAGTTGGAGATAAAAATACCTCCATGGTTGAAAAGCTAGTTTCTAAAGGAGCTAATATTGATGATCGCTCTTGCATGAATAATGACTTTCCCATCGTAAAAGCGATTTATAATAATGATTATTTTATGGTGAAGTATTTAATCAAGGAAGGAGCTGATTTAAACCAAAAGGATTTTGATGGAATGACGGTTTTTATGTATTTGTGCTCTTATTCACAAGGATCTGATCTAATTAAGTTGGCCATTGAAGAAAATAATGTAAATTTTAATTATCAAGAAGAATACTCCGGGGAAACTGCGTTAATGTGGGCTGTTGAGAAAGGGCTCATTGAGAATGTAAAAGTTTTGTTAAGCTATAAAGCTAATTTATATGCCCGAAATGATGAAGGGCGAACGGTATTTGAGATAGCGCAAAAGAAAAAATTTAAAAAAATTTATCGTTTGCTAAAATTAGCTCAAAGGCAATTGTAAAACACTCTTACTTTCCTTCTCCTAGATAGAACTTTATGTTTAAATGGAAGAGATTTAAACATAAAGGAGTCTGGATTGAGCGAAATAGCTAAAATAGAACAACAAATAATGGAACTCTCATTCAAATTAAATGAATTGAGAAAAAATAATGAAGAGATGGAAGTTCCAAATTATAACTTCGAAACAAGCTATGGAAATGTTTCTTTAAAGCAGCTTTTTGGAAAGAAAGATAAGTTGCTATTGATACATAATATGGGCCAGGGATGTCGTTATTGTACACTCTGGGCTGATGGTATTAATGCTTTTCTTCCTCACCTGGAAAGTAAAATTTCAGTTACTCTAGCCTCAAAGGATGATCCTGAAGTTCAAAATAAAATAGCCCATGATAGAGGTTGGCGCTTTCGTATGGTCTCTCATCAGAATAATGATTATTTAAAAGAGCAAAGAGTTTATAAATCTGATGGAGATGGTGTTAATCATCCGGGAATTAGTTGCTTCACCTTAAAAGACGAGAAGATTTACCGTAAAAACTATAGCTCATTTGGACCAGGTGATTCATTTTGTAGCTTTTGGCATCTAATCAGTTTAGCAGGTGAGGATGCAAATTCCTTTACTCCACAATTTTCTTATTGGGAAAAACCAAAGAAATGTCATATGGAAGATGGAGGAAGCGGATACGCTGATTAATATTAAATTTGAGGCTTTTTCTCATCGAAATACCAACATGGTGGTCTTTCAAATTTCTTTTCAGAGCATTGTCCGGTCATAATGATAGATTGCAAGCTGTCTCCGCACATGGTGGAATTGAAAGCATTTTCCATTAAGCAATAAGGATGAGGATAATAACCTAATCCTTTAACCACAAAAGATGGTTTTCGTGGATCTTTTTTAGTGTAACTAAGGTCCAACATTCCTTTTTGCACGGCCATTTTATGTTTAGTTAGAAAATGAGTAATGAGAATTTCTTCGCAATAATCCACTTTTTTCACTTCACATAATTTTTTAATGATTGGAAGCTCTTTAGCGGAAACCTTATTAATTGTATTGATAAGAGAATTTAGATTGGGCTTTTTGGTTTTCCACAATTTCTTTAAACAGAAAGAACTAAAGTATTCGGCTTGACCTTCAGCTAAAAACTCATGTCTTTCACGTCGACCACGTGAGTTTCTCCTAGTGCGAACGTCTTTTGGACCTTTACCAATGAGATGTCCTAACTCATGACAAAGAACTTGGTCAAATTCGGCCATATGTCCAATCATCATAACGATATTTTTTGAAATATTAATAGTATTTGTTTTAGAGCTGTACTCTGCAAAGGCAAAGACAGGGTGATCTAAGTAAATAACTTTTAATTTTCTGCCAGTATATTTTTTAGAATACTGATTAAAAATTTTGGTAAATTTCTTAGATGATTTCTTAAGATCTTTCAATCGAATTGCGAAACTTGAAGACAATGTGAATCCAAAAATGAGTATTAGTAGCAGTGCTTTCATCTAAGAATTTGTATAGAACTGGAATCCAATTGAAAACAGGTTAAAACTAGATTGTAATTATTTCTGAATTGAAAAATATTAAAATAACTTATTGAAAATACGATTTATTCACGAATTTCATAAGTAAAATCAAGCAAGCTTTCATCCTGGTAAGCAGTGTAATGTGAAAAATAAAGGCCAGGAAATGGTAAGGTATTGTTTAAATCAATCATAATGACCAATTGCTTCGTAACGTTATCTAGTAAATAACAGATTCGCGGATTTTGATGCGTAACGCAGACTTCACTTCTTTTTTTATTTTGATTGAGAGTTAACTCTAAATAATCTTTGCCATCCATACTAATTTTTTTAAATTTAAAGGAATCTTCGTTAATGTAATAAAGATTTTTTATAAACTTTAATAAATAATCATCTTCTAATTTGACCTTAAGGTTTATATCTATTTCAGGCTGAGTCTGGACAGTGGCCAATTTGCTTTGGCAGAAATCACTTCTTTCCAAGGAACCAGCTTCAGTAAAACGTTTTTTTGAATTTAAGGTTAAATTATTTTCAAGAAACTCACCTGTTAATAGCTCTAAATTAGATTTCTTGCTAAATAAACAATTATGTTCAAAATCGATTTTTCCAGGGGAATCAGCAGTAACTTTTGGGTTATATTGATGTATTTTGATTTCCGCATGAGGATAAATTTGGTTGATATGACCTTTAAAGTTTTGGTGCTGATCGATTAAATCCTGCTTAATTTGATTGTACTCACTTATACTTAGATTTGTATTTTGACACGATCGAGTTCGACAAGGGTGCACTTGATCAAGTTTAAACTCATTTTTAAGTTTATTAACAGAGCGGGTGGGAGGAGAGTTGGAGTCATCATCACTTGAGCGATTTCCCTTTGCCATGTCCATACCGCATGATTGAACTAATAAACAAAGAAGAAAAATTACTGCAAGTGCTTTAATGATAACTCCAAAGATTTTGCTAATGCTTGGAATTCACTTTTTTCACTTTTAACTTTTTTAACAACATCATCCGGAGCATTGTTCATAAAGTTTTTATTTTTAATCTTCTTATCTCTTTTGTCTAATTCTGAGTTAGCTTTTTGCAAGTTCTTCTTTAATTTTTCCTGATAAGCGTCAAGATCGATTAATCCTTCCATGGGAATAAAGACCTCACTATGAGTCAAAGCACCCATAATTGACTTTGTAGGTCGATCTTGAGCCTTGTCTTTAATATCCCCAGATATAACATTAACCAAATCTTTTAGGTAAATTCGATTTCGGTAGAAAAACTTAGCAAGCTCTTCATCTTCAGTGTAAATTCCAACATGAATTTCATCTTTTGGTTTTAGATTAACATTGACTCGAAGGTTTCTAATTGTCGTAACAATATCGATGAAGCTATTCATTTCTTTTCGAATAAGAACATCATCATGCTTATCATTGTATTCCGGGAATTTAGAAATAATCAAATGTGGTTCTTCTTCATCTTTGATAAAACTCCATAGTTCTTCGGAAACAAATGGGGCAAAAGGATGAAGTAATTTAATAATATTTGAGAAACAATATTTTAAAACATTAGCTCTCTGGTTTTTGTACTGGTCTAAATTGGAGTAAAGAATATTTTTACTTAATTCAATAAACCATGAACAGAATTTATCATAAACAAAGGAGTATATGGTACTAGCGGCATCATCAAAACGATAAGAATCCATGGATTTATTAACTTGCTGATTCACTAAGTTCAATTCAGAAATAATCCATTTCTCATGGTGATGGAGCTTATCAAAATCAAGCTCGATTTTTTCTAAATTTTGCATAAATGGTTGGATAAACCGAAAAGCATTCCAAGTTTTATTGATAAAGTTTCGATACCCTTCAATTTTAGTTGGGTCTAAATTTATATTACGATTAAATCCAGAGCTTGCTAAAAGAGTAAATCGAAGAGCATCACAACCATACTCTTTAATTATATCTAATGGATCCACGACGTTTCCAAGAGACTTACTCATTTTTACCCCATCCTTATCTCTAACGAGAGCATGAATGTAAGTATGACGAAAAGGAGCTTGGTTCGAAACGTTTTTGCACATCATCATCATTCGAGCGACCCAAAAGAATATAATATCGTATCCCGTCACTAAAGTGTGATTTGGATAAAAAGTTTCAAAATGCTTTTTCTTCATTTCCTCTTGATTTGGCCAACCAAGAGTTGTTAAAGGGAAAAGTCCTGAAGAGAACCAGGTATCTAATACATCTGGATCTTGGGTTAATTTATCACTATTACACTTTGAGCAACTTTGCGGTTTCTCTATTTCACAATGAATATGTTCACAATCATCACAATAATATATAGGAATTTGATGCCCCCACCATAATTGGCGAGATATACACCATGGTCGTGGGTTTCTTAAAAAACTAAAATATGTATTTTCCCAGCCTTGAGGAAAGAAAGTCATTTCGCCTTCTTCAACATCTTTTACACCTTGAGCTGCCATATCATTCGTATTTAAAAACCATTGCTTTGAAACAATCGGTTCAACTATTTCTCCGCTGCGCTCTCCATGGGGAACAGATTGTTTATGATCCTCAACAGAGATTAATAATTCTTTTTCTTCTAGCAATTGAACGGTTTTTTTCCGCGCTTCAATCATACTTAGCCCTTCTATTTCAGGGGCTAAATCATTAACGGTACCATCCTTATTCATCATAATTTTAATTTCTAAATTATGACGTTTCCCAATCTCAAAATCATTAAAATCATGGCCGGGAGTTACCTTTAGACAACCTGTTCCCTTTTCCATGTCTACATGTTCATCTGCAATAATAGTAATTTCTCTATTTGTAAGGGGAAGGAGTACAGTCTTACCAATTAAATCTTCAAAACGATCATCCATGGGGTTAACCGCAACAGCTGTATCGGCAAAGAGAGTTTCTGGTCTTGTCGTGGCAATTTCTAAAAACTTATCAGAATCTTTTATAAAGTACTTAATCGTATAAAAGTGACCATCGATATCTTCATAATTAACTTCTGCATCTGAAATGGCGGACTGAAGTGTTGGATCCCAATTAACAATATAATCTGATTGATAAATCATGCCTTCATCAAACATTTTTTTGAAAAAAGTCTTAACAGCTAAGTTAGGAGTTTCATCCATTGTAAAGGTGAAATAATCCCAGTCACAACTAACTCCCAATTTCTTTAATTGCTCTATAATGATCCCGCCGTACTCTTCTTTCCATTTCCATATTCGATTTGTGAATTCTTCTCGGCCTAAATCGTGTTTAGTTTTTCCTTCTTTTTCAAAAACTAATTTTTCAACTTTGGCTTGTGTTGATATTCCTGCATGATCATAACCGGGAATCCATAAAGTTTTATGACCTTTCATTCTCTTAAATCGAATTAAAGCGTCTTGGCATGCATTGTCTAAGGCATGACCCATATGAAGTCGTCCCGTAACGTTAGGCGGGGGAATTACGATGGAGTAGGGTTCATTCTCGGCATTCATATTTGGTTTAAACAAGCCTTTATCATTCCATTCTTTATACCATTTATCTTCTATTCCCGCGGGATTATAGATTTTTTCAATCTGATTTGGATTTGCCTCTAAGGGGGCTTTAATTTGCTCTGTATTGGAAAGGGATTTATCTTCAGTATTTTCCATTATTGTGAGTCCTTTAAAGTTTCAATTAACTGATTAAGTTCTTCTGTATTCTCAATATCAAATTTATTAGTTTCTTTTGTTTGAAGGTTTTTTACATCTACCTGATTTGTGGAGACTTCATTCTCTCCAATGATAATGAGATGTTTTACTTCTTTTTTTGTGATCAAATTAAATGCTTTTTTTGGTTTAATCGGTTCTGGATAAAGCTCTACTTTAATTTTATTATTTCTTATTAGAGAAGCTAAGTTTGCTGCAAAGGAATAGGAATCCTCATCAAGAACATTGATGAAGACATCAATCGAGTTTTTAGTTTGATCAGGTAATAGATTGTGGGACTCTAAGAAATCGGTAAGAGTTACATCTCCCATTCCAAATCCAACGGCAGGAACATTAGGCTTATTGAAAATACTTAGTAAGTTCGCGTAAGCACCTCCCCCTGCAATTGCTCGTTTGTTGTCGGGATGAAGATCAAACACTTCAAAGACTAATCCAGTATAATAGTCCAGTCCGCGTACAATGGTGGGGTCGAACTTTAAAAATTCTTTTATCTTTTTAGTACTTAATAATTTATAGAGAGAAATAATCTCCTCATCCAGTTCAATTTGATTGGCATTGAACAAATTAATAAATTCAGAGATTGAGGAGATGGTTAAATAGTTAAAGGCTAGATTGGATGTTTCCATATTGCCTTCAAAAAGACTTGTAACCTCTTCTTTAAGCTGCTCCGGTTTAATTTTTTTTGCTTTATCCATTATCTTATATAGTTTTAAAGATTGTTCTTCATTAATTTTTAAAATCTTATGGAAATACAAATTCACTAATCGACGGTCATTAAACAAAATTTTGAAATGGCTTTGATCTGCTCCAAAGTTTTCCATCAAATTAATGATTAAAGAAATAATCTCATGTTCACCTTTTCCATTAGAGGTACCAAAAATATCGCAATTAAACTGCCAATGCTCTCTTAATCGACCTCGTTGAGGACGTTCATATCGCATTAAGTTTGGAATGGAGTATAGCCTCAATGGTTTAGGAACTTCATTGATTACTTGAGCCACCATTCTGGCCAAAGTTGGAGTCATTTCTGGGCGAATGGCAACAAACCTCTCTCCACGATCATTAAAGCTATATATCTGATCATTTATTAATTCTTCACCACTTTTTGCTTTATATAATTCAACTTCCTCTAGGAGAGGTCCATCATAGGGCTCGAAGGCGAATAACTCTGCTGATTCATTCATTTTGGAAAAAAGATAATTTCTTGTGCGCATTGCCACAGGGAAAAAGTCACGACAGCCCTTATAAGGCTTTAAATTTAATTTGCTTCCAGACATTTGGTGCCTTTTTAGTCTAAAATTTAGTGGTTGGAGTATACACTAAATTAATTTGGCACCCAATTATTTTTTAGGCTTTTGGAACTATTATTCTCTTCAGAGGGAGTCCAATTTTGCTTTTTTTCAGGGTTTTGGGCTTTCGAATTATCAACTTTGATTTTTTCCTCAATCATCTGATCGATTATTTTTTCTGAATTGATTTTTGGTAGCTCATTGGTGATATTTTCTTCTCTAACCTTAGAGTCTTGAGGCGGAGCAGGATCGGATATGGGAATTGATTTATTCTCAGTTCCTTCCCCCTCATTAATAACAAAATGAACTAAAGTTTCATTTTCTGCAATTTGGCTTTCAAAACTAACTTTTCCAACCATATTTAATATTAGAGAGAGCCTTTCTATGATTTGTAGAGAGAAAGAAGTGTAAAACTTATTAAATTCAGTAGGGTTTAAAGATAGAAAATGGTGAATTAATGGACTAATAAATTTTAATTTTTTTATTTCACTGTCTATAACTTTACGCTCCTTAATGGTAAGTCGCTTTTTACCCATTTTATCGATTAAGCCAGTATTCATTAATTGGTCGAAATCTTTTATGGCATAATGAATAATGTATCTTCCAAAAGGAAAATAGCCACCTTTCTTAAGATTTTTCTGGGCTTTTCGAATCTGCAAACTATTAATTTTACTAGTGAAGTTCAGAGATTTTCCTAAATTGATGACCTCTTTTAGAATCTGAGATTTGATAATTAAAAGAGTATTTTTGGTCGCAATTTTTTTTAAAGAGAGCTCAATCTTGTTTAGGTTTATTAGATACGCATCTTTTTTTTCACTTGAAAGTAATCCTTGAGAGAATGACATATTAAGCTGTTCTATTAAAAGTTCAAACTCAACGGGGCTTTTATTTGAGACTATTTGGACTAATTTTTTTTCTTGAGCAAATAGATTTAATTGAATGATTGTCATTATTGATATTATTTTAAGGAGAAGCATCGTTGTCTCCTTTTTCTTTATCTTCTTTTTTTAGGCTATCATCTGAAAAATCACTTTTGGCACCCAAGACATAGTATTGTTCAAGACGAGGAATATAAATTTGATTGCTCATTTTAAAGTAATTATAAATATCTCCAAATTTTGTGATTTGTTTAATTTTCTTACTGGAGATCTCCAGTGAAAAGAGATCGCTTTCTTTGTAGTTAAGCTTCTTAACTTGTTTTGTTGTTTTTAAAAAATATATTTTAGACTGATTTAAGCAATCCATGTGACCAATATCAGAGAGTTTTGAAGAGTATAATGATTTTGGCTTTATTAATCGATAAAGGCCGGTATTTGGAATTGATGATATCAGAGACCCTCCATGATTTCCATGAAAGTCGAATTCTCCAACAATAAGGTCTTTTTCAGTCAGGCAAAACTCTAGCTTTCTTCCAATTGCCTTACTATTGTAAATATTTTTAAATTCTTTTGTAACTTTATCGAAGAGATATATTAGTGATTCTCCAACATCATTATAGTCCGTATATAAAATTGTTTGTTCATTGAGCATTTCCACAATAGGAGAGAAATTTGGATAATTATTTTTCACTTTGATTGAGAAATTCTTTTCAGGGAAGTCTCTCAAGTGAAATTTAATTTTCCTTTCATTGTAATCAAAGTAAGATAGCCAACGATCTTTAAGGTGAAGTTTTGGGTGAGAACCCTCTCCAATTTTTGTTATGGTTTTGCTGCCTATTTTGGAAATTGATAGAGCAGAGTTCTTGTTTAATGATAAGTGATTAAAGTAATTCTTATTTTCTTGAATAACGATAAAATCATCACCTTCAATGATTTGGTAAAATGTATTTGGATTTCCTTCCAGAATTTTTTTTACATCATAATTACTACTAAGATAGAGAGAACCATCTTTCTTTTGGTAGTAAGTGAATTTCCCTTCTGCATCTATATACCTAATCATTTCTTGGCTAAGTTTTGTTTTCAAGATTGATATTTTTGCGTATAGTGACAGCGGCATGGTGAATAGCAAAAAGAGAATTAATGGTAAGTTCATATTATTTTTCATAAAACGCTATTAAATTCCAATTGAGTAATGGGGAGAATTTCTGTATTCCTTTAATTGATCGATACAAGTTCTTCCAAGTTATTATTCGAGGAGTTGTTATATCATCCATACTTAAATACATAACGAAAGAAACTATTTCATCTTCTTCAATGTAATTATCAATTAAAAAACTTTCGGGAGTACATTGATTAAAGGATCGTCTTTTATAATTCAATGGTAATAAATCTTCCCGGCAACCCACTCCTAGGACCATTGTATTTGGATGGTTTTTTAAATGGAATTTGTACTCAAAGAGATTTGTTATATTTCGATACTTTAAATTGGTTTCTTCTTTTAATAGACTTAATTGCGAAAGCTTGTCATCCTTGAAGGTATGAGGGAATAATTGAAAATTATTTCCATACTTAGGCTTAATATGCCTCATTTTTAAAGTATTATAATAGATATCAAACTGGCATTTATTAATTCTGCAATCATCTTGAATAACGATATGGCAACCTGACTTATATTGTAATAAATTGGGGTTATAATCTCTTTCCAAGACGCTAAAGCATTTCGTTTTAGAGTCCTTGGCTTTAGTTTTATTAAGAATTTTATCAATATTTGTTTGAAGAGAAAGTTCAGAGTCAGGAGAAGACCCAAAGATGACTGGAAAGCATTCTTCCTTATTTTCAATTTTATTCATAAAGCACAGTTGATTTTGCCATGCTTTGCTTTGAGGAACCGTTAGGTTAAATCGTGCAAAAGTATTTATCGAGTGAGAACTACACTGATCAATAAGTTTTTTATGAGAGGTTGTTTTATTATTAGATGTATGCTTATCGGGATATTTCCCAAAGTGATTAAGGAAACGATTAATCGTGACGATTGAATTGTTTCCAATCCTATTTGGACAATCCAAACGATTAAATTTAATTTTTGAATGATTAAAAGCCATTTGTAATTGATGGCAATTTGGGCGAGGGAATGAAGTTTTAATTTGAGAATTACCATGCATGCAAACTTTTTTATTTGCACCGATTTTGTTTGAACAACTCAGCCCTGATTTCTTATTTTCTTGTGTCGAAGAAACAAGATTCATGCAAGTAGGGACGGCATAAAGAGGATTTAATTCTTGAGAGAATATTTTTTTCCAACCATTAGCTCTAAAAAACTTCAAACAAAAAAGTTCAGTGTGGGAGACGTTGGAGCAAAAGTTGTCAAGATAGTGAAAAGCATCTCCTTTAATAACTCTTTGTTTCTTTCTAGAAATAGCAAGTTCTTTTTTTAGATTATTCAAATCTGCAAAGTTTTGTGGGGATGTTTTTGAGATTTTCCTTTCAATGCTTGGGATCTCTTTTATCGAACTTACTAAGCTGCAATAATAGGGAGACTTAACATCACTGAGCATTTTTTTATGAATGGCAGAGCACTCCGAAATTGTTTTAGGAATCTTTAATTTAAACTTTTCCAAAGTTTTACTAATATTCTTTGAAGTAAAGTTTTGTTTAAGTTTAAACGACTGTGGACATTTACTTTTAGCCCACTCTTCAATAAATATTTCACTCTTAACTAATATGGATTTATTTTTTTTTCCTTTCGTTGAAATATCTAAAATCCAATGATCGAACTTCTTTCCTCCTGATTTGAGTAATCCTGAGAGATATAAGTCGACAACTTTGCAATCATCATTTAGCCCTAGGG